>JAZKZH010000023.1:0-86962 GCA_045612545.1 Eubacteriales bacterium
CACCGTTCTGCTGAACAAGCAGGAGGATGGCACCTACGTTGCAGCAGCTGACGCAGTTGTTACCCCCGGTAACGCTGATAAGGTTACTGTTGGCGAGAACCAGATCGCTCTGGTTGTTCACTCCTCTTCCTCCAACCCCGATGCCGGCTACGCTAACTGGGAAGGCAAGGTAGTTGCTTTGTCCGTTAAGGCAGGCGACGTGTTCGTGATCAACGAAGAGATGACCTCCGTTTACGCTGTAATCCCCGGCGAAGACCTGACTCCCGATGAACCCGATGCTCCCGTTACCGGCGACGCTGGCGTTCTGGTATTCGCAGTTCTGGCAGTTGTTGCAGTTGTTGGCTGCGCAGTTGCTACCAAGATCAAGGCTTCTGCTCTTTAATTCTTGAATGAATCACAAAAGGCGAGACTTCGTGTCTCGCCTTTTTTGTTGCCGGGAATGTTGGGAAGGGAGCCGTAAGCTCGAGGGGGGCGGCATTCCGAAGGGTTTGGGATAAGCGGAGATTCCTTTGGGCGCTATGGCTCGTATACGCCGCGGTGGGGAATGCGTTGGCGGAACGGACATCCTTGACTTGCTTTCTACCGTTGTACAGAGGGCTTGGAAGAATGGGCGAATGCTTTCTGCCTTATTGTAAGGCTGTCCAAGGCCAAAAGAATACCCCAAGGGGGAAATCCCTTGGGGCGACTCTTTTTTTGATTGTTACTCCGAACGGAGGGCCAAAACGGGATCCTTCTTGGCGGCGATCTTGGCGGGAACCAGACCTGCAACGAAGGTGAAGAAGACGCTGACGAACATCAAGGCCAAGGCGCCTACCGCGGGAAGGGCGGCGTTGATTGCCTGAATGCCCGAAACGGCGTGGATAATGGCGTTGATGGGGAAGCACAGCACAACGGTAACGATGATACCGATGGCGCCGGCACAGAAGCCCACGATGAAGGTTTCGGCGTTGAACACACGGGAGATATCCTTCTTGGAAGCGCCGATGGCACGCAGGATACCTATCTCCTTGGTGCGCTCCAATACGGAGATATAGGTGATGATACCGATCATGATGGAGGAAACCACCAAAGAAATGGAAACGAAGGCGATCAGTACATAGGAAATGGCGTTGATGATCACGGTGATGGAGGAGAGCATGATGCCCACAAGGTCGGTATAAGTGATGGCGGAGTCCTCACCTACGGTGGTGTTGTACTTGGCGATGAACTCGCTGACCAGATCCTTGGACTCAAAATCCTTGGAATACAGAGAAATGGAAGCGGGGGAGGAGAGATCCACAAAGCCCAGATCCACGCTACGCTTGGGGAGGGTGGAATCGGATACCATGGGGGGCATATACTTCTTGTAAAGGAGAAGCTTGGCTTCATCGGGAAGGGTGGGATACAGCTCATCGAACTTGGCGGCAAGCTCTGCGGTGGTGAACCGTTCCAGCAGCTCTGCTTCCATGTTTTCAGAAAGCTTTGCGCCATAAAGGGCGGTGGTAATGGCCGCTACGTCCTCGTTGGAAAGGGTTGCGAAGTATTCCACCATGGCCTGCATGGTTTCGGGAGTGGCGTTTTCCGGCTTCATTTCGCCGGAGTTTTGCATCATTTGTACAAACTGCTCCGGTGACATGGATTCAAAGTACGCCTTGTACTGCTCGTATTCCGAACCCATGGTGGCTTGCATGAGGGAAAGCACTAGCGCTTTGAACACGTTGGGCTCTACCTTGGCCAGATCCATGAAGTGTTCCATGACGTAGGCGGTTTGTTGATCTCTGGTCATGGCGGCAACCTCTTGCTGTGCAAGATTGCCCGCTTCGGCACCCAACAGACCCAGGGCGATCTCCGCCTTGGCTTTGGTGTTGCCGGAAAGCCATGCGTCGAAGTAGAAGAGCTTTTGCTCATCGGAGAGGTTATCGTATCTGCCATCGTCGAAGGGCAGACCGGTGAGTACGTCGTAATCGGGGGTGGTCTCCGTTTGCTGGATGGCGATCTCGGAGAGCTTTACAAGATCCATAATCTCATAGGCCAAGGCGCTGTTGTAAGCGATGGTGCCTGCCATGAGAGAGGTGGATATAGCGTCGGGATTGGGACGGATGATGCCCGCGATCTTTACCTCCACGCCGTGCTCCTTGGCAAAGGAGGCTTGGTCAAAGCCAAAGGTTTCACGGATATCTCCCCAGATGGGATAGGAGTTGCCGTCTTTTTGATAGGTGGCATCCGTTTTGATGAAGAAATCGCTGTTGGGAACGATGTAGAAGGACATTCCCAAGAAGTCTTCGTAGGTGTAGGTGGGATACTCTATATCAATTTTGTTGCCTGCCAGAACGTTATTGACCATTTCGGAAAGCTCGGACTGATCCATCAGACCCAAAACGTAGAGCATAAGGTTGGTGACGGTGTTGTTCTCGTTGACCACCAGCATAACCTCGTGGGTGCCGTCTGCCCATTCGCCTGCAATCACGTCGTATTGAGATTGCAGAAGTGCCTTGTTGTCCATCATTTCGCGGAACATATTCATGGTGGAGGCGTAGGTGCTGGCGTATAGGGAGTTGGCGGAGGACATCATATCGATCATGCCGGAGATGGAATCTCCCATGTTGTCCATGATGGTGGTGGGGTTGACCCGGGTGTTACCGTCCTGGGAATAGATCTGCATATTGAAGTTGTAGGTGTAACGCACGTCGGTGAGGGCATCCCCCAGCTCGTCCTTGTGCGCCTCCAGATGCGCCTTAAAGGCCTTCAGATCGTTTTTAGTGGTGGACATCATAGAGGAGACCATGTTGACCAAGGAATCGTCTACGTAGATCACACCGTCTTGTACAGGACGTTCGGCGCTGTCCTTGGCGTCTACCATGGCGGAGAACATGGAGGAGAAGTCCGTAGTTTCCTGCTGGAGGGTGATGGGGTAGGAGGACAGCGCATCCTCTTGAATATCGTCGATAAAGGCATTGATGCCCGCCGACAGCGAGAGGATCAAGGCGATACCGATGATGCCGATGCTTCCTGCAAAGGAGGTTAAGAAGGTTCTGCCCTTCTTGGTCATCAGGTTGTTGAGAGACAGAGAGAGGGCTGTTTTCAGGGAGAGGGGCTTTTTCTTCTTTGCGGCTTTTTCCTTGACCTGCTTTTCTGCCTTTTCCATGTCGTAGGGATTGCTGTCGGAGAGAAGAACGCCGTCCTGCAGACGGATGATACGGGTGGAGTACGCCTCTGCCAGCTCGGGGTTGTGGGTAACCATGATTACCAAGCGGTCAGCGGCAATTTCCCGCAGGATCTCCATGATCTGCAAGGAGGTGGTGGTATCCAAAGCACCGGTAGGCTCGTCTGCCAACAGAATTTCGGGATCGTTGACGATGGCGCGGGCAATTGCCACGCGCTGCATTTGACCGCCGGACATCTGGTTGGGCTTCTTATCCAGCTGATCACCCAAGCCGACGCGCTCCAATGCCTGCACGGCGCGTTTTCTGCGCTCCGCCTTGGAAACGCCGGAGATGGTCAACGCCAGCTCTACGTTGGTGAGGACGGTCTGGTGGGGGATCAGATTATAGCTTTGGAACACAAAGCCGATGGAGTGGTTGCGATAGGTGTCCCATTCGTGGTCGCGGAAACGGGTGGTGGACTTCCCGTTTATGCAAAGATCTCCCGTGGTGTAACGATCCAAGCCGCCGATGATGTTCAAGAGCGTGGTCTTGCCGCAGCCCGATGGACCCAAAATGGAGACAAACTCGTTGGCGCGGAATCCCATACTGACGCCCTTCAGCGCCTGTACCACGGAATCGCCGGTTTTGTATTCCTTCGTGATGTTTTTCAGTGCAAGCATAGTAAAACAAGTCCTTTCCAAGTCAAAACAATCTTGCCGTAATTTTCTTCGATTATATTATAACGAAAGAAATAAGGAAATGCAAGGCAAAAAATAAGATGATTTATGAATATTTATTCACAATGGTATTTTTTATTGAAAAAAAGGAAAGAGTATGATATACTGTGGGTCGATATCATAAAAAAGGCAGGAAAACGATATGTTCCGTTTTGACACCCACGTTCACACCGACGAAACCTCTCATTGCGGCAAAGTGCCCGGGGAAGAGATGGTCAAGCTTTATGCGGAAGCGGGGTATTCCGGCTTCGTGATGACAGATCATTACAACCGTTATTCCATGTCCGTTCACGGCTGTCAAACCCCCGAGGAGGAGGTAGAGACCTTCTTAAAGGGATATCGCGCCGCCAAGGCTTACGGAGACGGCATTGGATTCGACGTGCTTCTTGGCATGGAGCTTCAGCCGGATGGGGCGTATAACGAATACTTGCTTTACGGTATTACCGAGGAATTTTTGCGCGCCCATCCCCATATTTATGAAGAGGACTTGCCCTCCATCCGCCGTTTGGCAGACGAGAACGGGATCCTCATCTTCCAGGCTCATCCTTACCGTCCTCATCTTACTCGCGCCACTCCCGATTTTTTGGACGGTGTGGAGGTATTCAACGGCAACCCCCGCCACAACTCCCAAAACGATCTGGCGCTGGCCTACGCCACAGAGCATAAACTGCTGCAAACCAGTGGTTCGGATGCCCATCAGATCGAGGACGTGGGCAGGGGCGGCTTGCTCACCGAGGAACGGATACGTGATCTGGATACCTTGAAGCGGGTTTTGCGGGAGGGGTCGGCAACCTTGATCCGAAACGATTAAAACCACGAAAGGATTTGATGTCCATGGGGAAATTTCTCTGCCGCTTGATGACAGCGTTTTTGCTTTTTGTACCCTACCGTCTTGACCGCAAGGTGAAGGGCGGGTACGTTTTGCGGGCTGTGCTGTACGAGGTGGATTGTACAGGGGACGGAGAACGAAAAAAATTTGACGTCTCGTTTTTGAAGTTTTTTTCACGGCAGGTCACTCTGCTGAAGCGGCTATTTGGATAACAGAATGAAAGAACACTCTGCAGGGAGCTACCTTGCAGAGTGTTTTTTTGTGTATTTTATTTCGGGAAGGTATAGGTGCCCAGCGCCACTCTCTTGAGCTTGATGTAGTCTATGGCGGTGATGTAGACACCGTTGGCAATGGCGCCGGCACGGATGGCCTGGGGAGAGGGCGAAAGGGTTTTCAGTACGGTACGCTTGGCGATTAAATAGTCCATGGAGTTGATTTTTCCATCGCCGTTCAAATCCCCCTTGACCACTGCGATGCGGGTATAAATCACCGTCTGGCCGATATAGAAACGGATTTCATCTCCGGTAAAGATCACGTCTGCGGAGGTTATCTCCGTACCATCGGCACGGAAGATCTTCACGTGGTGGTCAAAGCCCTGCAGGAAAACCTCCAGGGTAGTGCCTGCGGGAATGTCTGTCACGAAAAGGTCATCTATGGGATATTGGGACGTTTCGGGCGGTTCGGGGTCTACGGGAACATCCACGGAGCCGATCAACAAAATATACTCCGCAGAAACGTAGCCCTCAATGACCTCGTTTTGATAGGTGAAGCGGATGTGATACCAATCGGTATACACTACTTCGGTCTCCACGTGGATAGGACCTTCCAGGATAATGACTTGGGTGCCGTTGCCAAGCTTGGCGATCTTTTCGCCGCCGGTTCCCGGCGTGTCACGGACGTTGAGAGAATCCTCTACGTCAACCTGCCCCAAGAGGAAGGTGATCACGGAGCCGCCTGTGTTGTCGCCGTCGTCGCCGGAGGTGTCCTCGGATGTGTCATCGGAGGGATCCCCGGAAGGTTCTTCTGATGGCTCTTCGGAGGGCTCTTCAGAGGGCTCTTCGGAGGGTTCCTCGGAGGGTTCTTCGGAAGGATCAGGCTCTTCAGAAGGTTCTTCGGAGTCATCGGGGTCGTCGGGGGAAGGATCTTCGAGATGGCTGAAATTGGTGTAGTAGCTGTATCCCTCCAGAGGAACGCCGTCGATCACTGCTAAGATTCGATACCAGCCTGTGCCGGGATCCAGGATCAGCTTGACCTCTTGACCCGCGCGGATCAAACCCAGCTTTTCAGCGCCGGAAGCCGGTTCGGCTCGCAGATACACGTTCTTATCGGCGATGATGGTGGGGTATGCGGCGGAGCCCACGTATACGGTAACGTTCAAGGCGTTCACGCCGTCAAAGGCGAGGGAGATCATGGCCAGACCTTCGCTGATGGCGGCCACGTTGCCATTGCTGTCCACCGAAGCCACGGTGCTGTTGGAGGAGCGCCAGGTCATTTTCTTGGATTTCAATTCTTCTGCGTAAATTTCCACGGGAAGATGAAATGCTTCCCCGGGATCTACGTGGAATACGGTGGTGGGAGTACCTACCGACAAACGAGAGTCCTCATCAATGTGGATGTTCTCCGCAGAAGCGTATCCGCTGATGGGTGTTTTTTTGCTGCCAACTCTGGCGGAAATGGAGTAATATTCGATTCCGTCCTGGTCAACGTATTTGGTTTCGCTGTTTACCCTCACGGGCTGGCCGCGAACCAGCTTGCCCAAGGAGTTGGAATCCGAGGTGGGCTCACTAAAAATGGCAAGGCTTTGGTTCATTACGTGGGCGTTGGTGTCCACGCATACGATGGAACAAGCCTCTTTGCCGTTGTACACCGCAGTGATCAGGGTATAGCCCTGTCCCACAGCCTTGATGTTACCCTGCTGATCCACGGTGGCCACCGTGGGGTCGGAGCTTGTCCAAACCACATCCAGGGAAGCCTCTGTGGGAGGATAAGCGGTGGCTGTCAGCGTATCCGTCTGCCCCAAGGCAAGATCTACGCGGGAACGGTCCATGATCATGCCGAAGACACCGTTTTTGTCCTTTGTTACCTCATCCAGCTGATCAAAGCCGTAGGAGGTAATGAATTTGATCAGGTTGATGGCATAGGTCTCCCCGGAGCAATAGCCCGCCTCCACCAAGGCATAGGCCGCTTCCTCGTAATCCTTTGCATTCAGCACGATCTCATAACGGCTGTATCTCAAAAGGAAGGCAGAGTGATCCGCAATGGAATCCTCCAAGGAGTCGTAAGCTCGCCACAAGCTGGCTTTTTTTGCGTAGCTTGCGCCCTTGATGTTCACCAAATCGGAGTAGCTGTTGTACACCACGTCATCGCCGTGGTCAAAGACCTTCCCATCCCATGTATGCATTTTGATGCCAAAGTGATTTTGTGCGATGATGGAGATGGGGTAGCCTCCTGCGCCGCCCTCGTAGAAAAACTGCCCGGCGGTGATGGAGGGGAGAACGCCCGTGTCAAAATAATCCTTCAAGGAAACCGACATCACCGTGCGGCAGAGATAATACTGCCAGGTGTTCAGCTTGGTTTCGATCAAGGAATAATCCAACGCCTTGGCCGTTGTTTCAATAGAAAATACGGGCAAGGTAAATAGGATACATATGGAAAGAAGCATGGCGGCGAATCGGGTCGCCATTCTTTTTAAGGACAAGTTGATACCTCATTTCTATTTTTACGGGTTCATTATACCATAGAAGGGGGAAGGTTGTCAACACATGGCAGAAAATATATTTTATTGACAAAAAATGTCATTTTTGCGGTCCGGATGGATTTTTGCGGGATTTTCTTTGGAAAAAAGCGGGATTTTCTTCGGAAAAAATCGAGATGACTTTTAAAAAACGGCGTGGTAAGATGTTTGACGTCGAGAGCAAGACACAAAAAAACAACAAAGGAGGAAGCCTATGGACACCAACAACCCAACCACGAAAAAGAGCGTTTCCCACGCAAGGACAGCGCGGGGAACGTTCTCCTCGGGAGAGGACTGCAAGGAAAAGCTGGAGCGATATTTTGAGGAATACTTGCCCACCAGCGGAGAGGTGGCTGATATTGAAGGCTTGGCGGATTATTTGGGGATCACCAGAAAGGATCTGATCGCTCTTTCGGAGCACAAGACCTACGGGATCTTACTGCGGCGGGCATGGAACCGCATTGCCAAGATCAAAAAGCAGTTAGCCTTTCGGGGGAAGCTCCCCGCGGCAGTGCTTTCCTTTGACCTAAAGAACAACCACGGGTACAGAGACCGACCGGAGGAGCAACAAGAAGGCTCTGCCCCTGCGGTGATCTTCCACGGCAAGGCGGAGGAGTGGGCGAAGTGACGATAGGTACCAAGGAGATCCTCATCACCCCCAACCCCAAGCAACAGGCCTTCTTTGAGTCCACGGCCAGATACACCGCTTACGGAGGAGCACGTGGCGTAGGAAAAAGCTGGGCCATGAGAATGAAGCTGGTGCTGTTGGCGCTGGGTTACGATGGGATCCAGATCCTGCTGTTGCGCAGAACCTTGGGAGAGCTTAGGGAAAACCATTTGTTTCCGTTGCTGTCTCTTTTGGATGGAGTTGCCAAGTATGCCTCCACCGAAAAAGAATTTCGGTTTCCAAACGGCTCCCGCATACGGCTGGGGTACTGCGATACGGAAAGCGACGTTTTGCAGTTTCAAGGGCAGGCCTACGAGGTCATCGGGCTGGAGGAGGCTACCCATTTTACCGAGGGGCAATTTTCCGCACTCACCGAGAGCAACCGCTATTCCGGGCAAATGCAACAGCCCTTCCGCCCGCGGATGTACTTCACTTGCAATCCCGGCGGCGTTGGTCACGATTGGGTCAAGCGACTCTTTGTGGACAAATGCTACCGCAGCGGGGAACGGGCGGAGGATTACGTTATGATCAAGAGCCTTGTTTTCGACAACACCTATCTTATGGAACGGGATCCGGAATACGTGCGTACCCTCATGGCATTGCCGGAATCCCGCCGTAAGGCCATGCTTTACGGGGATTGGAACGCCTTTGAGGGAGCGTTTTTTCCGGAATTTGATCCGGAGATACACACCTGCATGGATTTCGATCTGCCGGAGGAATGGATTCGATTCCGCGGGCTGGACTACGGGCTGGACATGACTGCCTGCCTTTGGTTTGCGGTGGCAAGCGACGGCACGGTGTACGTGTACCGTGAGCTTTACGAGAAGGATCTGATCCTTTCGGAGGCGGGGAAGCGGATCGCTTCTCTCAGTCCCGAGGAGGGGAGGATTCGTTATACCGCCGCTTCTCCCGATCTTTGGAATCGCAGGCAGGAAAGCGGGAAAAGCGGATTTGATCTTTTGCATAGCGGGGGCGTAAGCCGATTGGTCAAGGCAAACAACGCCCGCATCCCGGGTTGGCGGGTCATACGGGAGTATCTCCGCCGACGGGAGGACGGCACGCCCAGACTTGTGATCTTTCGTTCCTGCAAAAATCTGATCCGCACCCTGCCTCTTTTGCGGTTTGATACCAACGTCATCGAGGATGCGGCGGATACTCCCCACGAGATCACCCATGCTCCGGAGGCGTTGCGATACGGGTTGATGTCCCGTATGCCGGGGCCCGCGCCGGAAAGAACTGCCTTCAAGAGCAGTCTTTACAGCTTTGATTCCCATCATCGGGAGGAAGGGTACGGGCAATTCATCGCATATTAAACAAGGAGAAAAGTTTGGAAAAGAGTTCCTTTTTCAAGCATGAGCCCGCTGTCGCGGGCTACGAAAGGAAAAAGATTATGTTCCGAAAACAAAAGCCCTTTACGGAGGAGTGGCAGCTCTACGAAAAGGGGAAGGAATACCATTATTCCATTGGACTTTACGATAAGGTCAACACCAACGAACGGTTTTACCGCGGGGATCAATGGGACGGCATTCAGGCGGGGGGCTTGCCTACCCCGGTGTTCAATATATTCCGCCGCATCATTGATTTCTTTACCTCGTCGGTGCTTTCCGGGGCGGTGAAGCTCCACTTCTCTTCGGAAATGCCTTCTGCCACACAAAATGGGAAGGCGGAATCCGACGCCACGGAAAAGCTGAACCGTATTTCGGATTTTCGCTGGGATAAGCAGAAGATGGATTCTTTGCTGGCAAATGCCCTGAGGGACGCCGCTATCACCGGAGATGCGGTTTGCTATACCTATTGGGACCCTTCGGTTCGCACGGGACAGCCTTATACCGGGGATTTTGTCAGCGTGCTGGTGGACAACACCAACGTATTCTTTGGCAATCCCAATTGCAAGAACCCGGAAAAGCAGCCCTATATTCTGCTTTCCATGCGCGAAACGGTGGAGGAGCTTCGCGCCCAAGCCAAGCAAAACGGCAGAAGCGAGGAGGAGATCCGCAAGATCCTTCCCGACGATGACACCGCATACGAAAGCGGAGATCTGGCAAAGAAGGAGCTGGAAAACACCCGCTGTATCGCGCTTGTCAAGCTATGGAAGGGGGAAGACGGCAAGGTTCGCTTCCGCAAATCCACCAAGAACGCGGTGATCAAGGAGGAAACGAACCTGGGGCTTTCCCGTTACCCACTGGCGGTGATGAACTGGACGCCTGTAAAGAACTCCTGGCATGGGCAAGGGGTTGCCACGGGCTTGATCGAAAACCAGATCTTCATCAACAAGGGCTTTGCCATGGTGATGAAGCACATGATGGATACCGCCTTTTCCAAGGTGGTGTACGATTCCACGGTGATCGATCAATGGTCCAACCGCGTGGGCGAGGCGGTAGCCGTCAACGGCCCGGTGGAGAGCGTGGCAAAGGTGCTTTCTTCCGGTCAAATGCAATCCGGTATGCTGGATGTGATCAATCTGGCCATCTCTGCCACCAAGGAGTTCATGGGCGCTACGGATACCGCCTTGGGAGACGTGCTTCCCACCAATACATCCGCTATTTTGGCGTTGCAGAAAAGCTCCTCTGTTCCCCTGGAGGGGGTTAAGCGAGCGCTGTATCAATTTGTGGAGGATATTGGTTTGGTGTGGCTGGATTTCCTATTCGCCTACTACGATGATGCACGCTTGGTGCCTGTTGGGGCGGAGGGAAAGATCGAGTACCTGCCCTTTATGCTATCTTCCCAAAAGGAGAAGCTGTACAGCTGCCGTGTTGACGTGGGCGGCGGCAGTTACTGGTCGGAGGTGTCCACCCTGAACACGCTGGACAACCTGCTGAAGCTGGGCAAGATCACCATGTCTCAATATTTGGAGCGCCTTCCCGACGAGCTGATTCCCAAAAAGCGGGAGCTGTTGGAGGAAATCAGAGCCGCGGAAACGCAACAGACCAAAACCATTCACGAACAAGAAAGGATCTGAACATGAAAACCGTAAACAACGAAAAGGTGCTGGACGTGGTCTACGATCTGGCCTCCTCCATGGGGATGCGCATCGGCGATTTCCTGGAACGCCTCCAGGCGGATTACGGCGACCCCGTCATTAACATCGAGGGCTTGCCGGAGGACGTGGTGGCAGAGCTGGAGAATGCCAAGTCCTTGCGCAAGGAAAGCAGAGAAGCCAAGCGTCAAAGCGAGGAAAAAGCAAAGAGAGATAAGGACATTGCCGATTTCCGCGCCCAGTTTCCCGACGTAGCTGCTGCGGATATTCCCGAGGAGGTTTGGGCGGAGGTTGCCTCCGGGATGGATCTGCTCCACGCCTATGCTTTCTATCTCATGACCAACGGCAGGAATGGCACCCGTGCCGAGGCGGTAAACAAGGGCAATCTGGAAAGAAGCGCCCCTGCCCTGGGAGAGGGCAGCACCGAGCCTGCCTTCACCCGCGAGGAAGTGGAAAAAATGTCCCAGAAGGATGTGAAGAGTAATTTTAAAAACATTCTTCGCTCTATGAAGAAGTGGAAGATGTAATCGCTTCGCTCTCCCGCAAGCGACGTCAATTTATTTTATCATATAAAAAGGAGTAATCAACAATGGCAAATTACAACAGCATTGAAAAGATCATCAGCGCAGAGATCGTTCGCACCAACGAGGACAACCTGTTGGCCAATACCATCTGCAATACCGCCTTCGTGGGCGATATCAAGAGCAAGGGGGATTCCGTTACCTTCATCGGTCTCAACGATCCCGCCGTGTATGACTACGACGGCAGTCTTACCTACGAGGACATCGACGATCACGCCACCACGCTGTACGTGGATCAGGACAAGGCCTTCTCCTTTAAGGTGAAGGATATTGAGGAGCTTCGTTCCTCCATCGGTCTTGCGGACAGCCAGACCAAGAGAGCCAGCTATCTGTTGCGCAATCAGGTGGACACCTACGTGTTCGGTCTGTACGGCGATGCAGGCGTGACCATGGATGAGGTTGAGGTCACTCCCGAAAACGTTTTGGCCGTGGTCACTGCCATGAAGCAGAAGCTGGAGGAGGCGAACGTTCCCGACGGCAGAACCTGGATCGTGGTGCCTCCCTTCATCAAGTCTAAGCTGCTTCTGGCGGGCATTAAGTTCCAGATCAACAACGGCGTCAACGGCACCGGCGCGGTAGGCTTTACCGATGAGCTGGGCTGTGACGTGTACGTTTCCAACCAGCTTTCCGCTAAGGATGGCAAGACCATGATGCTGGCAGGCTCCTATTCTGCTATCGCCTACGCAGAGCAGGTGCTGGAGACCCAGGTCATCGACCGCATGGAGGGCTCCTTCGACAAGGCGGTAAGAGGCCGTTTGGTGTTCGGCGCCAAGGTTATCAAGCCCGAAGAACTGGTTTGCTGTCCCGTTGCAGACGGCGCCAACGTATAACGCAATACATTTTGAAAGGAGACATCAAGCATGACTTTGAACGCAACCTATCTCAGCAAGAACTTCGCCGCCTCTCAGGTGGTATTCACTACTGTAAACCAGGCGGAATGTACCGTGGATCTCACCGATTGCAAGGAGGAGCCCATTCTGCTGGTGGATACCTCCGCCTGCGCAGGTGACGTGACCGTTACCATGGAATCCGGTGAGTATGCCTTTGCAAGAGCCATCTCTCCCATTACCCTCCCTGCAGGGGGTGTGGTAATGCTCCCCATTTCCACCGGCGAGGTGATGCAGGCAGACGGTTGTCTGCACCTCACCTTCGGCAACTTCAGCGGTGCCACTGCCGCCGTTCTGAAGAAGCGTTACGTTACCAATCATTGATTGCGAGGAAGAGGGGCGGGCTTAACAGCCTGCCCCTTGCCCGGTGAAAGGAGGAAAAAAGGTTGAAGGCACAGGAAATTTTTGAACAGGCGATGGATCTTTGCGCCCTGCGGGGAAGCGATGGGGACGGGGAGGCCATCTTGCCCAAGGATACGGATGACCTTGGGGTGCGTGCCGTGGGAATTCTGAACGTGCTGATGGGAGAGCTGCACTCTTTGGAGGAGCGCCTTACGGGGAAGAAACGCCCCTACGCCCGCATTTACGGGTTGGAGGAGACGGTGGATCTGTGCGAGGGTATTTGCCGTTGCGTATTGCCCTACCGCTTGGCGGCTCTTTTGGTGGCAGAGGAGGATAGGGAGCTTTCCGATCTGTTGCGCCATCACGCCGCGGAGGCGACTAAGGGGCTGTTGGCGGACGGTGCTTCCCGCGTCCATTCTATTCTGGAGGTGTACCAATGAAGGAACGGATGACGGTGACGGAGTTTTACGGCTTGGACGAACGGCAGGTGTTTTCCCGGGATCTTTCCCGTTCGCCTGATATGCGCAACTTCAAGGTCACCGAAAACCGCACGCTGCAGAAGCGGCCGGGGATCTCCACGGCGTTTACGGCTCCCGACACGGTCACGGGACTTTGGAGCGGCTACCTGAACGGTAAGCAGTATCTGCTTTACACCGCCGCCGGCGTGCTGTACATGGTGGAGGGGGACAGTGAGATCGCGATGCCGGTGGGAAACGTCTGCGAGGGAAGGCATTCCATGTTTTCCTTCGCCGGCAAGGTATATATCAAAAACGAAAACGGCTATTATAGCTTTGACGGTAAAACGGTGAAGACGGTGGAGGGCTACGTTCCGCTGGTGGCCATCGGTTGCTCCCCTCAGGGAGGCGGCAGTCATTTTGAGGACGTGAATATGCTTACCTCCAAGCGGAGAGTCCGTTTTTCCTGCGATGGAGAGGCAACCACCTTCCAATTGCCGGAAAAGCACTTGGAGAGCATCTATCTCGTCACCCTGGATAGGATCTTGTATCCCAACGCCTTTACCGCAGATCTTGCCGCAGGAACCGTCACCCTGTCGGAGGCGCCGGAGGAGGGGCTGAACAATCTGGAGATCACCTACGACGTGGGCAAAAACCGCAGGGACGTGATCCTGAAGGCGAAGGGCGTTATGCTCTTCGGCGGGGATACGGACGGACACGTATTTCTGTGGGGGAACGAGGAGTATCCCGCTTACCGCTTCCATTCGGAGCTGGCGGACGGTCAGCCCTCGGCGGAATATTTCCCCGAAAACAACTACACGGTGATCGGAAGCTCTCCCATCATGGACATCATTTCCCAGTATGACCGCCAGCTCATCTTTACCAAGGAACGGGCGTATTACTCCTACTGTCAGCTTCTCACCGGGGTGGACGGGCATCTGTACTCCTCCTTTCCGGTATACAACCTGAACGGCGAAAAGGGCAGCTTGCTTGCGGGGTGCGGCTGTATCATGAACAACGAGCCTGTGACCCTATGTGCCGACGGATTGAACAGCTGGCGATCCACCGCGGTGGAAAACGAAAAAAACGCCGTTTGCTTCTCTGCCCCGGTGGGGAAGACCCTGAAGCGGGTGCTGGCCTCGGGAGATGTGGAGCATCTGCGGCTGTTCAACCATCGCGCTGCAGGGGAATTGTATTTGGTCTGCGAGGATCTGGCGTTGATCTACAACTATCCCTTGGGGGTGTGGTACGCTTACGATCACTTCCGCGCAGACTTTATGGGAGAGTTCGGTGGGAAGCTGTATTTCACCTACGAGAATCGGATCATGTATCTTGATCCCGACATTGCGTGGGATTCGGACAGTCTCATCACCGCCTATTGGGAATCCCCCATGACCCCTTTGCGGTGGGACGGCAAGCAAAAGCGGCTGACGGAGATGGGGCTGGAGCTGTACGGTGCAGGAGATCTTGTGCTGGACGTGCTTTACGGAGAGGATATGGAGCATGGCGTGGTACTGACCCCCAAGCGGGAGGGAGAGGGTCTTCTGGATCTGCATTTCCGCACGGGAGCGCTACGCTCCTCTCGTTTGGGGGTTCGCTTGCAGGAGCAGGATTACGCTCACAACGAAATTGTTTCCATGACCTTGGTCTATGGAAGGAAAGGACGATATGAAAGAAACGGAATTTAATACCTGGCTTGAGGAAGCCAAAACGGCGCTGGATACCTTTTCTGCCGGGCAGGAGGAGCTGACTCGTTTGTACGAGGAGGCCAAGGCCAATGCCAAGGCAGAATACGATGCGCAAAAGGAACAGCTGAAGAAGGATACCCAAGCAAGCAAAAATCAAGCGGTGACAGACACCATGAAGACGGAGCGTGATCTGGACCGTACCCTTGCCTCCCGGGGGCTTGCCTTTTCCGGCGAAAACGCCCAGACAGGGCTGGATCTGACGTTGGATCTGCGGGGGAGACTTGCGGAGCTGGATGACAACGAGTCCCGTCGGGCAGGGGAGCTGGAGGCACAGCACAACGATACCCAAAACCAATTGTCCATGACCTACAACAAGCAGCGCACCGAGGGGGCAGAAAAGATGGCGGATCTGCTGATGGATATGGCAAACGCAACCATGAAGTATTCCGACAGCGATTCTGCTACGGAACCCCAGCCGGAAACGGAGTCTGCCGTGACATCGGAAAACCCTTACGGGATCCCCGTGCCCGATTTTACGGGGATGAGCTTCTCTCAGCGGGTGCAGGCCATGGCGGAATATACCAAGAAGGTGAATGCCGCCAAGGAGCTGGCGGAAAAGTTTACACCCACCGTTTCCGCTAAGGAGTTGGCCAAGCAATTGGTCTCCGTGGCGGGGGAAGGCGGTGTGATCAGCACCATTGCACAGCAGGAATCGCTGGAAAAGATTTTGGGCGGGCTGTTGGAGGCACACGATCTTTCCGATGGGTATTTGGAGGAGCTGATGCTGAACTTGCGCTCTTTGGGTTATCTCCCCAACTACCGCGAGGACGTTTCCTACGGCATGGAGGATCTGATCAAGCGCTCTGCCGACGCCCGTGACGACTATTACGGTCGTTACTACCGCATTTACCGTTCTGCGGGCTATTCTCCGGAGGAAAGCGATGCTAAGGCAGGGGAGACCGCTTTGTTCTTGCAGTTCGTATATTTGTACCGCAACAGCAGAACCAAAGAAATGTTTGAGACCGCTATGGGCGAACTGGGCTACCGCAAGGAGCTGGACAGCTTCTACGCCGAGATCGCCAAGAAGCCCGATGAGTACGCTCTCGGTTCTTCCTTGGCCAAATAACGGAAAGGAGCGATTATGGAACTGATGGAATTTCTCCGCCCCGAGCTGGCGGTTCTGGTTCCCGTGCTGTATCTGCTGGGGACAATTCTGAAAAAAAGTCCTTTGCAGGATTGGCTGATTCCCTTTTTGCTTTGCGCCGTGGGGTGTGTGCTGTCCTTTATGTACTTGGCTTCTTTTGGTGTGGGATCTCCCGAGGATTGGCTGACCTTGCTTTATTCCGCCTTGACCCAAGGGGTGATCTGCACAGCGTGTACCGTTTACGCGCATAATCTTATCAAGCAGGCAAAGGAGGGATCGGGAGGTGAAACGTAAAGCAATTGATCTGTCCGGCGTAAAATGACGGCACAGCTTTATGAGCTTTTGGCGGTGATCTTCTCCTCGGCGGGGGTGTTGGGAACAGTGCTTTCCGCCGTGCTGGCGTGGATGCTCCGCCGTGCGAAAAAGGACGCGGAGCAAAAGCGAAAAGAGCGGATCGCCATGGAACTTTTCCGTTTGGAGGGAGAAGAACTGCTTTCCGCCTTGGTGCTTGCTTTGGTACAGGGCGGGAGGGAAAACGACCCCGCCTTGGAAACGGCGGCCAAAGCCTACGAGGAGCATTGGGAAAAGCGTAAGCATTTCTGCAACGAATTGCTCAGTAACCACGCTTTTTTATAGGAAATATATTGCGAAAATGCCCCTCTTGACTTTTGGTGGAAAGTGCGGTATAGTATATTTAAGAAAGAACATTTTTGTGGAAGAAGGCGATTTTTTGAAAAATAAGCTTTTGATTGGATTGATTTTTTGCGTACTTCTTTGCCTTTTGGCTTCCTGCACCGAACATCCGGAGGTAAGTGAACCTGCTGTATCTTTGGATGTTTCGGGGGAGATATCCCGGGGAGGGGAAGTCTCCTTGCCTGTTTCCGAAAGCTTGGACGAAAGTAAGCCTGAGGTAAGTGAACCCGAAGTAAGCGAACCTGAGGTAAGTGAACCCGAGGTAAGTGAACCCGAAGTAAGTGAACCCGAAGTAAGCGAACCCGAAGTAAGTGAACCTGAGGTAAGTGAACCCGAGGTAAGTGAACCTGAGGTAAGTGAACCCGAGGTAAGTGAACCCGAGGTCAGCGAGCCCGAGATCAGTGAGCCCGAGATCAGCGAGCCGGAAACGGTATTTGCGGAGAACGTAGAGATCTCCTCTTCCAAGGAAGAACTGTATCCCGGCGAAACTGCCACCCTCACCGTTACGGTGACCCCCGAGGAAGCCACCGACAAGAGCGTGATTTGGGAAATCGACTCCGGCAGTGAATACGCTACTCTCTCTGCCGACGGTGTGCTCACCGCCAAGGCGGCAGGCACCGTGGTGGTCAAGGTCACCACCAAGGATGGCTCCGACATATCCGCATTCTATACGATTACTGTGAAGGCTGTTCCCGCTTCCTCTATCACCATCAGCGGTGACAAGGAAGTGACGGCGGGCGGCCGGATCACCCTCACTGCCACCGTGAAGCCGGAGGAGGCTGACAAGGGCGTGGTTTGGTCTGTCGAATCCGGCAGTCAGTATGCTTCCATCTCTGCAGATGGTGTTCTCACCGCAGTCGCTCCCGGTGAAGTGGTGGTCAAGGCCACCGCAAAGGACGGCTCCGGGGTTTCTGCAACCTATACCATTACCGTGAAGCCTATCCTTGTTTCCTCCATTACCATCAGCGGTGACAAGGAGGTCAAGGTAGGAAACAAGATCACCCTCTCTGCTACCGTGAAGCCGGATAACGCCGCCAACAAGGGCGTGACTTGGTCGATTTCCTCCGGCAGCAGCTACGCTTCCATTTCCTCCGACGGCGTATTGACCGCTAAGAAGGCGGGAACCGTTACCGTCAAGGCCACCGCCAAGGACGGCTCCGGGGTATCCGCCACCTATACCGTCACCGTGAAGCCTGTTCTCGTTTCCTCCATCACCATCAGCGGTGACAAGGAGGTGAAGGAGGGTGACAAGATCACCCTGACTGCCACGGTGAAGCCGGATAACGCAGGGAACAAGGCTGTAACCTGGTCTATCCAGTCCGGCAGCAGCTACGCTTCCATTTCCTCCGACGGCGTATTGACCGCCAAGAAGGCGGGAACCGTTACCGTCAAGGCCGCCGCCAAGGACGGCTCCGGGGTATCCGCTACTTATACCGTCACCGTGAAATCCGCCGCCCTGTGGTCGGGAAGCGGTACGCAAAAGGATCCCTACCTTATCACCTGTCTGGAGGATCTGATGAATCTGCAGAAGGTGGTGGATAAGCAGGGCTACTACTTCAAGCAGGTTGCGGACATCGATTGCTCCTCCGTGGCAACCTGGATCGTGATCGGCGATTGGGACAACCCCTTCCGCCATCATTACGACGGCGGCGGATATACCATCTCCAACATTTGCTACGATGGCGAGGCTCAAAGCTTGTTCTCTCAGGTGGAAGGATCCCATTTCAAGAACATGAACATCGTCAATGCCCACACGAAGGATAATCACCGTACCGAAGAAAATCGTACCGATAAGCAGCCCGGTAGCGGCGAGTCCACCGCTGCCATCGTGGGCTACGGCAGCGGTTGCTCCTTTGAGAACTGCACCGCGGTGGTGAACTTCCAAAGCTCCAATTCCACCACCGGCGGCTTGATCGGCGGCGTTACGTTGGAAAACAAGGAATACGTCCTGATGAAGAATTGCCACATCAGCGGCACCATTACCGGTGGCGGCACCGTCGGCGGCTTGATCGGCAACATCGGAAAATACATGGCAGACGGCGACTATTCTCCCGCAGAAACCATCACCATTGAGAACTGCTCTGCTGACGTGGAGATCATCATCTTCACCTCCAGCACAGAGACTCCCTGCGTAGGCGGTCTGATCGGTGAATCCTTTGGCGTCAAGATCGAGAAATGTCATGCCACGGGTTCGATCAACGTAATTGACGGTGATATCGGCGGCCTCGTGGGCAATGCCGGCAACTATACGGATATCCTCCGTTGCTATGCAAGCGTAGATATTTATGCTTCCAGCGATGATCACTACGGTGGTGTCAGCATCGGCGGCTTGATCGGTCATATTTACTCCCGCAGTGACGTGATCGACTGTTACGCCACCGGCAATATCACCGCACCTTACGTAGAGTGGAGCCCCTGTCAGGACAGCACCAACAAGAACGGCGGTCCTTGGCGCAGATATTACAATCCCTGCGGCTCCTTGATCGGTTGCTTGGAGGTGTTCACGGCATACAGCGAGGATCAGAAGATCACCGTCTATAACTGCTACGCCACCGGCATCGTGGACGTACCCAATATCTGCGAGGATAAGCGTGTCTACTGCCATGGCGCACTCATCGGCCTTGTGCTTGACCGCAACACCGTGTTCAGCTACAACATCAAGGATCCTAACAAGAAGGAGCTGACCAGCTGGGACGACTTCAAGGAGTACTACATCGGTCACTTCGGGGATAATTACAACCTGGAGGATCTGCGTACCTACTACGAACCCATCAACGAGTATCAAGGCTCAAATGTTCTCGGTTTGCAGAATCCTAAGTACAGAGTATTGCCCACCCACGATTACGTGGAGATCATCACGGAAGCACAGCTTTTGGATCAATCCACTTTTGAAGGCTGGGATTTTGAGAACGTTTGGGTCATGACCGAGGACGGACCCAAGCTGAGATAAAAAGCAATACAAACAAAGGAGCCTTCTGCGGAAGGCTTCCTTTTTTCTCTTGAAATGTTCATATCTTTGTGGTACAATAAGGAAAATCAAAGAGCAAAGGAAAATTTGTTATGCAAAACATTTGGAAGAAATATTGGCCGCTTTGCAGTTTGGGTATTTTACTGCTGGTGGTGGGATTGGTGTTTTTGATCTATACCATGCGTTCCACTCCGGAGAAGGCGGTGGAGGGCTACATCCGCGCCTCCCTGGAGTATGACGTAGACGGGCTTTTGGAGTATGCCTCGGAATACCAGCTGACCTCCTTGATGGGGAATACCAAGGTGGATATGGATACCCTACGGAAGTCTCTGACCGTGGCGTATAACCAGGCGGCGGAATACCGCGAGGAGGGCGACATTGAGTTCTTCACCGAGGAGCCGATTTTGGTTGCCCACGGCTCCGATCAGTACAATGAGCTGTTGGAGCGTTACGCCGTGCGAGGCACACCCGAGGACGTGGATGAAATGGCCATTGTGGCAGGTGTGTATTACATCGACGGAGTTCTTGCCAAGTCCTATCGAGTGGTGGCGGTGAATTGCGGCGGTACGTGGTATTACGGCTTTATTGAGTGAAAGATGGAGGGTTTGATATGAAGATTGAAAGAAAAGACGGTAAACTGCTGGTGACGGTGGAAACCAAAACCAACGTGGACGATCAGCGTGATCTCCGCCAGCCCTTCCGCAACCGCTTTGCAGGCGGAGTGTTGACGGCAACCCTTTCCGAAACGGAGGATCTCACCCCTGCGGCGGAGATTCTCTACACCAAGCGTGGCGGCGGTGTTTATATTTACAGCAACAATCCCGAGATGCTGGCGCCTCCTGACGTGGGGCAGGCCATTCTGCGGAATGAAGGGCTCACGGGGGAGATCTTCTTCACCTACGAGCATTCCAACCATACGGGAAGTCCCTTCTTCCTGGGGTATCAGCTCCGCAACGAGGAGGATCACCCTGTGGAGGTTACGGTGCTGAACATCGGTAATCAGGTGCGAGGAGAATGGCTGGGTCAAAGAGAATGGAGCGATTTTTACGGCTTGAAGTTTGACCTGCCTGCGGATTATTTCCTGGAAGACGGCAAAACCGTGAACCCCATCTACGTGGGGTGCGATTACATTGATTATACGCCACAGCCCTATACTCCCGAGGTGTTTACCGTTCCTGCAGGCGGGTACGTTTGGGTGCTGGGCGGTACTTCGGGAGATCTGGCCTTCGGCTCCCTTTCCGGCAAGACTGCGGATCAGGCAATTTTGAACGGTAAGTGCGCCAACGGCGCGGTGCGCTTTGTTGTCAGCGGCGGCAAGGTGACGGGTACCTTCTGGTGTTATACCGAGCCTTCCCAGTGCGACCCCGCAAAGCCCCAGCAGGGGTATATCGTCAGCCGCGATGGCAGAAATTACGCCGCCCAGTATAAGGGCATTGACGATACTACCATCGGTCTTGCAGAGACGGAGGTGGCTTGGATCTTCGGCGACGCCACCAAGGCGGGGCGTCTCCCCGTGAAGTACAACGTGCGGAGAGATCCCGACCACCTCTCTGTCACACAGCCTTACGCCAAGCTGAACCTGCGGGAGTACGCCGTGGAAAGCGATTGCTGGCTCACCTCCCTGAACCCCAACGACAACCCCACCGCCGTGGGCACGGATATGATCATCTTCAAGTGTGTCACCGAGGATGGCAGAGAGGTCTGCATCGACACCGAGACCACCGACGGGGAAGGGAAGAAATCCAATATCGGTAACTGGATGATGCAGAACCAGGCGAACTACACCTTCGCCAACGCAGGCAAGCGGGACAGACATTTGAAGATCTATTCCCGCGGGACGGGCGTTCTTGCGGTGATGGTGCGGGAGGAAAGCGGCAGAATTCTGGAAAAGAAGCTGCTGTTACAGCCCTACAATTTCGACAAAAAAGAAAACGCCTTTGCCGGGGTGGACAGAGATCTGCTGGTGGAAAAGAACGGCCGCTGGTGGTTCCCTGTGGCCGACGGCAGACCCTTCTGTGACGTGTGGGACGAGCGTTCTCTTGCTTACGAGCTGACCGTTCCCGCAGAAACCGTGTGCAGGATCAGCTTGGACGATTTGATCCTGGCCAACTCCTGCGGTGGCGTGAACCATTGGGTAGAGATCGATTAAGGGAATAAAAAGAAGCTCTGCAAAGGTCATCAAAACGACGGCTTTTGCAGAGCTTTTTGGCGGATAGACGGCTTGGATAAAAAAATCCAAGCCTTTCGGCTTGGATTTTTTGGAGCGGATTACGGGGGTCGAACCCGCTACCTCAACCTTGGCAAGGTTGCGCTCTACCAAATGAGCTAAATCCGCATTTACAGTCCCGATTGGGACTGTGGCGATTCGAAGGGGACTCGAACCCCTGACCTCCGCCGTGACAGGGCGGCGTTCTAACCAACTGAACTACCGAACCATTTTGCACATCCAAGGGTGTTCCCTCAGCGCGCCTTAAAATAATACCACATCTTTTCCCATTTTGCAAGTGTTTTTTAAGAAAAAAGTGACCAAATTTTATTTTTTATTTTGTGCGTTTTTTACAAGAAGCCCTTTTTAGAAGGTCAGATCTGCAAATTCAGCCCCCAAAAAGTCGCAAAGCGCCATGGGGTCAAGACAAAACTGCTTTCCCCGCACTCCTGCGCTAAGGTAGATGTGGTCAAAAAGGGTTGCCGTCTCGTCGAAATAGGTGGGGAAGGGCTTTTTCATGCCTACGGGGGAACAGCCGCCGCGGATATACCCGGTTAAAGGCAACAGTTCCTTCATGGGAATCATTTCCACCCGCTTGTCTCCTGCCGCCAGGGCGCATTTCTTCAGATCCAATTCCTCCGCCACGGGGATGACGAACACCGCGTAGCCGTTTTTACTTCCCTTGGTGACCAAGGTCTTGAACACCTGGTCAACGGGGAGGCCAAGCTCCTCCGCCACGTGTACCCCGGAAAGGTCGCTTTCGTCCACGGTGTAGGAGAGGATCTCAAAGGGGATCCCCGCGGATTCCAAGATCCGCATGGCGTTGGTTTTTTCTTCCTTAATCTTTGCCATAAATTCCTCCCGTTCAAGCCGAATGCCGTTTCGCTATTGCTATATTATACTCATAAAGGGTGGGATTTGCAAGTGTTCTTTTGAAAAAAGAGCTTTTTTGCAGGGAAGCTTCGCACCGAATGCTCGCCGCCTTGCGCATGACTGCTGTAAAGCCGCTGTGTGCCGTTTGGCGGAGGACGGCGGGGAGACGCATTCCGCGGCGTACCGTGTGGTAGAGGTCACCACAGAGCGTTACGAAACGGACAACTTCCGCTACCGCGTGGTGGGTGTGGAGCAGTATTGAAAAAGTGAAAAAGGAGCGTGGACGTGGGCGTTCATGCTCCTTTATCGTTTTACATGGTGTTCAAAACCGCTTCCAGCTTAGTGATCTTCTCCGGATCATGTTTGCTGTAGGTGTATTTGGTAGGGAAATCCTGCTCAAAGGCCTTCAGAACGCCGATGGCCTGGGCGTACTGAAGCTTGGCTTTTGCGGGATCGTCCTTCTTGCGGTAGATCTCCGCCAGAATCTCCAGCATCCAAACCAGATGCTCCAGGCACAGAGAGGCTTCCTTCGCGGCGGCTTCGTACTGATCTTCTCCCTCCAAAAGATATGCTTTTACATACAGATTGGAAAAATAGATTTCGGGAATGTGGTCGATCGCTTCCCTTGCGGCTTGGTATTCTCCCTTGGCCTTGTACGCCTCCGCCATGATGCGGTAAGCGTCAAACCGTACGTCGTCGTGCTTGGTGCTTTCCACCAAAGCTTTGCCGATGGTGATCACCTCGTCGTTTTTTCCCAGCTCAGAGATCACGCCGATGAGGCAATTCAGCAGAATATCGTTCCCGGGGTATTTTTTCAACCCGTCACGGATGATCTGCTCTGCTTTCTCCTTGTCGGTGTCCCAGTATTTGCTGTGTTCGTCAACGATGTCCTCCACGTTCTTTTCGATCTCGTAAAGATTGAAGTCGAAAAGCTCGTCGGTGGAAACACCGAAAAAGGAAGCAATGGCGGGAACCATGGTGATGTCGGGAAGGGTGTTCCCGTTTTCCCATTTGGACACCGCTTGGAAGGATACTCCCAGATATTTGGCAAAAACCTCCTGGGAGATGTTTTTCTGTTTTCGTAACTGCTTGATCTTTTCTCCTAATTGGATCATTGGTATTCCTCCAAAAATGTTTTGGATCAGCGCTTATCCTGCCTTTATTATAGCACCTTTTTCCAAAAGCGCAATAACCTGTTTGGAGAGAATTTTTCTAACGCAGGTTGAGGTTAGGAGCTGTGGCTCGGCGGGTTTGCGGTACGTCTTACGGAGGCGAGGCCTTCTAAAGCCGTACCTTACGTTCGCGCAACAGATGTGGTAAACAAAAATCCGCGCGAAAAGGTTTTTCGGTTGGTTACGGCTGTATTCCTTTCCTGCCCATGTTCGTAGGGGTCGACGTCCTTCGGCGACCCGAAAGTACAAGGGCATTGGATACGTTACGGCTGCCGACAAAAGCGCTCCGAAAAAGCTGCGGCAAAATCTACGAGTGGATCTCTCGATTGGCGGGGCGCCGGAGGACGTCGCCCCCTACGAACACGCCATAGGCATGGTGAACAAAACAGCACGTTTACGATCCGGAAAAAGCTCCCCTTGTCAAGGGGAGCCTGGCTGCGTTTAACGCGACGTTCTCTTTTGGCTTGCGGTTTTCCTACGCTTTTTCGGCAATGAAGAATCAAAGCTCACTTACGGTAAGTCTCTTGATCACAGTGCTTTCCGTATACTTGCCCATGATCTCCATGGCGGTCTTCATGTGGGGCTGGGTCATGTGGATCTTCTGGTGCTGGGCGCTTTCCCATTCTTCATAGAGTGCCAATGTCTTGGGCTCCTCCACGGGGAAATAGTAATCGTAGGTGAGACATCCGTCCTCGTTCCGAATGGCGGCAAGGACACCGCTTTCCGTCATTTCCTTGACGGCTTTTTCTCTGCCGCCTTCTTCCTTGAAGGTGTAACGCACCGCGATGATAAAATCTGCCATAAAATGGTTCCTTTCGTATGTTTATTTCTTTCGGGGGAAGAGAGTCGCCTTCAGGTCATCCAGCTCTGTTTCGGAAAGCTCTGCCCGTTCATCGTAGCGGGTCTCCACGTAGAGGTCAAAGAGCTGTTCCTCGGGCGGGGTGTTTTCCTGTCGTTTTTGAAGCTCCAAGGGGGTGTCCGCACTGCAGGCGGGCATACCTTCCTTGACACGGCGGGTAATGAGATGACAATAGAGGTAGCCCAGCTTTTGGCGGGCGGTCTCCATATGCTTCCATTTGGGGGGCTTTGGGGGCTTTTTCTTTTTTGTTGGGGTGGAAAAATCAAAGGAATAGGAGGTGGTGCCTCCCATGGTGGTGCGGTTTCTGCGGAACAGCCTTGTAAGTCCGTCGAATTTTTCCAACAGCTTCATCAGCAGCATGGAGGCGCGGGCGAATAGCTTCTTCGCCCGTTCTGCCAGGGCTTCCTTCCATTTCTTCTTCGCACGGCGGTACAGCCGCCAGATCACAAGGCCATCTGCAAGACACAGCAGGGCATAGATTCCTTGGGTTGAATAGGGGAGGGTCTTGTAACGCTCCAGCCAATAGCCCAGCAGAAACGCAAAAAGCAGCACGGAGGCAAACAAGGCGAAGGATTCCCAGTGTTTTTGGATAAGCTTTTTCATACCGTGTCTCCTTCCACCAAGATCACCTGCACGTTTCTGCCGCTTCTTCCCAGGGCGTGCAGCAGATCGTTCATTTTCTCGTCCGTGCCGGTGGCGATGAGGTAAATGTCCGTGTCCGGGGGCGTTTCCTTGCCGTAACGCTCCAAAATCACCGGCATGGAGTAATCCCTGCGGGCAAAAACCTCCAGCTCCGCCATGGTGCGCAGGACGTTCAGGGTATGCTCCTCCCCTCTGCCCCAAGGGATGTAGACGTAGGGCTTGTCTCCGGGAGAGCAGTTGGCGCAGAAGCCTACCCGCCCCTCGTTCTTTGCTCCGCGGCAGAATAGGTAGCAGGCGTAGGAAAGACCTTTTTCCAAAAGCTCCTTATCGTTCACGGAGGCCCCGGGATATTCGTTGAGATCCAGAAAGATCATGGAATCCACGGTGCGGGAGCTGTCGTATTCGTTGCACATCAATTGAGCTCTGCCTCCGTGAAAGGATCTGGCAGAGGCCTTGAAGTTGATGGAACGCATGGGGTCGCCGGGGCGATATTCGCGGATTCCCACGGGGAAGAAGGGATCCTCGATATACTTGCGGGAGGCGATCATATTCCCGGCGCGGAGAATGGGGGCATCTCCGCCGGAGGCAAGCTCCAAGGCGGCGGGATATGCGTGGAACTCCGGGGTGTTTTGGAAGTCAAATTCACAGCCGAAGTAGTGGATGGAAGCGCTTCCAAAGATGAAATGTCCCCTCTTGTCCGCCCGCAGGGTGTGCTTTTTGGTCACTACCCCAAAGGGCGGGATGTTGAACACGCTGGTCATTTCGGTATATTCCCGCAAAGGGGTGTCGTCCACGGTAAGCCCTGCGGGGAGGTAGAAGGTAAGCTTTACGCGAAACAGGGGAAGCCAGCCGGGGTTGCGGATGGTCTCCGTCATTTCCATGGTTTCGCCCATGAACAGCCCATCCTCGGAGAAGGAACGGGAGTAGGAAACGTTTTCCAATGCCTTCAGCTTGATCTTGCGGTAGCCGTGGTACAAAAGCACCAAGGCTGTGATTCCCATGACCGTCAGCAACCAAAAAACGGGGGTTTTCAGCAATGCCAAAAAAGCTTCCATGGTTATTTACGTCCGGAGAAGTTGATATGCTCGCTGGGAACGGGAAGGACGTCCAGAATGCGCCCGATCAACGCCTTGCCCTGGTCGCCGCGGTGGGTGAAGCTGTCGCGGAAGATCATACGGTGCGCCAGCACGGGGGTGGCGGCTGACTTGACGTCATCGGGGAGAACGTGGTTTCTGCCATCCATGGCGGCAAAGCCCATGGCCACCTTCACCAAGGCGATCATGGCGCGGGGAGAGGCGCCCAACAGCACAGTTTTGTCCACACGGGTGGCTTCGCAGATTCCTGCGGCGTAGTGCAGCAGGTCGGGATGGACGTACACCGAGGCAAGCTCTTCCTTGGCGCGGCGGATGTCCTCGGCGGAGACACGGCTTCCTTCTCCTTGGGGTGCGGGCTTCAGCTTGCGGGAGAGGATCTCCACGCTTTCCTCGTGGGTGGGGTAGCCCATAGAGGTCTTGACCAAAAATCTGTCCAGCTGTGCCTCGGGAAGCTCAAAGGTGCCCTTGGTTTCTACGGGATTTTGGGTGGCGATTACCATAAAAGGCTCTGCCAAGGGGTAGGTTTCTCCCTCCACGGTGACCTGATGCTCCTCCATGCACTCCAAAAGTCCCGATTGGGTTTTGGGCATGGCGCGGTTGATCTCGTCCGCCAACAGAATGTTGGTGAACACGGGGCCTTTGATGAAGCGGAATTCGGAACGCTTCATGTCAAAGTAATTCACCCCCATCAGATCCGATGGGAGCATATCGGGAACGCACTGCACCCGCTTGAACTCCAAGGAGAGGGCGGAGGCGAAGGTTTTGGCCAGAACGGTCTTGCCTGTGCCGGGGACGTCGTCCAACAGCATATGTCCCCCGCAAAGCAGGGCGATGACGGCAAGATCGGTGACCTGCTCCTTGCCTACGATGATCTGCCCCACGCGGGAAGAAACGGTGGCGCGGATTTTTTGGATGGCAGTGTATTCCATAAAAGCACTTCCTTTTGATTTTTATGCTTTAGTATACCACAGCGGCGGGAGAATTGCAAGAGGGCAAGTCGGCGCACGGCTGCTTTTTCCGCCAACGAAAAACGCATCTCCGATTGCTGCGACACAACTCCATCTTGCCAAAGACTATGTTTGTGCTGTCCGTTGCGGGCAATAGGAACCTCATCCACCGTCTGCGGAGATAAGTATAGTTCACTTTTTTGCGTTTTCCGTCCGCATTCGGTCCCCCTTCCCCAAAGGGGAAGGTGAAGCTCGCTTTGCTCGCGGGAAAATTGTTTTTTATATTTTCTCGCCGCAGCCTTGGCTACGCAGGATTGAAATATCTTCTCCGCCCGCTATCGCGGGCTCTTGCCTTCCCCTTTGGGGAAGGGGGACCGATACGAGACGGAAAAGCTCGTGTCCGCCCTCTTTGCAAATTCTCGTAGCGGTGGATGAGGTTCCTATTCATTCAGGTTCCTATTCCTCAACAAAAAGCTCCCCTTTGTGAGGGGAACTTTGGTATGCTTTTTTACACCAGCAATCTGCCGATGACGGCGTTGGAGACGCGGAAGCCTTTTTCCGTCAGGGAGACACGGTCACCCTTGCGCTCCATCAGCCCAAAGGCGATCATTTGCTCCACGGCGGCAGAGGATACCAACGATTCTTCAATGCCGAAGGAGGTGCGCAGACCTAACATTACGTCTTCTTCCCGGGACTCCGTTTCGTCGATCCGCTCCGCCTTTTTGTAGTCGTTGCACCCCAAAGGATCTGCAATGTATCCTGCCAGATCGGGGTGGTTGGAAAACCGCTTGCCGTTCCAATGGGAGTGAGCCGCCGCACCGAAGCCCAAGTATTCTCCCCTCTGCCAATAGTGGAGGTTGTGGCGGGAATACCGCCCCTCCTTGGCAAAGGAAGAGATCTCGTAATGCTCGTAGCCTGCCTCTCGCGCCTTTTGACACAGCAGGGTGTATTGCCCTTCCTCCTCCTCTTCCGTGGGGAAGGTGAGGGAGGTTCTTTGGTCAAAGAAGGGGGTGCCCTCCTCCAACTGCAGGGAATACACGGAAAGGTGGTTGGGCTGTAACCCGAACGCCGTATCTAAGGAAGCGGCAAAGGTCTCCTTGCTTTGCCCGGGGAGGGCAAAAATGAGATCCAAGCTGAGGTTGTCAAACCCTGCTTGTCTTGCGTTTTCCACACAGCTTTTCACCATGTCTGCGGTGTGGATCCTGCCCAAGAAGGCAAGCTCCCCATCGCACCCGGATTGCATTCCGATGGAAAGGCGGTTGAAGCCCGCCTCGCGGACTGCTTGCAGGAAGGGCAGATCCACCGTGCCGGGGTTGACCTCCAAGGTGATCTCCGCGTCCGCACGGATGAAGAACCGCGTGCGCAAAAAGTCCAGCATAGCGATCAACCGTCCCGACCCAAACAAGGAGGGAGTGCCGCCGCCGAAATACACGGAGCAGACCTTGCGATGCTCGGGGAAGGAATCTGCCTGCTTTTGCAGGGCTTGCAGGTAAGCATCCTTGGTTTCCTCTGCCACGTTCGGCAGGGAATAAAAGGCGCAGTAATTGCATTTTTTGACACAAAAGGGGATGTGCAGGTACAGGGAAATGTCCGTCATGATTCGTCGTCCATTTTGAGAACCGCCATGAACGCCTCGGAGGGTACCTGTACGGAGCCGAAGGAGCGCATTCTCTTTTTGCCTTCCTTCTGCTTTTCCAAAAGCTTCTTCTTACGGGTAATGTCGCCGCCGTAGCACTTGGCAAGCACGTCCTTGCGCATGGCGCGTACCGTCTCGCGGGCGATGACCTTGCCGCCGATGGCCGCCTGCACGGGCAGCTCAAACAGCTGGCGGGGGATGTTGTCACGAAGCTTTTCCACGATCTTTCTGCCGCGGGAGTAAGCGCGGTCGGCGTGGACGATGAAGGACAAGGCGTCGATCAGCTCGCCGTTGAGCAGAATATCCAGCTTTACCAGCTCGGACTTGCGGTAGCCCATGGGCTCGTAGTCCAGAGAGGCGTAGCCCTTGGTTTTGGATTTCAAGGTATCAAAGAAATCGTAAACGATCTCGTTGAGAGGCATTTCGTAGATCAGCTCTGCACGGGTGGTGTCCAGATACTTCATGTCCACGTACACGCCGCGGCGGTCCAGACAGAACTGCATAACACTGCCCACGTATTCCGTGGGGGTGATGATGGAGGCCTTGACGATGGGCTCGCGAGCCTCGGAAATTCTCTGCGGGTCGGGATAGTTGGAGGGGTTGTCCACGTGGATGGTCTCGCCGTCGGTAAGCACCAGCTCGTAGATAACGCTGGGGGCGGTGGTGATGAGGTCCAGATTGAACTCTCTCTCCAAGCGCTCGTCGATGATCTCCATGTGGAGCAGCCCCAAGAAGCCTGCGCGGAAGCCGAAGCCCAAGGCGATGGAGGTTTCCGGCACAAACACCAAGGAAGCGTCGTTCAGCTGCAGCTTTTCCAAGGCATCCTTCAGGTCTCCGTATTTACTGCCGTCGGCGGGGTAAATGCCGGAGAATACCATGGGCTGCGCCTTCTTAAAGCCGGGCAGAGGCTCAGGAGTGGGGTTATTCACCAGGGTCACTGTGTCGCCCACGGTGGTGTCGCCGATGTTCTTGATGCTGGCGGTGAAGTAACCTACCTCGCCTGCCTTCAGGCAGGCCTTTTTGTCCAAGGAGAAGGCGCCCAGCGTACCCACCTCTACCACGTCAAACTTGGCGCCGGTGTGCATCATCTGCACCGTGTCGCCTACGGAGAGGGTGCCGTCCATCACGCGGATGTATACCACAACGCCCTTGTAGGAGTCGTAATAGCTGTCGAAGATCAAGGCCTTCAAGGGCTTTTCGGGGTCTCCCTTGGGGGCGGGGACGTCGGTGACGATCTTTTCCAGCACGTCCTTGATATTCAGACCCATTTTTGCGGAAATGCAGGGAGCGTCCTCGGCGGGGATGCCGATGATGTCCTCCACCTCCCGCTTTGCCATCTCCGTGTCGGCGGAGGGCAGGTCGATCTTGTTGATCACGGGAAGGATCTCCAGATCGTTGTCCACTGCCATGTAGGCGTTGGCAAGGGTCTGAGCCTGCACGCCTTGGGTAGCGTCTACGATCAGCAATGCGCCCTCGCAGGCGGTGAGAGAACGGGAAACCTCGTAGCCAAAGTCCACGTGGCCGGGGGTGTCGATGAGGTTCAGGTGGTAGGTCTCGCCGTCATCCGCCTTGTAATCGAATCGGACAGCACGCGCCTTGATGGTGATGCCTCTCTCTCGCTCCAGGTCCATATTGTCCAAGAGCTGTTCCTCGAGATTTCTTTTTTCCACAGCGCCGGTATATTCCAGCAGGCGGTCTGCCAAGGTGCTTTTTCCGTGGTCGATGTGGGCAATGATGGAGAAATTGCGGATCTTTTTGATGTCGTACATAGTTATGTCCATGCCTTTCGTGGTCCGCCGCGCGGACGGCCTTACGATTGAAAAAGGATCCCTTTTTCAGTGTTTTCTTGTGTCTCAAAAATAAGCGGGGCGGCTCGAATGTTCGAATCCGTCCCGCTTGAAAAATGCCGGGGAAATTTGGTTTTACTTGCTCTTCTTGCCGGAAAGCGCGTTCCAGATCATACCGGACAGGAACACAGAGGAGAAGAGACCTGCAAAGATACCAACGATCAGGGTACCTGCGAAGTCACGCAGGGTATCCAGGTTGGAGGTGGGGAACAGAAGCACTGCAACTGCACAAGCCACGAACACTGCGCCAATGGTCAAAAGTGTGGTGACGGTGGTGTTGATGGATCTGCCCATGGTCTCGTGGACACTGGTGTTTACGATTTCGCCGAAGGGAGTCTTTTCGTCCTTTCTTCTGTTCTCACGGATACGGTCGAACACCACGATGGTGGCGTTGATGGAGTAACCCAAAATGGTTAAGAAGGCCGCGATAACGGAAGTGGAAAGGGGAATCTGGAACAGAGAGTACACAACCATCATAACGAACAAGTCGTGCAACAGACAGCAAACAGCGGCAACACCGGAAGCAAACTGGAAGCGGAACGCTACGTAGATCAGCATTGCCACAGCCGCGATGGCTACGGTGATGAGGGTGGTGTACAGCGTTCTGGTACCGATGACAGCGGAGATGTTGTTCATCTGCACCTCGGTGCTGGCGTTTGCATACTTCTCGCAAATGACCTTCAGCAGATGGTTCTGCTGATCGGTGGACATTGCGTTCTTGCTTTCGATCTTCACAGAGGTTTCACTGTAGGTGACAGAGGAAACGTAATCCTTACCCAGCTCCTTATCGTTCTCAATGAGAGATTTGATGTCGGAAGCGATCTCGGCAGAGGTGGTCTCGCCCAGGTCAACGGTCAGCTCGTAACCGCCGGTGAAGTCGATATCCAGGTTGAAGCCACGGAGCACGAAGGACAGGATACCCACCAGGAGTACCACGCCCACGATGATCAGAGTGGTCTTTTTGTTGTTGATAAAATGGAAATTCTTAAGCATCTTTCTTACCTCCGCCAATGGGCATATAAGCCTTTACGTTGATGAGGCCCATGCCGACACCGAGGTTCAGAAGCACACGGGAGATGACCAATGCGGTGAACATGGAGATGATAACACCGATGCCAAGAGTCAACGCGAAGCCCTTGATGGTACCGGAACCGAAGATATACAGCACTACGCAGGCGATCATGGTGGTCACGTTGGAGTCCAGAATTGCCCACAGAGCACGCTTGTAGCCGCTCTTGATGGAGAGCTTCACGCTCTTGCCGGCGCCCAGCTCTTCCTTCATACGCTCAAAGATAACTACGTTGGCGTCAACTGCCATACCGATGGACAGGATGATACCTGCAATACCGGTGAGGGTCAGGTTGAACTGACCGATGGCCAGAACCAGGAAGAAGATCGCGGTATAAGCAACCAAGGAGATGGAAGCCCAAACGCCGGGGACGCGGTAGTAAATTGCCATGAAGAGCATGACAAGGATCAAACCAACTGCACCTGCCAGCAGAGAGAGCTGCAGAGCGTCTTCGCCAAGGGAGGCGTTAACGGATTCCATGCTGACCTGCTCAAGGTTGTACTGCAGAGCACCTGCGTCGATGTTATTTGCCAAAGCTTCTGCCTCGGCAAAGGTGGTGAAGCTGCCGCTGATGACTGCCTTGCCGCCGGTGATGCCGGAGTTCTTGTATTCGGAAGAAACGGTGGGGGCGGAAAGCACCTGGCCGTCTACCATAATATCAAGAGTCTTTTTGTTGTTTGCACAGGTCTTGGTGGCCTCTGCAAACTTCTTTGCACCTTCTGCGGTGAATTCCAGGAACACGGCGATGACTGCTTCGCCGGTGGTCTGGTTGGTGTCGTAGCCTGCCACAGCGCTTGCTACGTCGTCACCGGTGAGGGATGCCTTGGATTCGCCGTTGATCTTAAACTCCAGCTTTGCGGTCTGCATGAAGTTCAAGGCCTCCTGGGTAGGATCTTCCACGCTGGGAAGCTCCACAACGATCATGTCGCTGCCGTAGAGATATACCAGAGCTTCGGTAAAGCCTGCGTTATCCAGACGGTTGCGCATAACCTCCAGCACGCTGTTCATGCCGGAAGAGGTGATGTCGCCACCTTCGTTCTTAGCCTGATAGGTAATGGAAGCACCGCCGGCCAGGTCGAGACCCAAGCGGATGGTTCCTTCATCAAAAATGCCGTGCAACTGTGTTTCATCGTTTATATAAACGCCGCAGATGGAAAATGCCAGCAACGTCGCAATAACGAGAAGCAACAGGATGAAACGGGCAACACTTGTCGCTTTCGTAAAGTTCATCGTATTACTTACCTCCGAGAGATTACTTTAACATTCCTATTATACACGCAAAAACCCTTTCCGTCAAGAGTTTTTTGCTTATTTCAAAATATCAATGGCACTTTTTTCAACGGAAATGACGGAATTTTTGCTTTTTCCGCCGTCTTCTCCGTCCAAAGACCAGCCGAGGGGCTCTGCCGAGAGGATCCGACAACAATGAACCTGCCGCAGGCTGATGTTGGGGTGGTCGATGCTGCCGCCCAAAATCTTGGTTGCGATCTTGCCTGCTTCCATCAGATCCTGGGGGAATTTGATGAGGAGAAGCTCGAACATACCGTCGTTGAAGTTTACGTTCTTGGCGCCCAGCTTCACGGTTCCTGCCATAATGGTGGTGTTGCCGATGCCGCAGAAGATATATTTACCTTCGATAGTCTCGCCGTCGGCGGAGATGGTGAGGTTCAGCGGTCGGATGGAGGTCAGGGACGGGATGGCGCTCAAGACGTAGGCTGCGTGCCCCATGAGATTTTTCATGGATTGGCTGGTGTTGTAGGAGGTGTCTGCAAAGGCACCGCAACAAGCCACGTAGGTGAACCGCCGTCCGTTGAAATTGCCCAGATCGTGGGGGGTGGGAGTGCTTTTCAAAATGTTTTCCACGGCGGTGGGGATTTTGGATGAGATCCCCAAGGAGTTGGCAAAATCGTTGGTAGAACCGAAGGGGATATACCCCAGGGGGATTCTTTTGCCGCTGCGGGCGATGCCCTCCGCTGTGATGTTTAGCGTGCCGTCGCCCCCGCAGGCCACCACCATGTCGAAGGTGTTTTCCTCCTGCAGCATGGCTGTGATCTGCTCCGTGGTAACGTTGCCTTTTTGGGTGGGAAGTACCGTCACGGTACAGCCGCCTTGGGAAAAGAGCGTGACGATTTCCAGCAAGTTCCGTTTTGCGGCGCCCTTCCCTGCGATGGGGTTGATGACAAGCAAGGTTTTCCCGGTCATATAACGACCCCCTTTCATAACAGCCATTCTATCAAATTTGTTGCTTCTTGTCAATGGGGAATTTCGCCGCAAATTATGAACGAAGAGAAACTTTTCTCTTGCAATGGCGGGAAAAGTGTGGTAAGATGAAGCGAAAAGAAAACACTTCGGAAAGGATCTTTGCTTTATGATGTACAACACACCTTTTGCACCTCCCAAGCCTTCTATGGAGAAGCTGGAGGATCGTGCTTTTTTTGCCGCCGAGGAATTGGGAGAAGCTGCCGAGGACGGCCGTATCTATTTGGAGGCGGGGAACAGCCCCGTGATCGCTTTGGGCGGAATCACTGCGCCTGCTGAAAACGGCGGGGAGTATTACCGCTTCGACGTGACCAAGAAGGAACAGCTTTCTCCCGCCAACAAGGGGCTTTCCATGTGCACTGCGGGCGCTTGTGCCCGTTTCATCACCGATGCGGAGACTGTGGTCATCGACGCCAAGCTTCGCGGGGTGCTCTACGGCATGAGCCATTTCTGCAACCGCGGGGTTTACGGCTTTGATATGCTGGTGGGCAGCGGCACAGACCGCAAGTATTCCGGTAACATCATGCAGATGTTTGTGGGCGTGAACGATGCGTTGAAGGATACTATGTATCTTCCCAAGGGCCTCAAGGAGGTTCAGGTCAACTTCCCCTTGTACGGCGGTGTGGAATCTGTGAAGTTCGGCTTCCCGGCAGGAAGCAAGGTGGCACTCCCTACCAAGCGTGCTTACAAGCCCATCGCCTTCTATGGCTCTTCCATTACCCAGGGCGGTTGCGTGGGCAGACCCGGCAACTCCTACTGCAACATCGTTTGCCGCGCCTTGGATGCGGATTGCCGCAACTTGGGCTTCTCCGGCTCTGCCATGGGCGAACAGGTGGTGGCGGAATACATCGGCTCCTTGGAGCTTTCCGCCTTCGTGATGGATTACGATTACAACTCTCCCTCCGAGGAGCATTTGCGTGAGACCCACCGTCCCTTCTTTGAGACGGTACGTAAAATGCAGCCTGAGCTGCCCATCATCCTCATGACCCACGTGTGGACCTTTGAGGACAGAGAAACGGACTTTAACCGTGTGAAGATCGTCAAAGAGACCTACGACGCCGCCATCGCCGCAGGGGATAAGAACGTATACTTCATCGACGGCAGCAACTTCTTCCGTGGGCAGATGCGTGACCTCTGCACCGTAGACGCTCTCCATCCCAACGATCTTGGCCAGTTCATCATGGCCGAGGAGGTCTACAAGACCCTTGCCATGGCGCTGAAGAGATAAGAAGACGATCATAGTAAAAGAACCTTTCTTTTGAAAAAGAAAGGTTCTTTTGAACTCCAAAGAAATCTGTTTCCGAAAACTGTCGTTTTCGGGAAGGGGATCATCCATCAACCTCTGGGAGGGTGACGGTGATCTTGTTCAGGTCGCCGATCCTGAGGGTCAGGGTAGCGCCGGTGTCTCCTGCTGCGTCCTCGCTGTAGATCATATACCAGCCTTTCCCCTGATCCAGATAACCCTTTCCGTAAAGGATGTTCTGGACGTCGACGGTGAAGGATTCCTTCATGGGGTAGTGGTTGGTGTCGTCCACTTCATAGGAATCGGAGCTGAACAGGGGAGCCAGGGAGCCTCTCAGCCCCAGGGCGTCTTCATCAAATTCCGTTTCCGATACGGACCATTTTCCCTGGTCATCGGCGGTATACAGATACGCTTGATCCCCTTCGTCTCTGACGTAGTATTCCGTTTCCGTGACGATCCAACCGCCTTCGGGATCTGCTACGCTGGTGGAAGTGGAGATAAAATACAGGTTCCCGTCTCTTTGCAGCCTCACCACTGCGGTTCTTTCCCCGGGAATGTTGATCATCAGGAACAGGTAGCCGTTTTCTGCTTGTTCGTAGGCTTCCAAAACCTCTTCGGGGGTGAGGATCGCGTGTCCTTCTTCGGAAACGGCGTTCTCGGATTGGGTGTCGGAGGAGGTACCGGCTTCCACGGACGTTGCGGAGGATTCCTGCGGGAGCAGGGAGACACCGGGAGTAGAGGTGTCTTCCGTGGCGGCAGGAGTGCAAGCTACCAGGAGCAGGCTTGCGGCGAGGAGCAAAAACAGTTTTTTCATAGGTGTTCCTTTCGTTGGTTGGCTTTTATAAATCTACGCTCTTAGTTTACACTAATAAATCAAGTTTGTCAAGGGATTTTAGAAAAAAACGAAAAACGTTTCTTTTGAACTCCAAAGAAATCTGTTTCCGAAAACTGTCGTTTTCGGGAGAGCTGCGTTTTGTGCTTGACCGCGCGCAAGCCATCATTGCCAAGACGTAAAAAACACCCCGAGGTTGCCCTCGGGGTGCATTTCTTGTAAGTGAAACTTACTTAATGGTGATGGTAGCGCCAACTTCCTCAAGCTGCTTCTTGAGTGCTTCAGCCTCTTCCTTGGAAACGCCGGTCTTAACCATCTTGGGAGCGCTGGTAACCAGCTCCTTAGCTTCGCCAAGGGACAGGCCTGCGATGTCCTTAACTTCCTTGATGACCTTCAGCTTCTTAGCTTCGTCGTAAGAAGTGAGCTCTACGTCGAACTCGGTCTTCTCCTCAACTACGGGAGCTGCTGCTGCGCCGGGAGCTGCTGCAACTGCTACAGGAGCTGCGGAAACGCCGTACTTCTCTTCCAGAGCCTTAACCAGGTCGGAGAGTTCAAGAATAGTAAGAGTATCGATGAGATCGAGAATCTGCTGGATCTTTTCCATTTTAATTTTCCTCCAATGTAATGAAATTTTTTTAGAAATTGATTATTCTGCAGAAGCTTCCTCGGCGGGAGCTGCATCTGCTGCGGGGGCTTCTTCGCCCTCGTTTGCCTTGTCGATGATTGCCTGAATTGCGTAAGCAAAGCCGTACAGAGAAGACTGCAGGGAACCCATAAGTCTGCCGATGAGGACTTCCTTGGAAGGAATCTCTGCCAGAGCCTTAACCTCAGCAGCGGTCAGGATCTTACCGTCAACGAAGCCTGCCTTGATCACGAAATTGTCGTGATCCTTTGCGTAATCGTTCAGAATCTTTGCGGGAGCGATCTGGTCATCAGAGAGAGCCAGAGCGGTGTTGCCCTCGAGAACGTTCTTCAGCTCGGTGTAGCCCAACTCGTCGCAAGCACGTGCGCACAGTGCATTCTTAACGACTGCATACTGAACGCCTGCTTTTCTCAGGTCAGCGCGGAGCTTGGTATCGTTCTCAACAGTGATGCCCTTGTAGTCTACAAGAACGCCGCTGCTTGCGTTTCTCATCTGTTCTGCCAATGCGGCAACGATTTGCTGCTTTTGCTCGATGATTTTTGCGTTTGCCAAAACTTTCACCTCCATTAAGTTATAAGAAAGAATGCTCCTCCGCAGAGCGAAGGAGCATAAAGACGTACAAATAAATGTGTCTTGCTTCTCCTCGGCGGGTGACGTGAAACACGCTTTTATACCGTAAAAGGCACCTGCTGTCTGCGGATTTGCTTAAAAACCTCGGAGAGTATAGCACATAAAATGCTGTTTGTCAAGAGGTTTTTCGCGTTTTTTTCAGAAAAATGTTTAGCCGGAGATCTTTGCGGTGTTGATCTTCACGCCGGGGCCCATGGTAGAGCTTACTGCGCAGGACTTGATGTACTGGCCCCTTGCAGCGGCGGGACGAGCCTCCACGATTGCGCCCATGAGAGCGTCGAAGTTCTCAGCCAGCTTTTCTTTGCCGAAGCTTACCTTACCGATGGGGCAGTGGATGATGTTGGTCTTGTCCAGACGGTACTCGATCTTACCTGCTTTAGCCTCGGTAACTGCTTTTGCGATATCCATGGTAACGGTGCCGGCCTTGGGGGAGGGCATCAAACCCTTGGGACCCAAAACCTTACCCAAACGACCGATGACACCCATCATGTCGGGGGTAGCGATAACAACGTCGAACTCGAACCAGTTCTCAGAAGTGATCTTCTGAACCATGTCCTCTGCGCCAACGTAATCTGCGCCTGCTTCCTGAGCGGCGGTAGCCTTGTCGCCCTTAGCGAAAACCAGGGTGCGAACGGTCTTACCGGTACCGTTGGGAAGAACAACTGCGCCTCTGACCTGCTGGTCAGCGTGACGGGAGTCAACGCCCAGACGAACGTGGAGCTCAACGGTCTCGTCGAACTTAGCCTTGGCGATCTCACAGATCAGGCCAAGAGCCTCGTTGCTTTCGTAAAGTTTTGCCTTGTCGATAGCGGCAACGGCAGCGTTATAATTCTTGCCTCTCTTCATCTTAAGAGCCCTCCTTAGTCTACGACGGTAACGCCCATGCTACGTGCGGTACCTGCGATCATGCTCATTGCACTCTCGATGGACGCTGCGTTCAGGTCGGGCATTTTGGTCTCAGCGATCTTGCGAACCTGCTCAGTGGTGATCTTACCAACCTTCTGAGACTGGGGAACGCCGGAACCGCTCTCGATGCCTGCAGCCTTCTTGATCAGAACTGCTGCGGGAGGAGTCTTGGTGATAAAGGTAAAGGTACGGTCAGCGTAAACGGTGATAACAACGGGGATGATCAAGCCGATGTCATTCTTGGTGCGCTCGTTGAATTCCTTGGTAAACATAGGAATAGCAACACCATACTGACCAAGTGCCGGACCGATAGGGGGCTGGGGAGTAGCCTTGCCGGCGGGGATCTGAAGCTTAATATAGCCTACGATTTTCTTTGCCATGAGAAATACACCTCCAAATGTGGTAAAAATAGATTTTCGGGATCAATGTCCCTCCCACTAGATCGCGGTCTTCTTCACCGTGATCCATACTGCTTTCGTGCGTGGCAACCGCACGAAAAACGGGTTTTCTTGTTTTACTGCTCGTCCTCCAGAGAACGAACCTCCATGGAGCCAAGCTCCACCTTGGTCTCTCTGCCGAACATGGAAGCAGTGACCTTGACGGACTTCATGTCCGCAGAAATCTCATCCACAATGCCGATAAAGCCGGAAAGGGGACCTGCGCAAATGCGCACGCTGTCGCCCACAGCATAGCGGACCTCGATAACTCTGGGCTCTACACCCAACTGCTCCACTTCCGCATCGGAAAGGGGAACGGGGCGGGATCCGGGGCCTACGAAGCCGGTAACGCCGGTGGTGTTGCGGATGATGTGCCACATCTCATCGTTCATGACCATTTTCACGAAGACGTAGCTGGGGAATAATTTTCTTTCGATTTCCTTTTCGCCCTTGTCGGTCATTTCCACCACGATCTCCGTGGGGATCTTGACCGTTTGGATCAGATCACCGATTCCTCGGTTCTCAATGATCTTTTCCAGGCTCTGCAGAACTTTGTTTTCGTACCCCGTATAGGTATGCACTACATACCAGAGGGGCTTGCTCTCCTGCGGTAAGCTCATTTTTCAATCACCGTCCGATGGAAGAAATGAGACTCAACAGCCCGGAGAAAGCGAAGTCCAAAAGACCGATGAGGACGGCCGCTGCGACCAGAACCAGAAGTACGATGCACGTGCTTCTGAGCAGATCGTTTTTGGGCATCCAGACAACCTTTTTCAGCTCGCTCTTGTAGTTTTTGAAGAAGTTCGCGATCTTCAGACCGATCTTGGTGTTCGTGCGGGACAGAATGAACAGCACGGCTACCAAAATTACCAGAACCGCACCGGTGATGATCAGCTGCCAGGTCAGGGTCGTGAGACCGGAGCCTGCAGTACCGTGGTCATGGCCGGCGTGAGGATCGGAAGTGGTTCCGGAAGTAGTACCGGAAGTGGTTCCCGAAGTGGTTCCGGAAGTAGTACCGGAAGTCTCGTCGGAAGTTTCGGCTTCTTCGGAAGTCTCCGCGGAGGTCTCAGCAGACGTTTCGGTGGAAACGGTCTCGGAAGTCTCGGCGGAAGCTTCATCTGCGAAAACTGCAAAAACAGACAAGGAACAAACCAGGACGAACGCCAACAGAATGGGAAGAAGTTTCAAAAGTCTGTTAGACATGAGCTGCCCCCTTACTTGCTCTCTTTGTGAAGAGTGTGCTTGCGGCAGAATCTGCAGTACTTTTTCATTTCGAGTCTGTCAGGATCGTTCTTCTTGTTCTTGACCGTGTCGTAGTTTCTTTGTTTGCATTCAGTGCAAACCAGAGTGATCTTAACTCTCATGTTATCGGCACCTCCAAATAAAATGTTACCTCCCTCTGCTTGCTTGGGGGCTTCTCGGAGCGGGCAAAAAGCGGAAATCGAAAAGGCTTCTCACGCCACAACAAAAAGACCTCTCGCGCAGAGGTAGGGTCAGTATAGCACCTTTCCGGGGAAATGTCAATAGGTTTTGGAAAGAAAAATGAAAAAATGTGGCACAAACCGATTGCGGTGTGCCACATCTTGAAGTAATTGCACAGTGATATACGCCTGCGGCGTGTGATATACGTGCTTCGCACGTGTTGAGCGCTTGGCGCGCTCACTCCTCCATCATGGCGATGCGCTTGTCGTGTCTGCCGCCCTCGTAGGGAGTGTTTACAAAGATGTTTGCCAGCTCTACTGCCTTGGCGCTGTCGATGACTCTGCCGCCCAGGCACAGTACGTTGGCGTTGTTGTGACGGCGGGTCATTTCTGCGGAGAAGGCATCGGAAAGCACCGCGGCGCGGATGCCTTTTTGCTTGTTGGCGGTCATGGACATACCGATGCCGGTGCCGCAGCACAGAATGCCCAGCACGCACTCACCGTTCTGCAGGGCGGCGCAAACCTTCTTGGCGTACACGGGATAATCCACGGAATCCGTGGTGGTGGTGCCGAAGTCGATACACTCCACGCCCTTGTTCTTCAAATCTTCAATGATGGCGTTCTTGATCTCCAAGCCGCCGTGGTCACAGCCCAATGCGATTTTCATGTAATTATTCTCCTTGTTTAAGTCTTTCTAAGCGTTCTCTTTCTGCTTGGGGTACCCGCAAATAAATGGGGCGCAGCTCTTTGCCGGATACGGTTTTGCCCTCTGTATACATACGGTAGCCGCACAGGGCTACGGAAAGGGCGTTTTGTTCACGGATCACGGGGTTGGCGACGGAATGAGGGCATTTTCCTTCGAAGAGAGAGGCGAACACAGCCGCGCCGTCGCCGCAGAGGGTGGCCTCCTTGCCCGACAGCAGGGCGGAAATTTCTTCCAAGCTGCCGCAGGAATCGGGGGTGAGGCGGTTACCGTTTTCAAAAACCGCATAGTAGAATTGGTTTCGGCGTGCATCCATCAAGGCGCAGACCGTGCCTTTTGTCCCGGCTAAATTTTCTGCCAAGGAGTCCAAGGTGGACACGGAGGCGCATGGGAGGCTCCCGGCGAAGGCCAGTCCTTTTGCGGTGGCAACGCCGATACGCACTCCCGTGAAGGAGCCCGGCCCTGCATTGACGGCCAGCAGCTCCAGGTCGGAGACTTCCTTGCCGTAGACCTGCAAAGCGTGGTCTATCATGGGCAACAGATTCTCACTGTGGGTCATTTTGTTTTTGACGGTGAACACGCTGTGGGAGAGCAGGTGGCCCTCCTTCACCTCCGCAATGGCTACGGAGGCGGTAACGGCGGTGGAATCTATCCCTAAAATCAGCATAAGGTAAACTTCCTTTCCGTTTCTCCCGCCTTTTCGATCTTCAGGCGGTGGGCTTCGGGGGGGATGGCGGCGTCAATCAGCTCGCTCCATTCCGTGATCACGATGCCTTTGCCTCCCAAGCGTTCGAAATAACCGGTGGAGTACAGATCGTCCTCGTCTGCAATGCGGTAGAGGTCGTAGTGATACACGGTGATGCTGTCTCCCTCGTACTCGTTGACGATGGCAAAGGTGGGGGAATGCACCAAGGGCAGACATTCCGGGCAAAGCGCCTTTACAAGTCCGCGGACAAAGGCGGTTTTTCCCGCCCCCATCTCGCCGTAAAGCGCCAGCACGTCCCCCGGCTTCAGCAGGGAGGCGATCTCCGCTGCAATGGCGTCGGTGTCGGTTAAGTTTTTGGAAACGAATTCTTTCATTTAGAAAAGTCCTACGATCTTTCCGTCTACCAGATCGATCTTTTCGGCGGCGGGGTGCAGGGGAAGACCGGGCATGGTCATCACCTCACCGGTAAGCACCACCACAAAGCCTGCGCCTGCGGAAACGCGCACTTCGCGGACGGTGAGGCGGTAGCCGGAGGGTGCGCCCAGCTTTTTGGGATCGTCGGAGAGAGAATACTGTGTTTTTGCCACGCAGATGGGGAGATTGCCGTAGCCCAGAGCTTCGATGTCGGCAATTGCCTTCTTGGCGGCAGGGAGGATGTCAACGCCCTCGGCATGGTAGATCTTGGTGGCAACGGCGTTGATCTTCTCGGTGAGGGTCGCCTCAGCGGGATAGGTGTACTTGAAATCGGAGGGCAATTCGCAAAGACGAACCACTTCCTCGGCCAGCTCTGCGCTGCCGGAGCCACCTTCCGCAAAGGCCTTGGAAACGATGGCCTTCACACCCTTTTCTGCACAGAAGGAGCGGATCAGCTCCAGCTCTGCCTCGGTGTCTGCGTAGAAGTGGTTGATCACCACCACCAGCGGGATGCCGAAGTTCTTCAAGTTATCGATGTGGGCGCCCAGGTTGGCGATGCCTGCTTGCAGAGCCTCCAAATTTTCTTTTCCGGTCTCTGCCTTGGGCACGCCGCCGTTGTACTTCAGGGCGCGGGCGGTGGCAACCAGCACGATGGCGTTGGGGTGGAAGCCTGCGGCGCGGCACTTGATGTCCAAGAACTTCTCTGCGCCCAGGTCTGCGCCGAAGCCTGCCTCGGTAACGGTGTAATCCGCGATCTTCAAGGCGGTACGGGTGGCGATGATGGAGTTACAGCCGTGGGCGATGTTGGCAAAGGGGCCGCCATGCACCAGGGTGGGGGTGTTCTCCAAGGTCTGCACCAGGTTGGGCTTGATGGCGTCCTTCAAAAGGGCGGTCATAGCCCCTGCGGCGTTCAACTGGCGGCAGTATACGGGGTTGCCGTCGTAATCGTATGCCACCAGCATATTGCCGAGTCTTTCCTTCAAGTCCTCGGGGGAGGTAGCAAGGCAGAGGATAGCCATGATCTCGGAGGCAACGGTGATCAAGAATTTGTCCTGGCGGGTCACGCCGTTCTTCTTCTCGCCCAAGCCCACGGTGATCTCACGGAGAACACGGTCGTTGATATCCACACATCTGGAGTGGATGATCCGCTTGGGGTCGATGCGCAGGGCGTTGCCCTGGTGGAGATGGTTGTCCAGCATGGCGGCAAGCAGATTGTTGGCAGAGGTGATGGCGTGGAAATCCCCGGTGAAGTGGAGGTTGATGTCCTCCATGGGAACTACCTGAGCGTACCCGCCGCCTGCGGCACCGCCCTTGATGCCGAACACGGGGCCCAGAGAAGGCTCACGCAGGGCGATCATCACGTTCTTGCCCATACGATGGAGGGCGTCGCCCAGACCGATGGTCATGGTGGTCTTACCCTCGCCTGCGGGAGTGGGAGAAATGGCGGTAACGAGGATCAGCTTGCCGTTTTCCTTGTCCGCGAAACGAGCTTCCGCTTCGGGAAGAAGCTTTGCTTTATACTTGCCATAGGGGTCGATATCGTCTTCGCAGATGCCAAGGCTCTTGGCCACGGCGGTAATGGGAAGCATTTTCGCTTCTTGAGCAATTTCTACGTCCGGTTTCATTGGTTACGCTCCTTTGTTTTTTTGAAAAAATAAAAGGACAATCCCTCTTCGTACAAAAAGGATTGCCCAGACGGTCGGCATAAAAAACGCTTCAGCTCGGCACACTGTGTTGATTCACATATCCGTCAGCACCGATCCTATGGCTTATCATAGCACATTTGTTGTGTTTTTGTCAAGGGATACGCTTAAGAAACTTTCTTTTTAAAGAAAGTTTTGCCCTCGCTTTCGGCGAGGGATGGGATCATTCAAAGAAATTTTAATGCCGAAAACTATCGTTTTCGGTGGAAATGAAACGATCTCCCTTTTTTTCTTTTTTCGAAGGAAAAGTTTTTGGGGTGATAGCCGGATTGCGGGTCGCCGTGGGCGCCCTCACCTACGAATACGCAAGTCGTCAGCGGGATCAAAGATGTACGCAACAAGATTTTTCGGTTGGTTACGGCGGCTTTCCTTTCCTGCCCATGTCCGTAGGGGACGACGCCCACGGCGTCCCGTTGAATCAATTGCCGTTTTCGAAAGGAGACGGACATGGAATCCTTTTCCTTTTTATTCTAAAGGAAAAGTTTTTGGGGAGAGAGTTTGAGAGAGGGGCTTTTTTCAAAAATCCCCTCTCTCATAAAAACTATTTCGTTATCCCAAGTATCCCTGCTTATACAGCAGCTCTGCGCCCAGAACGGCACCGCCTGCGGCACCGCGCAAGGTGTTGTGGGAGAGGCAGACGAATTTGTAATCGAAGATGGTGTCTTCTCTCAGTCTGCCGATGGAAATGCCCATGCCGCCGTAAAGATCTCTGTCCAAACGGGTCTGGGGGCGGTTATCCTCCTCAAAGTAGGTCAAGAACTTCTCGGGAGCGTGGGGAAGGGAGAGGCGCTGTGCCTCGCCTTCGAAGGCTGCCCAATCCGCCTTGATCTGCTGGATGGAGGGCTTGTTCTCGAAGCTGACGGAAACTGCCGCCAAATGTCCGTCGGAAGCGGGAACGCGGATGCACTGGGCGGAGATCACGGGGGAGGTGGCGTTTACGATCACGCCGTTCTCCACGGTGCCCCAAACCTTCAAAGGCTCCTTCTCGCTCTTTTCTTCCTCGCCGCCGATGTAGGGGATCACGTTGTCCACCATTTCGGGCCAGGTTTCGAAATTCTTGCCTGCGCCGGAGATGGCCTGGAAGGTGGTGACGTTCACGGCCTTGATGCCGTACTTACGCAGGGGCTCCAATGCGGGAACGTAGCTCTGGATAGAGCAGTTGGGCTTGACGGAGATGAAGCCCTTCTTGGTGCCCAGACGGGCTCTCTGGGCCTCGATCACTGCGGTGTGAGCGTAGTTGATCTCGGGGATGAGCATGGGAACGTCTGCAGTGCCGCGGTGGGCGGAGTTGTTGGAGACCACGGGGATCTCTGCCTTTGCGTAGGCTTCCTCCAGCTCCGCAACGTACTTCTTATCCATATTGATGGCGCAGAACACGAAGTCAACGTGGGGCTTTACGCTCTCGATGTCCTCTGCGTTCAATACTACCATGTCAGCAAGACCTTCGGGAATGGGGGTGGACATCATCCATCTGCCCTTCACTGCCTCACCGTAGGTCTTGCCTGCGGAGGAGGGGCTTGCCACCAATGCGGTAATTTCAAAATAGGGGTGATCGGCGATCAGCGTGATGAAGCGCTGACCTACCATGCCGGTTGCGCCGACGATACCGGCTCTCAGTTTGTTTGCCATGGTAAATGCTTCCTTTCGGGGGTTAGATCAGATCTTTGTAAATGCCGGGGATGGAGCCTTCGATGATCTCCGCACCGCAGACTTTCTTGTAGTAATCGACGGGGCCTGCGCCGCCGATGATGGCGTAGCCGTAGCCCTCCTCACGGAGTGCTTCCAAGCAGGCGATCAGCAATGCGCCGCCGATGCCGCCCTTGCGTGCTTCTACAGCTACGCCGGTGGGGCCGAAGTAGTCGGGCGCGGTGCAGTCGTAGCCTGCAAAGCCCAAAATCTCCTTCTTCTCGGTGTCGTAAGCGATGAAGCAGGAAACGGGAGACTTGGTGAATGCGGCGGCGATCTCGTTGGACCAGCCGATGCCGAATCTCTCCTCGATCCATTTCAGCACCTTATCGCGGTTGGGGGTCATGGGGCGGAAAATGCGCACGTTTCTGGCCGCTACCTTATCGTAGAACGGCTTGCTATCGGGCAGGTTGTAAAGCTTGACGAGCATATCGGGCATAGGAATTGCCTCCTTAATTGTTTATGGTGAAAACCGCCGCTTCGCTTCTGCAAAACGGCGGTGTCTCAGTTCGTTAGAAACGAAATTACTTATCGGTGGTGGGCTTGTCGTAGGTGACCTTCATGTTGCCGTATTCGCTGAAGATAACGAATTCGGTGATGCCCTTACAGCCGGTAAGGGTGAGGTTCAGCTTGGACTTGGAATCGAATACCAGCTCGGCCTTCTTGTCGCCGAGTTTGGGGGTACCGAAGGCAGCCTTGATGGAGTCGTTGTCCAGCGCGGTACACTTGGTGAAGTTTGCGGTGGAGAGTGCCTTCAAAGTTACCAGATCCTTGATGTCCTTCAGGCTTTCGCATTCCTTCATGGTCAAGGTGGTAATGTACTCGTTGTCCTTAAGACCGCTCAGGCTTTCCAGCTTGGTGTTGGAAAGGTTCACAGTGGTCAGCTTCTTCAGCTCCTTCAGAGAGGGGATCTCGGTGATGCCGGTCTTGTCGGCGGTGAGGGTGGCCAGCTCCTTCAGAGTCTCAATGCCGTTCAGGGAAGACAAGGTCTTGTTGTCGGTGAGGGTCAAAGAGGAGAGCTTGTCACAGCCGGTGAAGGTCATCGCGTTGGTATCGCCGGAGGTCAACTTGTTGTCGGAAAGATCCAGCTTGCCAAGCTTCTTGGCGGAGAGTGCGATGTTGGTGATATAGTTATCGGAAAGTTTGATGGTGAGGGTGTTGGTGTTGACCGCCTTTTCCTCTTCCTTTTCTACCTTCTTGTCGTTCTCAATGTCATCGTCGGACATACCGGGATAGGTGGGGTTGAGGTCCTTCAGGCCGGTAACGTCCTCCAGGAAGTTATCGGACAGATCCAGGGAGCCCAGACGATCCAGCTTGGAAAGGTCGGGAGCGATCTTGATCTTGTTGTCGCCCAGAGCCAGGGTGATCAGCTTGGTCATACCGCTGACGGCGGAAGCATCGGTCAAAGCGTTGTCGGAAGCATTCAGATAGGTAACCTCGGTAGCGGCGGACAGAGCGGAAAGGTCTGCAATGCTGTTGCCGGACAGGTAAACGCTTTCCAGCTTGGTGAAGCCGTTTACAGCGCTGATGTCGGTGAGCTTGCAATCCAAAGCGTGGAGAAGCTTCAGCTCGGTCATGGTCTCAACGCCCTTCAGGGTCTCGATGGGGTTGGTGGCAACGGAGAGATACTTGATGTTCTTCAGAGAAGACAGCGCGGAAAGATCGGAAACGTTGTTGTTGGAAATGTCCAGATACTTCAGGTTGGGAAGCTTGGACAGAACAGCCAAGGATTCGTTGGTAAGACCGGTGGTGTTGTATTCCACCTCGGTCTCCGTGCCTTCCTCTTCCTCGTCCTCTTCCTCGGGAGTCTTTTCTACCTCTTCTTCCTCGGAGGAGGTGTCGGCAGAGGTGTCGGCGGAGGTATCAGCGGAGGTATCAGCAGAGGTGTCGTGATCGTGGTCGTGATCGTGGTCGTGGTCGTCATCCTCTTCCTTTTCGGGCTCCTGTACGTTCAGGCTGTTCATGCTGAGGTAAGTCAGACCGGGAACCTTTTCCAATGCGGAAATATCGGTGAGCGCGGTGCTGGTTACGTCCAGCTTGTTCAGGTTGGGGAAGTTCTCAATGCCGTCCAGAGTGGTGATGCCGGTGTAGCAGATGGAAAGCTGCTCCAACTTGGTGAGACCGGAAATCTGGTTCAGGCTGGTAAGGTTGGAGAGCTTGGTAGCCTCGATGAGGGTTCCCAGATCGTAGGGGGTGTTGCCAAGACCGATCTCGTTGTACCACTGGGTCTGCTCGCAGCCCTCTGCCATAGCGGAAAGCTCGGATACGTCGTAGGCGCGGAGCATACGCAGATTGCGGAACAGGTTCAGGTCTTCGGGGTCGCTGAGGACGTAGTAAATCTGGGTGACACTGTTGGAATAATCGGTCGTATCCTCTTTGTCAACCTCGTAATCGGGGTCGGTCTGCTTCATCAGTGCGTCGGTATAGGTCTTGTCGCACAGCATGACCACGGGATATGCGTAGGACTGATAGCTGGACGTGGTGTCCACACCTACGCTGCAGAAGTATACCAGACCCTCAAAACGGTCCAGATCCTCCTGGGTGAGGTCATACTGAGAAGAGAGTCCCAAAGCGGAAGCGATAGCGGAAGCAAAGTCCTTGTCGTTGAACTCCTGGTAGAAGGAGAGCTTGTGGGAGATGCTGATCACGATGGTGCTTGCCAGCATGATGAACACCAGTGCGCAGCAAATAATCGCAGCCCAGAGCTGCTTTTTTTGCTTTGTCTTGTAGATAGATGCCATGTTGTTTCCTCCGAAACTTGAGAATTCTTTATTTCAATAGGGTATTGTATCACAAAAAGTTGACAATTGCAAGAGGTATTTGCTTTTTCTGTGGAAATTATCCTTCCCACTTGGCAAGAAGCAGGAACATTTTCGAAGCGATTTGGTAATCGGCCTCGGTTCTGCCGTAGGTTTCGCTACCTTCCTCGGGGGCCTTGCGCATACACAAATAGGAGACTGCGCCCAGCTCGTAGAAGCCCGTTGCATTATATAAAGGAAGGGAATTGAGCTTCACCGCCACGCCGTCCACTGCGCCTGCCAGCTCGGCCAGCTCCTTGGGCAGGGGGGCAAGCAGATCGTTTTCCTTTGCGTATTCGTAGGATTGCCGATCCAACAGGAACAGACATTCTTTTCCGGTCACCAAGCGGGTACGGATGGATTTTGCGGTGATCTCTGCGGTCAAGCCATTGCCGCTGCGGGTGAGATCTGCCAGCACGCCGCGCTTTGCGCCGTCGCCGTTTTCGTCTGCGGTGAGCTTATTCAAAAGCGCCTCCACGGGCAGACGGACGGTTTTGTACACAGGCTCTTCCCCCACGTAAAGCAGGGAGAAGTCCGACGGGGTTTGGGTGTCGATCACACGGCTTTTATCGGTATAGGTGGCCATGGCCACAAACAGATCGCGGTGGTATTCCCAATCCTCCATGGTACGGCCGTAGGAGATGGCATCCTTTTCGGGGCTTCTCCGCAGACAGACCACAGCCTCCGAAGGCATTTTTGCAAAGCCGGGAAGGGCGTGGCAATCCAGATTGCCGATGGGAATGCCGTAGCCGTCAAAGCTCAGGGAAGCATCGATTCCCAATTCGGAGAGAGGGGCGAGGATCCCTTCTGCCAGTACCTGACGGTAGAAGTAAGGCTCCAAGAAATACAGCAGGGTGTCACCTGCCCGCAATTCCGTTTGGAAACGGGTGTAGGTGGTGTTTTGATCGTCGTAGGTGTATTCAATGCCATCGGCGTCCTTGATGTGGGACACAGTGAGATCCAAAAAGTCAAAGCGGAAGTGACCGTCCTTGTTGTAATCTCCTTCTGCTTCCCCGGAAAGGAGGACTATGCTGTTCCCCAGATTGTCCTTTTCCGCAGGGTTCATATAGAATGGGCCTACGTACATCATGGAAAGATCCGGATTGGAGGTGGAGGACATCTGGGAAATGCTGATGATGATTCCCACCACGATCACGCCCACGATCAGAATGGGCCATTTGTAGTATTCTCCGATGTATTCCATCCATCCCCGGAAGCCGGGGCGACGTTTTTCGTACTTCTCCTGCTCGTCACGGGTATCCTCGGAGGAATCCCCCTCCGCCGCTTCCTGCTCCCGGAGCTTTTTGATTTCTTTCATTTGTTTGTATTCGCGCATAAAAGTGCCTCCGCGTTGAAGTCTATCCATTATACCACAGTTTCCCCTGCTTGGCAAGAGGGGAAATTGTTAAATAATTTACTTTGATCTATGACGGGAAAGCAAAAAGGACAGACAACCTGTGAGGTCGCTGTCCTTTGTTGATGGGGATGCTTTTTATTCGCCGAAGGATGCCAGATCGTCCATCAGATCTTCGATGGCAATTCTTGCGGCATCGCTGTAGGTATCGAAGCGGGAGGCGTAGTTGGTGTCAACGGTGTAGTAGCAGGTCATGAGAGAGCCCCAGTTGAAGATGGGCCCCAAGTCGAAGGAACGGGTGGCGAAGATGAGGTCCAGCATTGCCTCGGACTCATCGTCACGAGCGTCTCTGCCCTTCAGCTGTACTTCGTAGAACTCGGGGGTGACGCTTTCCTGAGACTTCATTGCCAAAGCCTCGATGACCAGACCCAGATCCTCTACCTCCGGAACACCGCGGGGGATCATCATGTAAGAGGAGTTGCCGGGGGAAACGGTGTGATAGTAGTTGTCCTGATCGGCAAAGGTTTTGGGCATGGGCAGGATGCCGAAGTTATCCTGCATACTGCGGAAGCCTGCAACGTTGATGAGGCCGCAGATGTAGAACAGCTCTCTGCCTTCGATAAAGGCCTTGTGAACGGTGGCTTCCCAAACGTTGGAGTAGCCCTTGCCGTCATACTTGCCGCCGTCGGCAACCATAACGTCCTTGCTGAGGTAGAAATTGATGATCTTGTCCAATGCCGCGTAGGTACGCTCGGTCTCTACGTCTACGGTGAGGAAGGGGATGTCTTCGTCATCCTTGGAGATGGAGTGTACACCGCCGCCAACCACCTGTGCGAATACGTTGAACTTCTCGGTACCAACCGCCCAGCGGTCCTGCTCGTCCTGACCGTCGCCGTTCAAGTCGGAGGTGATGGTGTAGGTTTGGCAGATCTCCATGAGGTAATCCATCGTCCATTGGCCGTCGGTAGCCTTCTGGTAGAAGTCGTCGGTAATGCCCAAGGTGTCCTTCAGATCCTTGTTGAACAGAACGCACCAGGTACCCAGGTTATCGTAGGTGTTGATGTCACCGCAGACCCAGAACAGCTTATCGTCGATGGAAACGTCTTCCACGCAGTTCTGGTCCCACCAGGAGTTGGAAAGATTGATGGTGGAAACGTTCTTCAGGTTGGTGAGGTAGTCGTTGCAAAGCAGGTTCTGTGCATAGTGCGCGCTTGCAAATACGATGTCGTAGGAATAGGTGCCGCTGGTAACCATGGTGCCTACGTCCGTCAGGAAGGAGGAGGAATTGGTAACCATACCGCCGATGGTAACCTTGTATTCGGCTTCCACAGCGTCCACAACGGCGGCCTTTGCCACGTCAACGCGGCCCAACTGACCCTCTGCGTTGGAAATAACTTCGCCGGTGTAGCCCAGAATAGAGGCGCTTCCCGCACTCCAGTCCCAGCAGAGGATGTTGATCTCTCTGCCATCGAGCTCCTTGATCTCGGGCGCGATATCGGTGTTGCCTGTGCTCTCATCGGAAATGGAGGTGTCGCCACCTGTGGAGGTATTGTTGGTGCCGCTGTTTTTGTTACAGCCCGCCATCAAAGGCAGTGCCAGAGCAAGAACCATCAGCAGGACCAAAATCTTTTTCAAATGCTTCATATTTTCTCCTTTTTGATTGGCTTTTTCCAAAGTATTGTAGCACATTTCTTTTCGTTTGTCAAGAACAGGAAAAAGCGCTTGGTAACAATAAAGGTTTCAAGCAAAAACCGCTTTCTTCATCATTTAAGATGAAAAAAGCGATTTTTCTTCATTTATTGAATCTTTGCGTTTTTGATTCTGCGCTGAATGACGCAGCTCTCGGGGGCGCTTATTCTGCTTCTACGTAGGCATCCCAGATGTCCAGACAATCCTCGATGGCCATTCTTGCGGCATCGCTGTAGGTTTCAAAGCGGGAAGCGTAGTTGGTATCCATTATCTTGTAGCAGGTCATGATGGAGCCCCAGTCGAACACGGGAGCCAAGTCAAAGGAACGGGTTGCGAAGATGATGTCCAGCATATCCGCAGACTCGCTGTCGCGGGTATCTCTGCCCTTGAGCTGCTGATCGTAGAACTCGGGGGTAACGCTTTCCTGAGACTTCATGGCCAGAGCCTCGATCACCAGACCCAGATCCTCCACGTTGGGAACACCGTAGGGGATCATCATGTAGGAGGAGTTACCGGGGGAGACGGTGTGGTAATAGGTGTCCTGCTCCGCAAAGGTCTTGGGCATGGGCAAAATACCGAACTCGTTGTCCATGCTGCGGAAGCCTGCTACGTTGATCAGGCCGCAGATGTAGAACAATTCTCTGCCCTCGATGAAGGCCTTATGTACGGTGGCCTCCCACACGTTGGAGTAGCCCTTGCCGTCGTACTTGCCGCCGTTGGCAACCATGACCTCGCCGCCGTTGTAGAAGGTGATGATCTTATCCAGCGCCGCATAGGTACGCTCGGTGGCATCGTCCACGGTGAGGTAGGGCGTATCGGAATCGTCCTTGGAGACGGCGTGGATACCGCCGCCTACTACTTGGGCGAAGATGTTGAAGGTTTCGGTGCCGCAGGCCCACTGGTCAAATTCGTCCTGACCGTCGCCGTTCAGATCTCTGGTAACACCCTGGCAGATCTCCATGAAGTAGTCCATGGTCCAATCGCCGTCCTTTGCCTTCTGATAGAAGTCGTCGGCAATGCCCAAGTCGTCCTTCAGATTCTTGTTGAACAGCACGCACCAAGTACCCAGGTTATCGTAGGTATTGATGTCACCGCAGACCCAGAACAGTCTGTTGTGGATGGAAACGTCCTTCACACAGTTCTGATCCCACCAGGAGTTGGAAAGATTGATGGTGTTGATGGTGTTCAGGTCGGTAAGAGCACCGTTCATGGCGAAGTCAGCTCCGCCGCCTGCGCCCGTAAAGATGATGTCGTATTCATAGATGCCGGAGGTGACCATGTTCTTCACGTCGGAAGAAAAGGAGCCCTTGTTGGTAACCAGACCGCTGATGGTCACTTTGTATTCGGCTTCTACCGCGTCAATGACTGCGGCCTTGGCGATGTCCACGCGGCTGGGATCGATCTCGTTGTTGGAAATGATCTCACCGGTGTAGCCAAGAATAGAGGCGCTTCCCGCACTCCAGTCCCAGCAAAGCACGTTGATCACTCTGCCCTCAAGATCCTTCACCTCGGGGGCAACGTCCTCGTGCCCTTGGGATTCTTCTTCGGAGATGGTAGTGCTTACATCCTGAGAAGAGGTTTCCGCAATGTTTTTGTTACAGCCGGCCAGTAAGGTCAGCGCCATTGCGCATAATGTTAAGAGAATCAAAAGCTTTTTTGCTGAAAACATAAGCGTCTCCTTTGGTAACTTTTTTTGGATTTTAACACGAATCTCGGCATTTGTCAAGGAAAAAAGGAGCCGGGATCAGACTCGGCTCCCTTTCTTGGGAACAATTTAGTTCAGAACGGGATCGTAGCCTTCCAGATCCTCCAGGGTATCCTCGAGGGCAATCTCTGCGTTGGACAGAATTGCGTCGAAACGGGAGGCGACGTTGTCGGGGTTGATATCGTAGTAGCAGCCCATGATGGAGCCCCAGTTGTAGCTGACACCCAGGTCGAAGCAACGGGTGGCGAAGATGATATCCAGCATTTCCTCGGATTCATCGTCGCGGGCATCTCTGCCCTTCAGCTGTACTTCATAGAACTCGGGGGTAACGATCTCCTGAGACTTCATTGCCATAGCCTCGATAACGGTACCCAGATCTTCGATACCGGGAATGCCGTAGGGAAGCATCAGGTAAGAGGAGTTATCGGGGGATACGGTGTGGTAGTATCTGTCCTGCTCCTCGTAGAGCTTGGGCATGGGCAGGATACCCAGAGGGTCGGACATATCGCGGAAGCCTGCAAGGCTGATCAGACCGCAGATGTAGAACAGCTCTCTGCCTTCCTCAAAGGCCTTGATGATGGTGGATTCCCAAGGATTGGAATACTGGTTGTACTTGCCGCCGTTGGCAACCATAACGTTGCCGCCGTTGTAGAAGCCAAGGATCTTTTCCAGTGCGTTATAGGTACGCTCGGTCTCGAGAGAGAGGGTGAGATAGGGGATGTCGGTGGTGGGATCCTTCTCTGCAACGCGGATACCGCCGCCTACCAGATGAGCATAGATGTTGAAGGTCTCGGTACCAACTGCCCAGCGGTCAAACTCGTTCTGGCCGTCGCCGTTCAGGTCGGAGGTGATCTCATAGTTCTGGCAGATCTCCATGAGGTAATCCAAGGTCCACTGGCCGTCTCTTGCCTTCTGATAGAAGTCGTCGGCAATGCCCAGATCGTCCTTCATCTTCTTGTTGAAAAGGACGCACCAGGTACCCAGGTTGTCGTAGGTGTTGATGTCGCCGCAAACGCGGAACAGACGGCCGTCGATGGAAAGATCCTCAACAGCGTTCTGATCCCACCAAGAGTTTTCGAAATGGAGGGTGGAAACGGTGTTCAGGTCGGTCAGCAGATCGTTGGCCAGCATATTCAGGGTCTGGTTGGAGCTGGCGAAGATGATGTCGTAGGTAAAGGTGCCGGTGGTAACCATCTGCTGGACTTCTTCCATGATGTTACCGGTATCCATACGGTAGCCCTCACCGATGGTGCAGTTGTAGGTAGTTTCGATGTAGTTGACAACTTCCTTCTTTGCCTTGTCCACGCGGGAATAGTTGGGGTCGGATTCTTCGCTGTAAACGATTTCACCGGTATAGCCCTTGATAGAGCCGGAGCTCATACCCCAGCCCCACTGAAGCACGTTGATCTCTCTCTTGTCCAGATCGATCACGTCAGGGTAAATGTTGGTGTCCACGGAAGTATCCCCGGAAACATCGCCGGAAACGCCACCCTCGGGAGTGGAGGTGGTTGCGGTATTGTTACAAGCCACCAGCAGGGGGAGTGCCATTACGCAGACCAACAAAAGCACGAAAAGTCTTTTTGCCATGTGAATCAGTCTCCTGTTAATTCGATGATATTTTGCAAGGGTTTCTTACATTGTTCACATTATAGTATATTTTGCGCCTCTTGTCAAGGGAGAAAGCGATTGACAAAACGAAAAAAACGGTGTATAATACCAAAAGAATGATTTTAGAAAGGATGGACACTGTGGCTGTCTCTCTCAGAAATTTTTTCCTGACCTTCGTGCTGGCGCTTTGCCTGTTCGGTTGGTTGGGCTATGAATACTACGATGAATTGAAGGCGCTTCTGCCTACCGAGCAGCAGGAGGTCTCCCAGGAGGTTTCGGAGAACGAATCCTCCGGTGAGGAGCAATCCGGCCCCGGAAGCATTATCCTTCCCGGCGGCGGAGGGGATGATCTGGGCTGCTTGAGCGGATTGGTCGTCACCAAGAACGAAAAGGGCGAGGTGACCAAGGCGGAGTTTATTCGTTTGAATTCCAACCGTAAGGCGGTGCTGGCCTGTGATCTGCCGCTCAGCGCAAATTTGTATAATGACGTGGGCGCGTTGGTGCCCTTGCGGGATTTCCTGCGGATCTACGATGGGGAGCGGTCCGCCGTAGCCATTGCCGCACTGGTGGGTTACCACGCAGATTTTTACGTTGAGCTGACTGCAGGCGCTTTGGATGCTCTGGTGGCCAATATGCAGCAGCCCCATTTCCTGATCCCTCAAGAGATCAACTACGTGAATCCCATCTATGCGGGGGTGACGGAGTTCCCCGGCGGAACGGTACCCTCCGACTATTGGAAGCACGTTGCCGCAGGCAACATCACCATTACCGAGGAGGTTCTTGCCATCCTGCGGGAGCATTACGGGCTTTGCGACGGCTCTGACGGTCACGGCAGCTATGCCGCCCTGGCAAGCTCTATGCTCAATTCCTTCCTGGATCAGCTGCTCACCGAGCAGAAGGCAGCTATGCTTGCCGACCCCGCCCGCTTTGCCGCGGCGGTATCCGGGATGAACACCAATATGGACACCGCTTTTATGGAGCAGTGGGGGGAGCTTCTGATGAAGTACGGCTCCTACCGAAAGGTGGAGATCACCTACACCACCAGAGATGCCACGCTGAAGGCGTTTAAGGACGCAGAGCAATAACGGGTATCATTTCCGCAAAATGTGTCAAAAAAAGTGGGAATCCCTCTTGCAAAATGAAAATCTTTGTGATATAGTATATTTACACTAATTTTTGGAGGTATTCGAAATGGCTTTCTCTATTGATAAGGACGTTTGCCTGGGCTGTGGCGCATGCGAGGCTGAGTGCCCCGTAGGTGCGATCCACGCTGATGCTGACGGCAAGTACGAGATCGATGCAGACGCTTGTCTGGATTGCGGCGCTTGTGAAGGCACCTGCCCCGTTGGCGCTGCTAAGGCGTAAGGCATTGTAAAACCGAACGGCGAAATGCGCTTCCCGGGGGTCTCGGGGAGCGTTTTTTGTTGGCCGCGTGATTTTGGAAAGGCTTTGGCTATGGAATTTGGATTGGTGGAAACTGCCGTCAACGGCGGGCTGGTCTTAAAGGAATACAAAGAGGGGATCCGTTTCGGTACGGATGCGTTGCTCCTTGCTTCTTTTGCAAGGGAACGGCTGGGAAGCGGGCTTTGCGCCGATTTCGGCACGGGAAGCGGGGTGTTGCCCCTGCTTTTGGCGACTTCCGGGTGTAAGAGCAGCTTCTTGGGCATCGAATTGCAAGAAAAATACGCCCTTTTGGCGGCGGAAAACGCCAAGAGCAACGGCTTTGCGGAAAAGATCCGTGTTCTGCGGGGAGATCTGCGAGAGTACCGCACTTTGTTCCCGGGGGGAGGCCTGCAGGCGGTGATCAGCAATCCGCCCTACTTGCCTGCGGGTAGCGGCAAGCAGAATCTGGCGGAGGAAAAGCGTACCGCATGGCACGACGATACCCTGCCCGTGGAGATCTTGGCGGAGGCGGCTTCCTTTGGGCTTTCCACGGGAGGGAAATTCTTCTGCGTGTACCTGCCCTCCCGCATGGCGGGGTTGGTCCATGCCTTGAAGAAGAACCGTCTTGAGCCCAAGCGGCTTCGCTTTGTGGTTCCATCCCTTGGGGAAGCGCCTTCCCTGTTGCTGTTGGAGGCCCGCAAGGACGGCGGGGAAGGGCTGGAGATCCTTCCGGAATTGTCCTTGTACACCGACTTTTCTCGTAAAGCGGAATCTGCAGAGCTTTTGCAGATCAAAAACTTCTACAAACTGTTTGAGGATTGAAAAATGAACGTATACGATTGGGTAAAGAACCTGGCTTCCTCCTCTCCCGCACCGGGTGGAGGCGGTGCTTCCGCTTTGGTGGGGGCTTTGGCAGCGGCCTTGGGCTCCATGGTGGCAAATCTCACCACGGGCAAGAAGAAATACGCCGCTTACCAGCAGGATATTGAAAGAATTCTGGAAGAGACCGCCCTGCTTACGGACAAGCTTTACGCTTTGATCCAAAGGGACGAGGAGGCCTTCGTGCCGCTTTCCAAGGCCTACGGCATTCCCAAGGATGACCCCGCCAGAGGCGAGGTGATGGAAGCCGCCTTGCGTACGGCAGCAGAACCTCCCATGGAGATTTTGATGGCCTTGGCGGAGCTGCCTCCCATTTTGGAGGAGCTTTTGGAGAAGGGAAGCCGCCTTGCGGTGAGCGACGTGGGTTGCGCCGCTACCTTCTGCGCTTCTGCGGCGGAGGGGGCGCTTTTGAATCTCTTTGTGAACACCCGTCTCATGGCGGACAAGGTCTATGCCGAGGCGTTGAACGAAAAAGCGGCAGAGCTGGAGCAGAGGCTCCATGCCCGTTGCGATCGGGTATATCTTGCGGTAAAGGAGGGGCTGAGATGACACTTTGGAAGGGCGCTCCCGTGGCAAAGGCCATTGTGGAGAGGATGATTCCCATTGTGGAAGCATTGAAGGAAAAGGGAGTCACTCCCCGTTTGGCGGTGATTCGTGTTGGCGAGCGTGAGGACGATCTTTCCTACGAAAGAGGGCTGACCAAGCGTTTTGACTCCGCAGGGGCGGAGGTGGAGACGGCGGCTTTGCCCGAGGACGTTTCCCAAGAGGGGCTGGAGGATTGTATTCGTTCCTTGAATGAACGGAAGGACGTTCACGGGATCTTGATGTTTTCCCCCTTGCCTAAACGTCTGGATGAAGTCCGCGCAAGAAGTCTGCTTTCCCCCGCAAAGGACGTGGATTGTCTGACGGATGCCAATGCTTACTGCGTGTACGCGGGGAAGACTTCCCCCGGCGTACCCGGCTATCCTCCCTGCACCCCGCGGGCGGTGCTGGAGCTGTTGGATTTCTACGGCTATGATCTGACGGGGAAGAACGTTACCGTAGTGGGAAGAAGCGCCGTGGTGGGCAAGCCTTTGGCTATGCTGCTTTTGCACCGCAACGCCACCGTCACCGTGTGCCATACCAAGACCCGTGATCTTGCTTCCGCTTGCAAGCAGGCGGATCTTGTGGTGGTGTGCGCAGGAAAGGCGGGGTTGATCGGAAAAGAGCATATTGCTCCCGGGCAGTCCGTGGTGGACGTGGGCATTCACGTCATCGACGGCAATCTTTGCGGCGACGTTGACCCTGCCGTGGGTGAGATCGCAGAGGGGTATACCCCCGTTCCCGGCGGTGTGGGCGCAGTGACCACCTCGGTTTTGTTGAAGCATACCGTAGAGGCGGCAAAGGCGATGTGTCCTTGAGAGGGCAACTTGTATATGAAAAAACAGCCTCGGCAGGAATTTCTGTCGGGGCTGTTTATGTATGCCGATTTGAACGGGCGATTCGTGAATCGCCCCTACAAACACGAAACGAGTATGGGCAAGAAGGGTGTGTTTTCTGTCGCAACGAGGTTGGGCGAAGAAGACAAGGTTATAAGCCTTCTTTATAGAAGCGGTCGAATTGCCATTTTTGGGGATTAGAGAGGATGTAATGGGTGATGGCTTCGTGGTCTTTTTCATTGCGGATGATGTGATCGTAATACCCCCGTTGCCAAACAATATCATCTCCGAATCGGGAACGGATCTCTCGGGAGGCCTTCATCTTGATGTATCCCATCGCTTTAGACAATACAGATCTCTTTTTTTGTAGGGGCGATTCACGAATCGCCCGTGTTTGTTCCGTTACGATCACAATCAAATGTATGTGGTTGGGCATAATGACGTACCTTTCAATCTCCACGCCGAGATGGGAGGGCAGGGTACGAAGGATGCGGTCTACGATCTGTCCCTGCTCCGTCAATACCACGGTGGGGGATTCCTCAAACGATCCAAAAGTATCGTGATTGGGAAGCTCCCCCTCCACCCGGGAGAGTATCTGCCGTCTGTTGTGGGTACAGACGGTAATAAAACGAGCGCCTGGGCTGCTATAATCAAACCCGTTCAGCCGCGGATTTTTTCTTTTTGAAAAATCTTTCATAGGGTTATCTTCTTGTATAATTTCCTTTCGGTGGTGCGGAATTACGGTAGGCTTCCAACACGGAACGCATTTCCGAATCCGTTTCGGTGGTGAACAGCAAGGTCATAAGTCCCACGCCGCTTTTTTTTAGCTCCTTTCGCTTGTCCAGGCGGTAGGTGGGCAGGGAGTTATAGATCAGATTGCGGTGACCGTTCCCTCGCAATACGGGGAAGGTCGCCCCCGTTCTGTCCACCAAATCGGCGCGGCACTGCCGATTGCTACGGGTGCAATCCCCCAACACGTTGCGGATGATGCAGGTCTCGGTGTGCATGAGGGGAAGTCTGCCGTAGCCCAACCATTCATAGGCCATGGGGGCAAAGCCGAAGTCCTTGGGCTCGCTTTCGGGAGAAAGGAACAGGGAGGAGAAGGAATAGCCCTCCAAAAGCTTTACCGTCTCCTTGTTGAACACGTTCAGCGGGTAATCCCCGTGGAGATAAAACTTTTTTACCAGAGGCAGCTGAGACAAATTGGGAACGGTGGCGCGGCGGACACCCCTTGCGTAGGCCTTGTCCAACAGCTTTTTCAGCTGCTCTTCCTCGCGGTCGAAGGTGACCCGGGGCAGGAGCACGCTGATCTTGCTTTCCAACCCCTTGAAATTTGCTTCCTCCAATCGCCACAAGGGAATGTCGATCCTGGCGGCGTCCGCAAAAGGGGTAAGATCCTTCGGTATCTTTCCCTCGAAGCGGGCCACGTAGCCCAATTGCTCCTTGGGTGAGAGCAGGCGGGAAGCCTCCTTTTGAGGCAGAAGCATGGGCAGAGGGGCTTCTTCGATCTTCTGCCGCAGATAGGGCAGGGGAAGGCGGGGGGTATTTTGCACCTTGGCGGTGTTTTTCTTGTCCTCCTCGCGGCGAATGCCGAACATACGGGGGTCAACCTGTTTGTTGTAATACCCTGCGGTAAAGCCGCTGCGGGAGAAGGAGGCCTCCAACCGCTTCAGCTCCGCTTCCGTGGGGGCGCGACCTTCGTCCAGCAGACGGCGGTAAGCGCTGGTAACGGCGTAGACGTATTCCGGGGATTTCATCCGCCCCTCGATCTTCAAGGCGGTGACACCCATTTCCCTCAGCTCGGTGAGGTAAGAGGCAAGGCAATTGTCCTTCAGGGAAAGGGGGTAGGGATTCTTCCCCTTGTAGGGCAGGCGGCAGGGCTGGGCGCATTCCCCGCGGTTGCCGCTGCGCTTGCCGATCATGGAGGACATGAGACAGCCTCCGCTTTCGCAGACGCAAAGGGCGCCGTGGACGAACGCCTCGGTCTCCACGCCGCTGTTTTTCACAAAGGAGGCGATGTCCTCCCTTGCCATCTCACGGGCAAGCACCACGCGGGAAAATCCCAAGCCCTTCAGCAGTGTGCCGCCTGCGGCGGCGTGCTGGCGAAGCTGGGTGCTGGCGTGGAGGACGGCTTGGGGAAATGCTTCTCTGAGCCGTTTTGCCAACCCAAGGTCTTGCACGATGTAGGCGTGGGGATGTACGTTTTCCTGCAGGAAGGAAACGTATCCCAAGACCGCCTCCAGCTCCTTTTCCTTGATGAGGGTGTTCAAGGTGATCAGTAGGCGGACGTTATGCTCACGGCAAAGCTCTCCTGCGCGGATCAACTGCTTTTCGTCAAAATTCTTTGCCCCGGCGCGGGCGTTGAACTGCATACCCCCCAGATATACCTCGTCCGCACCGCCGTCGATGGCGGCACGCAGGGCCTCAAAGCTCCCTGCGGGGGAAAGCAACAGTGCCATTATCGGTAAGCGATCTCGCTGATGCGGAGACCGCCGTAGTTGGCAGAAAGGCGCAGGGCATCCTTTTCAAAGGAGAACACCTGGGTGTGGGGAGTATCGGGGTGCTTGCAGATCACCTTCACGGTGTCTCCCTCCGTTTCGTAGGCACAGCGGAGAGAAAGCTGCTCGATATAGCCGAAATGGGGGTCCAAGGTGTTGATGGAGGGGTTGCAGTATCTCAGCATGGGGGCGCAATCCACCCAACAGCCGTTCCCCGCCAGCAGGGTCTGCACGCCGTATTCCGTTTCAAGGCGGACACGGAGAATGCCGCTTTCGGTTTTCAGGGTTGCGGAAATCAGCCCCGCCTCGTTGGGGGTGAAGGTCACCGCTTTTTCCTCCACGGGGGAGGCCTTTTTGGTTTGGTAATGGGTCTCTACCTCGGTAAGCAAAGCTTCTTCTGCAGAGAGATCCTCGTTTTCAATATTTTTCAGCAGGGTATAAATGCGATCCATTTCGATCTGCATATTGCCCGCCTCTGCCTGGAGGGCAAACACCGTGTCCTCCTCAGGAAGCACCACGCAAAGCTGACCGAAGGCACCGTCCCCGCGGAAGCCGCCCTCCGCGTTTACCCAGAACTGATAGCCGTAGCCCGCTACCCAGTCGGGAGTGCCGTTACAGCTGTTGTCCGCAATGGGCTGAACCGCCATGTCGCACCATTCCTCGCTGACCACCCGCACACCGTTATACACGCCCTTGTTCTTCATGAGCATTCCCATGCGGAAGAGATGCTCCACGGGAAGGAAGATGCCGATGCCCCCTGCGTGGGTGCCGTCCGCAAGGGTCAGCACACGGGGCTTGGGGATATCCAGCTTGGAGAAGAGATATTTTTCCATAAAATCGTTCAGCTTCATGCCGCTTCTCTTTTCCACTGCCGCGCCGCAAACGCAGGTGCCGCCGGTGGAATAGATGAATTTGGTGCCGGGCTTGTGTACCACGGGCATGGCAAGGAATGTCTTCACCGCATTGGTGGAGAACCGCATTTTGTCCAGATGGCAGACGTCATGGCCGGACTGCATGGAAAGCACGTTCCCCAGGGTCATTTCCGCAAGGTTCTCGGAGATCTCCTCCGGGGCGTATTCCGGGAAGATATCGATCATTTTCTCCGTCACGTCCAAAAGCCCCATGTCCCGGGCGATGCCCACGGAGATGGAGGTGAAGGATTTGGAGAGGGAATAGAGATGCATGGCATCCGTTTCCTTATGGGGAGGGAACACGGCGGTGACCTCCAGCCCCTTGCGGTACAGCTTGAAGGCACGCAAGCTTGCGCCGTCGGCAGTGTTCTCTTTGATGTATTGTAAAAGAGCATGGGTATTACAGCTTTTGTTCCAGGTGATCATGCTTTCTTCCTCGCTTTTCGACTTGATTCTTTTTTGATTTTATCACAATGAAAAGAATTCCGCAAGATGAACTTGACATTTTTCTGCAAAAAAGGTATAATTGTCCTTACAAGAGAACGATTGGAGGGAATTTCCCATGAAAAGTAAATTTTGGAAGGCGGTTTTTGCCATTCTGATCTTCACCTTCGCCCTGGCGGTGATGGGGCCCTATGAGTGTGCGGGTCTTTCCGCGGCGGTGATGGTGGCTTTGCTCATCGGCGTTTCTATGGGGCCGCTTTGCTCTGTGATCACCGTGGCGCTGTATTTGGTGCTGGGCATTTGGCTTCCCGTTTATGGCGGGGGCGGAAGCGGTCTCGGCGTTTTGTTCGGCAGGGAAGGCGGTTTCCTGCTGGTGCTGTTGCCCTGCGTTTTGGTGATTGCCGCTTTGATCAAGGGAATGCAGAAGCATCCGTTGTTGGCGGCCATCCTGGGGCTGGCTATTTCCTTCGTTTTGTATTTCGCCGTGGGTATCCTTTGGTACGTGGTGTGCGAAAACGCTTCCTTGGTGGAGGTGCTGGGCAAAGGCTGGGGCGGTTCCTGCCTGCTGTTCTTCCTGCAGTGTGTGCTGGCCTTCTTCGTGTCCGGCCCGCTGAGACGTACCGTCAGATAATTCCGTGCTGACAAAAAAGAGCCTCGCGGCTCTTTTTTTGTTGGAATTTTAGGACGTTGCCTTCTGCAACAGCAGTACGCAATCGAAGATGGTGAGAACGCCGTCCCCATCAAAGTCGAAGCGGAGCAGATCATCCGTTTCGGTATTGCCCAACAGAAGGGACAAAAGATTTTCAACGTCGGATTCCGAGATCTCACCGTCACCGTCTACGTCGTAGCTCTCGTCGGTGTCTGCACCGGAGCTGCTGATCTCTACGAAGATTCTGCCGTACTTGATAGCATACGCCTCTGCGGTGGAACCCTTGTGGCCGTAAATGACGGCGTTGTCGGAAATGGTATCCGGGGCATCGTAAATCTCGGTGGTGGGAGATTCAAAGGTGATGCTTTCAAGGCTGAAGCAACCGTAGAACGCGTTATTATCAATGCTTGTCACGCTGCCGGGAATTACGACGCTTTTCAACGAAGAGCAACCGGAGAACGCATATTCCTCAATGCTTATTACGCTGTCGGGAATCACAACGCTTGTCAAGGAGGAGCAACCTGAGAATGCTGATTCGCCAATGTTTGTTACTCCGTCGGGAATTACAATGCTTTCCAAAGAGGTGCAATGGAGGAATGTCCAGCCCTCAATGTCGGTCACACTGTTGGAAATTACAATGTTGGCCAAAGAGGAGCAATTCTGGAACGCTCCCCAGCCAATGTTCGTTACGCTGTCCGGAATTATGATGTTTGCTAATAATTCGCAATTGGAGAACGCATAGTTACCAATGTCGGTTACACCGTTTGGAATTGCAATGTTGGACAAAGAGGAGCAATTGCGGAATGCCTCTTTCCCGATGCTTGTTACACCATCGGGAATGACGATGCTTGTCAAGGAGGAGCAACCGTAGAACAAACCATCTTGAATGCTCGTTATACCATCGGGAATCACGACATTGGTCAAAGAGGAGCAATATTGGAACGCTCCCCAGCCAATGCTCGTTACGCTGTCGGGAATCACGACGCTTGTCAGCGAGGAGCAGCCGTAGAACGCACTGTCGCCAATGCTTGTCACGCTACCGGGAATGACAATGCTTGTCAACGAGGAGCAATATTGGAACGCATCGAACCAAATGATGGATACACTGTCGGGAATGACAATGCTTGTCAAGGCGGAGCAACCGTAGAATGTGCTGTACATAATGCTTGTTACGCCGTCTGGAATCACGACATTGGTCAAGGAGGAGCAATTGAAGAACGCATATTCCTCAATGCTTATTACGCTGTCGGGAATTACGACGCTTGTCAATGTGGTACAATCCAGAAATGCGCTTTCCCCGATGCTCACTACGGGCCATCCCATGATTTTACTTGGAATGACCACGTCTCCGCCCGCACCGATGTAACCGGTAATGGTTACTTGGCCGTATTCTATGGTATAAGTATACTCTCTACTGTAATCCGGCTCCGGATCGTCCAGTGCTATAAATGCTCTGCAATATTTAGTAGCATACACTTCGGCAGTAGAGCCTTTGTAACCGTAAATGGTGGCAGTTTTGGAAATGGTTGCATCGCTCTCATAAATCTCGGTGTCAGGCGATTCAAATGTGATGTTTTCCAATGCTATACACCATAAGAACGCCTCGGTGCCAATGCTTTTGACATTATCGGGAATTACAATGCTTGCCAGTGAAGTACACCATTCGAACACACTGCTGCCAATAGTTGTCACACTGTTTGGGAGCTCAATGTTTGTCAATGAGTAGCAATTAGAGAAAGCTTTATCTCCAATACTCGTCACGCCATCGGAAATGACCACGCTTGTCAACGAGGTGCAACCGGCGAACGCACTGTCGCCAATGCTTGCCACGCTACCGGGAATGACAATGCTTGTCAACGAGGAGCATTTATAGAATGCTTCTTCCCCAATGCTTGTCACGCTATCAGAAATCACGACACTTGCCAATGCGGAGCAATTCCAGAATGCATAGTTTCCAATAGTTGTTACACTGTCGGGAATTACAATGCTTGTCAAAGATTCGCAATTGGAGAACGCCATGTTCCCAATGCTTGTTACACCATCGCGGATCACGACACTTGTCAACGAGGTACAATTGGAGAACGCTTTATTTCCAACGCTGGTTACACTACCCGGAATGACAAAGATTGCCAATGCGGAGCATTGATAGAATGCTTCTTCGCCAATGCTTGTTATACCGTCGGTAATCACAACACTTGCCAGTCCGTAGCAACCGGAGAATGCCCCGTTCCCAATGCTGGTCACGCTGCCGGGAATTTCGATGCTTGCCAACGAGGTGCAATTTTGAAATGCGTAGTCGCCGATGTTGGTCACGCTGTCGGGAATTTCGACGCTTGCCAACGAGGTGCAATTTTGAAATGTGTAGTCGCCGATGTTGGTCACGCTGTCGGGAATTTCGATGCTTGCCAACGAGGTGCAATTTTGAAATGCGCAGTCGCCGATGTTGGTCACGCTGTCCGGAAGCTCAATGTTCGCAAGCTGGGAGCAACTGGTGAACGCATAGTTTCCAATGCTGGTCACACCGTCGGGAATTACGATGTTTGTTAATGAGGAGCAAGCGCAGAATACGCCGTACTCGATGCTGGTCACGCCGTCAGGAATCATGACGCTTGTTAACGAGGTGCAAGCGCCGAATGCCCATTCTCCAATACTTGTCACACTGTCGGGAATGACCACGCTTGTCAAAGAGAAGCACCATTCGAACGTCTCGGCACCAATACTCGTCACGCCATCGGGAATGACCACGCTTGTCAACAAGGAGCAGCCATAGAACGCGAAGTCTCCAATGCTTACCACGGGCAAGTCCTCAATGTTACTTGGAATGACCACATCGCCGCCTGCGCCTATGTATTTTGTAATGGTTATTTTACCATTTTCGATGATGTATTCGTAATCGGTGACCTTGTCGCGGCTTTCAGTCTCACCGCAATTTTCGCAAACACGCTCTTCTTTGTCGGGGGTGGAGTCATGCCATATACCGAAGCTGTGTCCCGGAGCGCGGAGGATCTCCTCGGAGAAATGACCGCAAAGGTCGCAATAACGGCGGATGTAGCCGTCTTCCGTACAGGTGGGATCTTTTCTCTCCACATTGTTGTTGTGCCCAAGGGCGGGAACTATGCTGTCAACGTAGGTGTCGCCGCAACTGCAGATGTAAGTGGTGTAGCCGTCTTCCGTACAGGTGGGCGGAACGGTGGTTCCGGATTCCCATATGTGCGTGTGCAGATCCACAAACTTTCTGCCGTACTTGATTGCATACGCCTCTGCGGTGGAACCCTTGTGGCCGTAAATGACGGCAGTCTCGGAGATAGTGTGCGCTCTATCATAAATCTCTGTGGTGAGGGATTCAAAGGTAATGCTTGTAAAGTTTTCGCCGCAAGAGAACGCAGCGTTCCCAATGCTGGTCACGCTGTCGGGAATCACAATGCTTTTCAACGAAGAGCAACCGTAGAACGCTTCTTCTCCGATGCTGGTTACGCTGTCGGGAATGACGGCGCTTGTAAGGTTGTAGCATCCGCGGAATGCCATGCTGCCAATGATTGTTACGCTATCGGGAATGACGATGTTTGTAAGTCTGGAACAAGAAGCGAACGTCCTGTCTCCAATACTGGTAACACCGTCAGGAATCACGACGCTTGGAAGCCAGCCGCAACTGGAGAACGCAGAGTCTCCAATACTTGTCACGCTGTCGGGAATTGCGATGTCTGTCAAAACGTCGCAACTGTAAAAGGCTTTTTCCCCAATGCTTGTCACGCCGTCGGGAATCGAGACACTTGTCAAAAAAGAACAGTAATAGAACGCTTCGCGCCCAATGCTCGTCACGCCGTCGGGAATCACAATGCTTGTCAACGTGTGACAAAAGTTGAACGCCCAGTCTCCGACACTCACCACGGGCAAGCCTTCGATGGTGCTTGGGATGACCACGTCGCCGCCTGCGCCTTTGTAGCTAATAATGGTCACTTTGCCCTCTTCTATAGTGTAAACAAAATCCTTGTGATCATCCGTTTCGAGGTTATCCAGCACCATGAATTTTTTACCGTATTTTTCGGCATACGCCTCTGCGGTGGAGCCGCTGTAACCATAAATGACGGCCGTTTCGAAAATGGTACTGTTAGAATCATAAATCTCTGTAGTGGAAGATTTAAAGGTAATGCTCGCAAGATCTCTGCAAAGAGAGAAGGCTTTTTGCCCAATGCTGTTTACGCTGGCGGGAATTATGACATTTCCTAACCCGCAACCACGGAACGCCTCGCGCCCAATACTCGTCACGCCGTCGGGAATCACAATGCTTGTCAACGCACCGCAACTATGGAACGCTTCATCTCCAATGCAAGTTATGGTATCGGGAAGCGTAACGCTTTCCAGCGAGTAACACTCGTAAAATGCTTTATCCCCAATCTTCACCACAGGCATATTTTCAATTTTATCGGGAATGACTACGTCGCTACCGGCGCCGATGTATTTGGTAATGGTTACTTTGCCGTTTTCAATAATATATTCGTAACCGAGGATATTGTCACGGTTTTCTGTTTTGCCGCATTTTATGCAAATGCGTTCTTCCTTGCCGGGTGCGGCATTTTGCCATTCGCTGTACTTGTGCCCAATAGCGGGGAGGATTTCCTCGGAAGTCTTGCCACAAAGATCGCAATAACGGCGGAGGGAACCGTCTTTTTCGCAGGTGGGCGGAACGGTCACGGATTCCCACTCATGATTGTGAAAAGCTATAAATGTTCTACCGTGTTCAATAGCATACGCTTGGGCGGTGGAATCTTCATGGCCGTAAATCACAGCGGAGGCAGGTAGGGTGGCCGAATCATTGAAAATTTCGGTGTTGGGAGATTCAAAGGTAATGCTCTCGAGGCTGGTGCAACCTAGGAATGTCCAGTTGCTGACGTATGTCACACAGCTTGGAACTACAATGCTTTTCAAAGAGGAGCAATTAAGGACAACCCCGTCAAAGGTTTCCAAACCGCTTGGAAGAATAATGCTTGTTAACGAGGAGCAATGAATGAATGCACTATCCCCAATGCTTGTTACGCTATCGGGAATCGCAATGCTTGTCAAGGTGGAACAACCGGCGAACGCACTGCCGCCAATGCTTGTTACGCTATCGGGAATCACAATGCTTGTCAATGCTGTGCAGTAGGAGAACGCATATTCACCAATGCTAGTCACGTCGTCGAGAATCACAATGCTCGTCAATGCTGTGCATCCGTAGAACGCACATCTATCAATGCTTGTTACGCTATCCGGAATCACGACGCTTGTCAACGAGTCACATTCGCGGAACGCACTGTCGCCAATGCTTACTACGGGCAATCCTTCGATGCTGCTCGGAACGATCACGTCACCACCGTTGCCGGTGTAGCCTGTAATGGTTACTTTTCCATCCGTTACGCTATACTCGTAATCGCCGCTTACTGCGGCAGTGGTCAGATTCACACACTCCCAGGGCAGGATACTGCACAGCAGGGCGCAGGTGAGCAAAATGCTTAAGAACCTTTTTGTAAGCTTCATGATGCTTCTCCTTGCAAGACGTTTTTCCTTTGCCAATAGTGTACCACTTTCCACCCAAAAAAGCAACCGTTTTGGGGTGTTTTGTGCAGAAAAAAGCACCCTGCTTTTGGGCAGGGTGCAAGAAAACGGGAGACGTTTTTTGTTGATTTTGCGGGAGAAGCTTTTAATCGTTCAGCTCGTATGCGGAAACGTATAGATCGATAGCCGCTTGGATGGCAGGCTCAATGGACTGCAGGTGGGAGGTAACGCTGGTCTGGTTCTGTTCCATCAAGAGTCCGAAGAAATCGATTTCGCCGAAGTTGTACATAACGCCCAAATCGTATACCACGTTGCTGAAGATCAGATCCAGCATTTCCTCGGAGTCGTTGTCCTTTGCGGCGCGGGACTTGAGGGCTACGTCGTAGTATGCGGGGGTGATGTAGTTCTTACCGCCGCAAGCCAAAACCTCGATCATATAGGCGGAGAAGTCCGCGTCCGGTACGTTGACTGGGATGCAAATACCGTAAGCCATGCCGGTGCTGGCGGGGGTGTAATACTGATCCTGCTCCACGGTTGCCTTGGGCAGGGGAACGATGCCGTAGATGCTGTCTACTTCGTAGTTGCGCAGCTTCTTCAGCGCGGAGAAGGCGGAGCCGCAGAACAGAGAACGCTTGTTACCGAAGGCGCCCATTGCCGCCTCCCAAACGTTACGCTCGTTCCACTGCTTTTCGATCTTCTGGGTGTTGATGAACCAGGAATCGTCCTGATAGTACTTCAGAACCTTCTCTGCGTACAGCAGGGAGGCTTCGGTGTTACCGATCTCGATCTGAGGGATGTCGTTCTCATCCTTCATAATGTATCGGTTGCCGGAGGCGATGTACATACCGCCGATGCCGTTGGTACCTACCATACCCCACTGGTCGCTGAAGGACATACCGCCGCCGTTGAGGTCCATGGTAGCCAACTGGCCCATTTCGTGCATGGTATCAAAGGTCCACTTGCCGTCACGCACCAGCTGATACATATCGCCGTAGGTGTTCAGACAAACTTCGTTGTAGATTTCCTTGTTGAACAGGATGCAGGAGGAGACTACCTTCTGCATAATGGAGATATCGCCGGTGGTGAAGTACAGCTTGCCTGCGATGGACAGGTTCTCGTTGGCTTTCTGATCCCACCAAGGAGCGTCCAGGTGGATATATTCTGCAAAATCGTAGAGGTTATAGAAGTTGCCTTCCTGGGCAAGGGTTGCGGCTTTTCCCATAAAGGGCATTGCCGCATCATAGGTGGCAAGACCTGCCGCGGTGTCCTGCTTCAAGGTTGTTACAACGTCATCCACCGCAAATGCCTTGACGGTGACGCCGTATTGCTCTTCCACCAAACCGTTTCGGTCAAGGACGGCTTTTCTCAAAGCATCGTCGGTGGATTCGATAGGCTCAATTTCTTCGGAGTGGTAGGTATCCTGGACTTTGTCGCTGTACACGCAGACAGTGAAGGTGTCGTGGGGGAAGTTGAACTCCGGCATATTCATGTTTGCCAGGGTGTACATACCGTTTTCGTCCAAATATTTGGAATTTTCTTGGTTGGGATCCTTGTTTACCGTGCCCGCAGAGCCTGTAGAGGAGGTGTCTTCTGTCTCGTTGCCGTTGTTACTGCAGGAAACCAGCAGAGGGCACAACAGCACGAGCAAGCTCAGCAAGAGCGCAAATATTCTTCTTGAGGTCATGGCGTTTTTCCTTTCCGAAATGTTTTATATGAAAACATTATATCTTTTTTGAAGCGGTCTGTCAATCTGCGTTTGTTCTAAAGAGAACGGTTGTCTTTTGGTGGAAATCACAAAGGGAATGTGATTGGAACCCGGGCAGTGGGATTTCCGGGCGTCCCCTTCAGTCGGCGGTTGCCGACAGCTCCCTCCCATCAGGGGGCGCCTTTCTTGCCGCGGCGGGGGCTTTTCTGCCGTAGAAAAAATCCGAAGCGGCTCCGGTGTGGGTCGCTTCGGATTTTCGTGTTGGAATTTAAGAAATTTGCTGCAACAGCAGTACGCAGTCGAAGATGGTGAGCTTTCCGTCAAAGTCGAAGTCGTAGAGGGCAGCCGTTTCGGTGTTGCCCACCAGAACGGACATGAGACTTGTAACGTCGGATTGATCTACCACGCCGTCGCCGTCCACATCGTAGACGGGCACTTTGTCGCGGCTTTCCGTCTCGCCGCAGTTGGCGCAAGTGCGTTCCTCCTTGCCGGGGGCTACTTCTTTCCAATCCCCGAAGCTGTGACCCAAAGCGGGAACGGAATCGTCTGTATAGGCGACGCCGCAGTTTTCGCAGGCGTAGGTGGTAAAGCCTTCTTCCTCGCAGGTGGGAGGGGTGACTTTTGCCGTGTAGGCATGTCCGTTGGGAGGCAGAGTCTCCGTGTAGGAAAGACCGCAATTGGAGCATTCAAAGGTGTAAACACCGCCTTCCTCGCAGGTGGGCTCTACCGCAGAGGTAAGGGCAAAGTCGTGACCCGTGGGGTCTACGTAATCTGCCACATAGCTGTCACCGCAGTGGCAGGTGTAAGTGGCGAAGCCGCTTTCGGTGCAGGTGGGCTCGGTGTACGCTACCTCGTAGCTGTGCCCCATGGGGGGAAGAACTTTGGAATCCACGCGGCCGCAGTTTTTACAGGTGAACAGCAGGGCTCCTTCCTCGGTACAGGTGGGAGGGATGGTGCTTTCCTCAAAGCTGTGCCCCAAAGCGGGAACGGTTTCTCCTATGAAGCTGTCGCCGCACTTACAGGTGTAGGTGGTAAAGCCTTCCTTCTCGCAGGTGGGAGGAGTCACGATTGTTTCGTGTTTGTGGGTGTGCGCCAGGGTGGGAAGGATCACGGTTTGGGTCTTACCGCAGACCTTGCAGGTGAAGATCTGTTCTCCTTCGGTCTCCTCCGTGGGCTCTACGGTGATCGCGCCGTCATCCCAAGTGTGTCCGGTCGCGGGGAGTCCGGCTTCCGAGTAGTTGTTGCCGCAATATTCGCAAACGTGGAAGATTCTGCCGTCCTCGGTGCAGGTGGGAGGAACTTCCTTGGGTTGATAGCTATGGCCATGGGCGGGGATGATCTCGGAGCCACCCTCTCCGCAGTACTCACAGAAGGCGCCCTTGTAACCGTCTTCTGTACAGGTGGGCTCGCGGGAATCCTCCAAGTAGTTATGACCGGTGGGGGAAAGGTAGTCGTCCGTATAATAAAGACCGCAGTAGCAGGTGTAAGTGGTGTAACCCTCCTCGGTACAGGTGGGAGGCGTTACCGTAGCAACAAGATCGTGGAAATGCTCCAAGCGGGGGAGAGTTTCTGCTTTTTTCTCACCGCAATTGTAGCAGGTGTAGACCTTTTCGCCCACAGAGAACTCCGTAGGCTGAACGGTGACCACACCGTCGTCCCAGTTATGTCCCGTAGCGGGGTAGATCTCATCGTAGAAAGCGCCGCAATTGTTGCAGTAGCGGCGGAGGTAGCCGTCTTCCTCGCAGGAGGGGGGGACTGCCTGAGTGTCCAAGTTATGCCCCAAGGCGGGGAGGATCTCGTCGTAGGAATCACCGCAACGGTTGCAGAAGCGGCGAACGTAGCCGTCCTCTTCGCAGGTGGGTTCTTTTCTCTCCATTGCGTAGCTGTGTCCGAGGGAAGGAACGATGTTGCCAACGTAAGAATCACCGCAATCGCAGGTGTAAACGGTGTAGCCGTCCTCGTGGCAGGTGGGAGGATAGGTCCGGAAGCCGTATTCGTGAGTGTGAACGTCTTCCTTGCCGTAGGCGGTGTCGTTCAAAGAGGGAACGTCGAAAACCGCCTCGCCGTTGCCGAAGAAGTCACCCATTGCCACGTGGGATTCGTTAAAGGTGATGGGGTTGAAGGATTCGGGAACGGTTTCCCCGCCGGTCAGGAAGAAATCGTAGTAGATCATACCGGGCTGGTCATCCCAGGTCACGTCCACTGCGTACCACTTGCCGTCCTCCATGCGCACGGCGTTCCAGGCGTGAGCCTCGGAGCCGCTTCCGGTGTAGCCCATACCGGTGATAGTGATGCAGGGGATCTCCAAAAGGTCGCAATACAGCTTAAAGGCCTTTGCGTATCCCTCGCAGACGGATTTACCCTCCAGCAGAGGGCCAGTGATGTTGTGGGCATTTGCGCCGTCAACGTAGACCACCGTGTCGCAAAGGTAATCGTGGAAGTATTTCAGTTGCTGGTAGGTATCCCCGGCGGGAACCTCCAGAGCCGCGAAAACGTCTTGGATCTTTTTCACCGCGGCATCATAGCCTGCTTGGCTGTAATTGCCGGAGGCATCGGGAATACACTGAATGGTGATGGAGTAGACGGTGTCCCCCCTCACGGAAAGGTTTGCACCGTACCGAACACCGGAGGCCCAGAACATCAAAGGGGTGTCCAAAGCGGCCGCCGCATACGCGGGGAACACCTGGGAAGACACAAAGGCCATGATCTCCGCCTGGAACGCAGGGGTAGCTCCTTCGGCAGGAACGGTAATGACGGGAATATCCGTGGTTTCCAAGGCGATGATATTGCCGCCGGGCGTGGCCTGAGCAAGCCGGGCGTAAAGCTCTCTTTGCATGTCGTTCTCCAGCTGATCGTAATACAGATGGGAGAAGGCCGTGTTGGGAGCAACGGTGCCGTAGGTTTGGCTCTCGGCTGCGTAGTACATCCCCAGATGATACACCGTCTCGCTCTGCGCCATGACCGGCAGGGCTTGCAGTAAAAGCAGCAAGGTCAAGCAAAGGGGAAGAAGGCGGACTTTGAAAAATCGTTTCATAGCGGTTACCTTTCCTTATTCTTAATCCTGTATAAAACAAGTATACTCCTTCGGCAGGGGTTTGTCAAGGGCGAAAAAAGAGAAGTCTTTTTTGTTTTTTTCGTTTTTGCCTCCGAAAATCTATTGCAATGCAGGGAGAAATGTTGTATACTGAAAACGATAAAGCCGAAAGGAATGGACATATTTATGATCAAGGAATGGCTGGGAAAAGGCGCGGGAGAAGTGGCGGAGCAGTTGATCGCCCGCAACCGTGAGAACGAAGCCGAGGCGGCGGTAGCAGGCTTCGGTGTCAAGGACAGGGTGTACCGCGCTACGGAGCTGTTGCGGAAGGCCATGTTCCCCAACGTATTCTCCGAGGAGGTAATTCCGGAGGCGTTTCTGCCCGCCTTCGTGACGGACAGTCTGCAAAAGGCGGCCATGCTGCTTTACGGCGTGATCAGCGAGGTGTATTGCTATACCTGCGGCGGCGACGCTCCTGCGGGAACCACCTGCGATTCCTGCCGTGACGTGGCGGATAAGGCTGTTTGCGCCTTTATGGATACCCTGCCCGAGGTGATCCGCCTTTTGAACACGGATATTCAGGCCGCTTATCTGGGAGACCCTGCCGCCAGAGGCAAAACGGAGATCATGCTGGCCTATCCCTCCTTTGAGGCGGTGAGCATTTTCCGTCTGGCACACAGCCTTCACGTTTTGGGAGTGCCGCTGATTCCCCGCATGATGACGGAATATGCCCATCAAAAAACGGGAATCGACATCCATCCCGGCGCCACCGTGGGGGAAAGCTTTTTCATCGACCACGGCACCGGCGTGGTCATCGGCGAGACCTGCACCATCGGCAAGGGTGTGAAGCTGTATCAGGGCGTGACCTTGGGCGCAAAGAGCTTTGAGCTGGATGAAAACGGCAACCCCGTGAAGGGGGTCAAGCGTCATCCCGACATCGGTGACCGCGTGGTGATCTACGCAGGCGCCACCATTTTGGGAGGAGATACCCACATCGGGGAGGATAGCGTCATCGGCGGTAACGTATGGCTGACCCACTCCGTTCCCCCGGGCAGTAAGGTGTATAACACCCTGTCCAACAAGGAACGCTGGTAAAGGTGGAAAAAGCACCCCTGGGCCGTCTCGAAAACGAAAAACAAGGAAAAGAGCCTCTGACGTTGCACAAGTCCGTTTTAACGAACTTGTGCAAAGCAAAGGCCTTTTTTCGTTTTGTTCAAAATACGGGATTATGCGGTTTTTTTAGGGGCAGTGCCCCTTGATCTCCTCTGTCAAAACAGCTCGTGCTCGGGGTCGATGTGAGCGCCGTTTAGAATCATCTCAAAATGGAGATGAGGAGGGTCCGCCCTTTCGGAGATGGCGGTATTTCCCACGTAGCCGATCACCTGCCCTGTGGAAAGCTGTTGCCCCACCGCAATTCCCTGCGCCAGATCGGGGGCAAGGTTGGCGTACACCGTCACCAAGCCGTAATCGTGCTTCACCGTGACGGTGGTACCCAAGAGGGGATCCTCCTTCACGGATTCCACCACGCCTTTGGCGTAGCAAAGCACGTCGTCCCCCGGTTCGGCGGAAATATCGATGCCGGAATGGGTGCGGTAGTCCTGCATGGTCTGGGAGAAGACCAGCTTGTCCAGGGAGCAGCTCTTCTGTACCTCGCCGCCTTCAATGGGCAGTGCGTAGGCGGGCTCCTCCTTGATAACGGGAGATGCGGAGGATGTCTCCTCCTCTACGCCGCTGTTTTCCCCGAAAACGGGCCTCTCCTCACTTTCCTCCTCGGGAATGGAGATCATCAGGTCGGGGCTTGAGGACGAGGGGATGGAGATCTCTCCGAAGGAAAATTCCGGGGTGCTGTACTCCGGCAAAGAATCGGTGCTGCGGCTCAAGGCAAAAAGGCTTGCGGTGGTCACGCCTACAATCAAAAGCGCCATGGCTAAATAGAGGTACACGGCGTAGCGGGAATAGCGACCTCCGAAAGGGGTGTCTGCTTTTTGCGTTGTTTCTTTGGGTTCAAACATAAAAAACCTCCTGTTTGGTTTCACAGCCTTAGTTTGTACCAAACGGGAGATCTTTATTCAAGAATTCAGCAATAGAAATGGGAAGTAAAATTCCAGAATCCTTTCGCAACTTTTTCCTTCCTCTGCCAAAAGGGAGGCACCGTTCAAGCTCATGCCCACCCCGTCTCCTCTGCCGTGGCAAAGGATGGTAAGATCGTTCCCCTGCGCGGTGACCTCAAGGCACAGGGATGGCAGGCCGAGGAGGCGTTGCACCTCTTTTCCGGAAAGGGAGCCGCCCTCCCATTCAAGAGTCTGCAATCTCCCGTAGCGGTCGTACCCCCAAAACAGATCCTCGAGGGGGTAGCCGTGGGGAAGCCCCAGCAGGCTGCGCAGGGAATCTTCCCCAAAGGAAAACGCCTCGGAAATCCCCTCCGGCACGTTCTTCACCCCCGTAAGATAGGGGATCTCCACGCCGTAAACGCTTTTGGCGGAGGCGGTGTATCTGCCGGAGCTTTCGTGGAACAATGCGGCGGCGGGAGCGTTTTCGTAGGTGAGGTATCGTCCTGCGGTTTCGGAAGCGGCGGCGATATTATCCTGTGAAAAATCCTCCGTTTCAAACCCCATACAGCAAGCGGGGTCGTTGCAGAGGGCGGCGCCCGTATGTACGGGGGTGTTCTTTTGACAGTACAAAGCGCGGCTTCGGATGGCGATGGCAACGGCCTTGCGGGCTTCCTCCCACGGGGGCAGGGAGAGGGTCTCCATCACGCCGATGACGTAGTCCTCCAAGGGGAGCAGGAAGGTCTCTCCGCTGTCGCTGTCCAGCACTGTCAGGTAGGAGATCTCTGACGTCTCGCGTTGGAACAGCAGACTTACCCGGGGCAGCAGGATCATAGCGGCGCATAATGCAAAAAAACAAAGCAGATAGTTCTTCACGGGGCGGGATGGCACGTCCTTTCCATGGAAACTTGTCTGCTTTATTGTATTCGTTTTTTGGGTGAGTTATACCTCTGCGGGAGAGGGGATGGGCTCTTCCCCCGAAACAGTCTTCAGCTCCATGGAGTAAAGGCGGGTGAAGATGTAGATCACAAAGGAAAGAGACAGCATGGCATACAAAATGTCCGTCACGGAAACGCTGCCCCGGATAAATTCCCACAGCAGGGGGACGTTGTAGGCGCACAGCAGGATGACCGCAATATGGCCAACAATGAAGTACCAAGCCGCTCCGCCCTTTCCGGTACGGAACTTTGCTTCCTGCAGGAAGAACAGCATGGTGGCGATGATCCCAAGGATGCGGTAGCCGCCAAAGCCCGCCAAGGGCATGGTGCTGTGGTCGATAAAATCGCTGAGAATACGGAAGGCGCAGAACAGCACGGGGAACATGGCCAAAAACAGCCCCAGAGCCTTCTTTTGCCCCAAGGGGAGCCAAGCCGCCAACAGCAGGAAATACACCGCACAGCCCAGAGCGAACAGCTTTACCAGCATGGCAATGGCAGGGTTCACGTCGGTAATGCGGTTGGTGATAGGCGCAAAATAGGTGTAATATGCGGTAACCATCACCACCGTGAAAACGGTAAAGCCGCACACCGCAGAGCTGAAGGTCACCGTGGGCAGACCCTCCGGAAGAACGGGGGAAAGACGACGCCCTAACAGGAACGCGATGACAGCGCCCGTTGCACAGCAAAAGCCGGTGGAAAGACCGAACAAAAACGAACCGGAGCTGCCGTCGCCCACCCACAGCCGCACCAGCACGGGCACTGCCGCCAGCAGGATCAAAAACAGCAGGGAGAAATATTTCAAGCTTTTTGGAATTTTAGAAACTGCCATACGGGATGACCGTCCTTTGAAACCACGTTATTGGAGGCGGTTTTGCCGCCTTGTTAGGGTATTATAGCAAAGTCAGCAGGGTTTGTAAACCGAAAATGCGGTTAATTTACAATTCGTTCAAAAATACCCAAGTCGGCCGACTTGCTTTGGGGAGAAAGGTCGAAAAATATTGTGCAAACCTATTGACTTATTTTCAAAAAAGTTTATAATGAAATCAGTTTTTTTGCATCTGTGCTACCACGTTCGTAAGTGCGATTTTTTGCGCAAAGCGGGCGCACAGTGGGCAGGTATGCATCCTGCCTTCAAAAATAAAATAAATGTGCTCGACAGGCAGTTCCGAGCAGGAACCGTTACGGCGTTTTCAGGGAATACACCGTTTGAGCAACCGTAGCTGCAATAGGGGCCGGGTCAAAGGCTCTGATTTGTAAAAACTCTTTGCGGGGCGTTATGGTTAGTCTGTCGTGGGTCTGCGCAGAGTTTTGTGAAAAACAAAGCTATACGCGGTCAGGTGCCGCAAAGGGTGGATGCAAAATGAAAAAACAAAACATTATTGAACTCAAAGACATCACCGTTGCTTTTGACGGGGAAGTGATTCTGGACCGTTTGAATCTGGAGATTCAAGACGGTGCTTTTGTCACCTTCCTCGGTCGTTCCGGGTGCGGTAAAACCACTACGCTGAGGATTATTGCGGGGTTTTTACAGCCGGATACGGGGGATGTTTTTTTTGACGGACAGCGGATCAATGACGTACCTCCTTACCGCCGTAACGTGAACACCATTTTCCAGCGTTACGCACTGTTCCCCCATCTCAACGTGTTTGAAAACGTGGCCTTCGGCCTGAAGGTGAAGGGCGCCTCCAAGGAGGAGATCGCGGCAAAGGTGCAGGAAATGCTGAAGCTTGTGAACCTTGAGGGCTACGACAAGCGTAAGGTTACCAACCTTTCCGGCGGTCAGCAGCAGCGTGTCGCCATTGCCCGCGCTTTGATCAACCGTCCTTCCGTGTTGCTTTTGGACGAGCCTCTTTCCGCTTTGGATGCCAAGCTCCGCAAGGATATGCAGGTGGAGCTGCGCCGTATTCAGAGAGAGACGGGGATCACCTTTATCTTCGTTACCCACGACCAGGAGGAGGCCCTCTCCATGTCCGACGTGATCGTGGTGATGAACGACGGCAAGATCCAGCAGATCGGTTCTCCCGTGGATATTTACAACGAGCCGAAAAACGCCTTCGTGGCTGATTTCATCGGGGAGTCCAACATCATCGACGGCATTATGAACTGTGACGATACCGTTACCTTCGCAGGGCATACCTTCACCTGCGTGGACGAGGGCTTTGCCCATAACGAGCCCGTGGACGTGGTCATCCGCCCCGAGGACGTGGACGTGGTTCCCGTAGGGGACGGCATGATCACCGGTGAGATCACCCAGGCCACCTTCAAGGGTGACTATTACGAGCTGATCGTGGAGGTCAAGGGCTTTAAGTGGATGGTGCAGACCACCGACGCTTATGAAGAGGGGCAGACCATCGGTATTGCTCTGGATCCCGATTCCATTCACGTTATGCACAAATCCGAGTATTCCGGTCTGTACGGAGATTACAGCAGCTTCTCCGACGAAATGGATCGGTCTGCAGACGGGGAAGAAGAATGAAGGCAGGCGGCAAGGCCGTCCGTCGGTCTCCCGGAACGGTGCTGTTGAACGCCCCCTATATGCTTTGGGCGGCTTTGTTCATCATCATCCCGCTGGTCTTGGTGCTGTATTATTCACTCATTGACGGCGACGGGAATTTTACCCTGGATAATCTGAAGGAGCTGAGCAATTACACGGACGTGATCATCCGTTCCTTCTGGTATTCTATCATTGCTACGGTGATCTGTCTGGTGGTGGCGTACCCCTTTGTGTACGTGGTATGCAAGTTTGGCCCCACCTCCAAAAAGCTCACCAGTATGTTCGTCACCCTGCCCATGTGGATCAACCTTTTGATCAAGACCTACTGTCTGACCACCTTGATGGACAACAACGGTCTCATCAACCAGTTCATGGCATTTTTGGGCTTTGGGCGGCTTCCTCTTTTGAACAACACCGGCGCCGTGATCTTCGGCATGGTGTATAACTATCTGCCCTATATGATCCTGCCCATCTTCAACGTCATGTCCCGCATGGACAACTCTCTCATGGAGGCGGCGGAGGATCTTGGGTGCAGTCCCCTGCAGAGATTGCGCAGAGTGGTTCTGCCTCTCTCCATGCCCGGGGTGATCTCCGGCATCATCATGGTGTTCATTCCTTCCGTTTCCACCTTCTACATTTCCAGTAAGATGGGCGGTACGGAAAACTCCATGATCGGCGACTTGATCGAACGGCAGATCCGCGTGCAGAACGACCTTTCCGTGGCCGCCGCCATCTCTTTGCTGTTGATGGTGGTGATCTTAGTGAGTATGTTCGTGCTGAACCGCTTTTCCGATGATAACGAAGGGGGGAGTATGCTGGTATGAAGGTACTTGGCAAGATCTTTGTCGGCTTCGTTTATACGGTGCTGTACGCTCCCTTGGCGGTCATGGTGCTGTTCTCCTTTAACTCTTCCGACAGCACCACCATTTTCACCGGCTTTTCTCTCCGTTGGTATGAAAATCTGTTCTCGGATTTCAGCCTGATGGAGGTTTTGGCCAACACGCTGATGATCTCCGTGACAGCGGCATCCATCGCCACCGTGCTGGGTGTGATTGCCGCCTACGGCATTTACCGCATGAAGTCCAAGGCGTTGAAGAATGCGGTGAACACCGTCACCAACATTCCGCTGACCAACCCGGACATTATCACCGGTGTTTCCTTGATGCTTTTGTTCACCTTCGTGGCCGTTTGGCTGGGAAGAAGTGATATCCTTGGCTTTTGGACTTTGCTGTTGGCACACATCACCTTCAACCTGCCCTACGTCATTTTGAACGTTCTGCCCAAGCTGTACCAATCCGATCGCAGTCAGTACGAGGCGGCGTTGGACTTGGGCTGTACTCCCTTTAAGGCCTTCCGCAAGGTGACCTTCCCCGGCATTGTCCCCGGTATCCTTTCCGGCTTTATCATGGCGTTTACTCTGTCCTTGGATGATTTCATCATTTCCTATTATACCAACGGACATTTCTCCATTCTGGCGACCAACCTGTATACCGCGGTGAAGAAGCCCATCCGTCCCACCTACTACGCGCTGTACACTCTGATCTTCCTTGCCATTTTGGTGCTGATGCTTTCCGTGAACCTGCTGCAGATCCGTTCGGAAAAGAAGCAGGCAAGCGGCGGCAAGACGGTGAAGGTGGTCAGCCTCTTGGTAGCAGTGGTGATGGTGGTCTCCGTAGTGCTGTTTGCGGGAGGCGGTAAGCAAAACACCCTGCAATCCATTCGTGACAGTCTGGAGGGTCAGCTGGTGAGAGAGTACACCAACGACCTTGCGGGCACTACCTTGTACGTTTACAACTGGGGCGAATACATCTCCGACGGCGAGGACGACTCCCTGGACGTCAACCTTGCCTTTGAGGCGGTGACGGGCATCAAGGTGGTCTACGATACCTTCGACAGCAACGAGGCCATGTATTCCAAGCTGGCGGGGGGCGGTGTCACCTACGACGTTCTGATCCCCTCCGACTATATGGTTTCCCGCTTGTTGCAGGAGGGATATTTGCAGACCATCGATTTCTCCAAGCTGCAGAACTATCACTATATCGATCCTCAGTACCTCTGCCCGGAATACGATCCCACCGGAGAATATTCCATTCCCTACGCGGGCGGCTATTTGGGTGTGATCTACAACAACACCATGGTGGATCCCGCCGATCTGGACGGTACCTGGTCTCTCATGTGGAACGAGAAGTACAAGGGGCAGATCTTAAACATGGATAACGCCCGTGACGCCTTCGCCACCGCGATGTTTGCCCAGGGCATTGACATCAACACCACTGATCCCGCAGATTGGGACAAGGCGGCGGATTACCTGATGAAGCAGGTGCCTCTGCTCCAGACCTGGGTGATGGATCAGATCTTTGCCAAGATGGAGGGCGAAAATGCCGCCATTGCCGCCTATTACGCAGGCGATTATATGACCATGGTGGATAACATGGAGGAAGCGGGCGGCAACGGCGACCACCTGTCCTTCTACTTGCCCACCGAAGGTACCAACATCTTCATGGATGCGGCCTGCATTACCAAGGACGCCCAGAACTACGAGGCGGCGCTCTTGTATCTTGACTTCCTCATGGAGCCCTACGTGGCGTTGCAGAATGCGGAGTATATCTGCTATACCTGCCCCAACACTGCGGTGACCACCAACGAGGAGTATTCCCTCATGGGCAACGAGTTCCTCTACCCCGAGACGGATGTCAAATCCACCTATTACACCAACCTTGATCCTCAAGTGATCGCTTACTACGAAAAGCTGTGGGATAAGATCAAGAGCGGATCATAGTCGCTTCGCTCTCGTCGGAATATTACGGAATACGCTCCCGAAGGTTTTCTTCGGGGGCGTTTTTGTGTGGTGGGAAATGACGGGGAATAGCCTTACATCGGCGCAAACCGTTATCTTTGCGGGCGAGTCATCGACGAAAAGAAAAACAGTTGACAAGCGGATATTTTTCTTGTATAATGGATGCAACAAAAAGGAGTTGCCTTTGATGAACGATATCAAATCCATTATCGCAAAAAATATAACCGAACTGCGGGTGGCCAAGGGGATGACCCAGCTGGAGCTGGCGGAGCAATTGCATTATTCCGACAAGGCCGTTTCTAAGTGGGAGCGGGGGGAATCTGTGCCGGAGATCTCCACTTTGAAGGCCATTGCGGATCTGTTTGGTGTAACCCTGGATCACTTGGTAAACGAACACACCACGGAGGAAAAGAGGGACACAGCACCGGAGCGTAAGTACCGTTTCCGCAACCGTTCCATCGTCACCGCCATGTGCGCCGTGCTGGTGTGGTTTCTCGCCCTGCTGGCCTTCGTGATGCTGGATCTCCTCCCTGTGGAGGTGGAGCTGCACTGGCTGGCCTTTGTGTATGCCGTCCCGGTGACCTTGCTTTTGTGGCTGGTATTCAATTCCGTTTGGTTCAATCCCCGCACCAATTTCCTCATCATCTCCGCCTTGGTGTGGAGCACCTTGGCTTCCTTACACGTCACGGTCTTGGTGTTTGGGGAAAATATTTGGAAGGTCTACCTTTTGGGGATCCCTGCCCAGCTCGTGATCCTGCTTTGGTCTCGCATTAAGCCCGTAATCAAAAATAAAATCCAAAAATAAGCATTTTTGTGTAGGACTCTACTGCCGGTAGAGTCCTTTTTTCTGTTCTCTACTGCGTGAGAACCATTGGTGGAGGGGGAAAACGGCACGGTAGGTTGCAATTTGCCTGCCCTTGCGGTACACTGAGACCATCCCTTGGGGCTTTCCCGAGGTATGATATGCATATCAAACTGAAAAGGAATTTTACACATGAACCGTTTTAAGATCGTAGCAGACTCCTCTTGCGACTTTACCTCCGTGGAGGGCGTTCCCTTCGAGGCCGCCCCTCTGAAGATCATCACCGCAGAAAATGAATACGTGGACGATGCTACCTTGGACGTGAGAGGCATGGTGGATACCCTTCTTCATTACAAGGGCAAGTCCTCCACCTCCTGCCCCAACGTGGGGGATTGGCTGGCCGCCTTCGGCGATTCGCAGTACGTATTCTGCGTGACCATCACCGCCACCCTTTCCGGCAGCTACAACGCCGCTATGCAGGCCAAGGCGCATTACGAGGAGCTTTATCCCGAAAGAAAGGTGTTCGTGCTGAACTCCCTTTCCGCAGGCGCGGAATGTGGGCTGTTGGTGCACAAGCTGAGAGACTTGGTTTTGGAGGGTAAGGACTTTGAGACCATCTGCAAGGAAATTCAGGAATACGCCTCCCATACCGGGCTGGTGTTCGTTTTGGAGTCCATGAAGAATCTTGCCAACAACGGCAGAGTTTCTCCCTTGGTGGCAAAGATGGCGGGGCTGTTGGGCATTCGCGTCATCGGCAAGGCCAGCGACAGGGGAGATTTGGAACAGCTTCACAAGCCCAGAGGGGAAAAGAAGACGTTGGAGACCACCGCTCAAACTCTGAAGGATCTGGGGCTGAAGAAGGATGGTAAGGTATACATCGGTCATTGCTTCAACCAAGCCGCCGCAGAAGGTTTGAAGGCTATTTTGAACAGTGCGCTTCCCGAGGTGCAGGTTTCCATTTATCTCACCGGCGGTCTTTGCAGCTTCTATGCCGAAAAGGGCGGGCTGATGATCGGGTTCGAGAAGGGCTAATGTCTTCTCAAGTGGCGCCAAGGCCATAGGATCTCCTATGCAGTTTTGCTTGCGCCACGTCAAAAATCCCTTCGAAAAAGCCCTGCGAGGCAGGTCGTTTTCGAGAGGAATTTTTATAGCTTTTGGTTCATTGTACCTCAGTGGCAAGGTGTCTTTTTGCTCGGAATGAATCCGAGCAAGCGACGCAATGTTGATTGTATGCCCTGCGGGGAGAGTGTCATCCTGAGCAAGCGACGCAATGTTAATTGTATGCCCTGCGGGTTGGCGCGTCGAAGTTTCTGTAGTCGAAGCGCATAGCGCTGAGCAGGATCTCCTATAAGTCTGATCTACCCCTTCTGTAACGCAAGAACTGTTATGAAAGGAGCAACCCATGGAGATTTTTTTCGAATTCCTTTTTGAACTGTACCTGGAGCTGGTCATGCTGGCGGTACCGGAAAAGTCGAAAAGCAAGACGGCGAAGATCCTCGCCGTATGCTTGGTGATCTTCGTTCTCGTTGGGATCGTCTTCCTGTTCGGATTTGGCGTGGACCGAGTCAATGCAGGTCACACCGCCACGGGAGCGCTATGCATCGCAGGGGCAGTCCTTTTGGGGCTGGCACAACTGATCGCGGGGCTTTGCTTAAGCGGCAAGTCCGAATAATTTTCACTTTCACAACCAAAGAAAACACACCGCGAAAAACGGGCGCAAGGCTGTATCGTTAAGCAAACTATCGGTTACGCCCTATACAAAACGGCAAAGCCGTTTTGGCACCTTGCATTCCCCTTTTTCGCACGGTGTTTTTCTTGCACCTTTTTTAGGCTGTAACCCCATTGAAAGGACGAAAAAGCATGAAAAAACTATCGAAATTCTACTGCTTCACAGAGAAGCTTTCCGCTGCGTTCCGTGTCATCGCCCGCCCGCCCATCTTCGCCGTGGCGTTTCTGGTGATCCTGTATCTCACCGACGAGAGCAACTTCGGTGCGTGGTGGCAGTTGGCCTTTGCCATCTTCGCCTTGGGAGTGCTTCCGCTGTTGGGGTATCCTCTCCAGAGGTACATCCCGCCTTTTAAGCATAAGGGCAGGGAAGGGCAGAGAAGCCTCGCCATGCTGTTCTGCTTCGGCGGTTATCTGCTGGGGACGGTATGGGGGCTGTGTACCCAAGCGCCCGCAGGGGTGATGATGGTGTATTACTGCTATCTTTCCTGCGGGGTGGGGATGTTGCTCTTCAACAAGCTGTTCCGCCTCAAGGCCAGCGGACACGCCTGCGGCATCATGGGCCCCGTGTTCGCCATGTTCATTCATTTCCACCTTTGGATTCCCGCCTTGGCAGGGGCGTTTCTCACCGTGCTGGTGTTCGCCTCCAGCGTGGTTACCAAGGAGCATACGGTAAGGCAGCTTTTGGGCGGCTCTGCCATCGCCTTGGTGTGTATTTCCGGAGTCAGCGTGATGTTTTGATAACAAAAAAGGACTTTGACAGTCCTTTTTTATGTTGCAACCAATGGTTTCAAAAAACAACCGAACCTATACCGAGCGGTTCTTGCAAAAGGGAGTGGATTGTGGTATGATCGAGACAGGATCGGCGCTGATTACTTTTTTGGAAACTGAACCTCATCCACCGCTACGAGAATTTGCAGGGCGAACGGACAAGGTGTTTCCGTCTCGTAGCGGTCCCCCTTCCCCAAAGGGGGAAGGTAGGCACACCTGCGGTGTGCAGAAAATCAATTTCAATCCTGCGCAGACGAAAGTTATGGCGAGAAAATATGCGAATCCTATTTCCCTACCTTCCCCCTCTGGGGAAGGGGGACCATTGCGGAGCGTACAAAGCAAGGAATGGTGAACTGTCTTAATCTCCGCAATGGGGGATGAGGTTCCTATTCAAAGCAAAAAAGTGTCGTCGCCTTCACAGGCAACGAGGCTTTTTTTATGTATCCATCTGCTTCAAAATATACTGCTTCACCTTTTCCAGCTTGCTGTGTTGCCACTGCTTTTCCTCCGCCTTGGCGGCAAGGGGAACGATCAGGCTGAGATCCATGTGGGCGCCTTCAAAGTACCCGTCCGGCTCGGTGCTGAAGAAATAGCCGTTCCAGACCGCTTCATCGGCGTTTTCAAACCGCTTTGGCTCCAAAAACACCATCTTCTTCATGTCCTCCCGGAGGAACGCTTTTGCGGAAAGGGGGGACAGCAGGGCGTATTCTTTGGCATCTACGTTGGTGAAGATATCCGGAAGGTCGGCCAGGTCAATGGTCTCCGTCTGTCTGTCGATCACGGTGCCTGCGGCGGAGAAGGTCAAGGCTTCCTCCGTGAACTCCAGCTTCAGAACCACGCCGCCGTCGGTGTAGGGGTGTACTCGCTGATAATCCGTGTCGAAAATGAAATTTCCCAAGGAATAGAAGATGGGCTTCCCCTCCGGAGTGATCTCGTAGTTTTCCGGCACGTGGGGATGGTGGGCAACCACCGCATCCGCCCCCAGCTCCAGAAATTTCAAATACCTGTCTCGGGTGTAGGGGTTGGGCAGGGGGGCAAACTCCTCCCCGCCGTGGGCAACCACCACGCACCAGCGGCAACGGGATTTGATCTCGTCGATCCGCTGTTTGATGTATTCCATGTTGTTCCAACGGAAGATCCCCGCCTCCGTCTCCGTGGCGGGAATGCACTCCGCAAGATAGCTCACCCCGAAGATGCCGATGCCTCCTCCGCCCTCCACATACACAGGCTCGGAGGCTTCTTTTTCGTTTTGCCCCGCACCGAAGGTCACAGCGCCGTTTTCCTTGGCACGGGCAATGGTGCTGACCACGCCCTCCGCCCCTGCGTCCATGGTGTGGTTGTTGCCGACACTCCAGATGTCTGCGCCCAGCTTGCGGAAGAAGGGGGCGGCCTTTGGGTTCATGCTGTGGAAGAACACCCCACGGGATCCGTCGTCGCGGGCGTCGATCAAGGCGCCCTCCACGTTGATGCAGAGATGGTCGCCGCTTTGCAGAAACGCCAGCAGACGGGGGGAGATCAGGTTCTCGTCCTCCCATTTGCCCGCCATGTACCGATCGAAGCCGATGTCCCCGGTGAACACAATGCTTGTTTTCTTTTTCTCCATAACCGTACCGCCTTTTTTGGTAAAAAAGGAGCACAAAGAGTGCTCCTTTCTTTGAAAATGGAAACTTAATACTCGATCTTAACGTCTTCGCCGGTCTCAGCAGACTTGTAGATGGCATCCAGAATGCGCATGAGGGTCACGCCGTCCTCTGCGGGGGAGATACACTTCTTGCCGTCGCGAACACATTCCACGAAGTGACGAACCTCGCGGGAGAACAAGCCGTCGAAGTTCAAAGCGGTATCGCCGGAGGGACGAACGTCCACGAACATACCGTTCATGTCGGTGAACAGCTCGATCTGGGGGTCAACGCGGGCGCCGCCCTTGGTGCCGAAGATCTCGATGTTGCCGATGTCGTGCTTGATGTTCAGGTTGAAGGAAGCCTCCACGCTGATGGTCATGCCGTTGTCAAAACGGATGAGTGCGGT
>JAZKZH010000024.1:0-26542 GCA_045612545.1 Eubacteriales bacterium
GCCCGCAAGAAGTTTCGGCAAAAAATGTACCATCGTCCACGCAACAAGTTGGGCATGAAACGATTTTTCACCGTATTTGTTGCGGGAGAAAATACCCCGGTTTACACCGAACCCGGTTCGTGCTCGTAGGGGACGACGCCCACGGCGTCCCGGAACCAAAGCTGGCGGTTTTCACCGACACTACGATATTTTTTGCTTTGTTATACATCTTCCCGAAAACGACAGTTTTCGGCAATAAAAGTTCTTGGAAGAAGGAGTAAACCATGAACACAGAAAAATACGCAAAACTGTTAAAACACGTGGAAAAGCCCGGCCGTTACGTAGGCGGCGAGCTGAACAGCGAGTACAAGGATCCCTCTACCGTGGATCTGAATCTGTGCTTCTGCTTCCCCGATACCTACGAGATCGGTATGTCCAATCTGGGCATGCGCATCCTCATCGGCGCCCTCAACCAAATGGATGGGGTGTACTGCCAGCGCTCCTACGCCCCATGGCCGGACATGGAATCGCAGCTGAAACAGCACGATCTGCCTCTTTATGCCTTGGAGACCGGCGCGCCTCTGTGTGATTTTGACGCTCTGCTGTTCACCTTGCAGTATGAGCTTTGCTACACCAACGTGCTGAACATGATCCGCCTTGCGGGTCTGCCCATGTACGCGAAGGACAGAATGGGGGATATGCCCCTGATCGTGGCAGGCGGCCCCTGCTCCTACAACCCCGAGCCTCTGGCAGATTTTGTGGACATCTTCTCCATCGGCGAAGGGGAGGAAGCCCTTTGCGAGCTGGCGGGGCTGATCCGCACCTGCAAGAAGGAGGGCGTTTCCAAGGAGGAGCTGCTTTACCGCGTTTCCCGGCTGGAGGGCTTCTACGTTCCTTCTCTTTATGACGTTACTTACAACGAGGACGGCACTTTGCGATCCTTTACCCCGGGCAGGGAGGGCGTTCCCGCTACGGTGAAGAAGCGCATCATCACCGATCTGGATAAGGTGTACTTCCCCGAAAAATCTCCCATGCCTTACCTTGACGTGGTGCATGACCGCGTGATGACGGAGGTTACCCGTGGCTGTATCCGCGGCTGCCGCTTCTGTCAGGCGGGCATCATCTACCGTCCCTACCGTGATAAATCCCCCGAGAACATCAACGCCTGCGCTATGGCGTCCATCGGGCATACGGGATACTCCGAGATCTCTCTGACCTCCTTGAGCATCAGTGACTACCCTCGCCTGCCGGAGCTGGTGGACAGCCTTCTGGCATGGACGGAGGAGAAGAAGGTGGGTCTTTCCCTGCCCTCTCAGCGCATCGATGCCTTCTATGAGGAGCTGATGGAAAAGGTGATGTCCGTGCGGAAAAGCGGCCTTACCTTCGCTCCCGAGGCAGGTACCCAGAGACTTCGGGACGTGATCAACAAGAACATCGCCGAGGATGATATTTTGATTGCCTGCGAGAAGGCCTTCGACGGCGGCAGAAACAGCCTGAAGCTGTACTTCATGAACGGCCTGCCCACCGAGCGGGACGAGGACATCATCGGCATCGCCACTTTGGCGCAAAAAATAGTAGACCTGTTCTATGCCAAGAAACGCAAGGGCAGAGGCGTGACCGTCACGGTGAGCGTTTCCTGCTTCGTGCCCAAGCCCTTTACCCCCTTCCAGTGGGAAGCCCAGAACGACTTTACCGAATTGGAGCGTAAGCAAAAATTGCTCCGCGAGCATATCACCTCCCGCAAGATCGATTACAAGTACCACGATGCCAAGGTCTCCCGCCTGGAGGCTGTGTTCGCTAAGGGCGACCGCCGTCTGGGCAAGGCGTTGGCCTACGCCGTGGAGCAGGGGCAGAAGTTTGATGCCTGGGACGAGTTCTTCTCCTACGAGAACTGGATGTCCTATTTCGCCGCAACGGGAATCGACCCCGCCTTCTACGCCAACCGTACCATGGGGGAACAGGAGCTGCTTCCTTGGGACTTTATCGACATCGGCGTGACCAAGAAATTCCTGCTTTCCGAAAAGCATAAGGCAGAGGCGGAAGTAACCACCCCCGACTGCCGTACCAAATGCTCCGCCTGCGGGGCAAATACCCTGTGTGGCGGCAAGGGCTGTCCCGCCCACCCCCAAAAGACGGAGGCATGACCATGAAATACGTATTTGCAACCTTTACAAAAACGGGTTCTCTCCGTTATATTTCTCACTTGGATCTCCAAAGAGCCTTTACCCGCTTGATGCTTCGTACGGAGCTGCCCATTAAGTTTTCCGAGGGCTTCAATCCCCATCCCAAGCTGATGTTTGCCCAGCCCCTTTCTCTGTTCCAGGAAAGCGTTTGCGAGGTGGCGGAATTCCGCATGGAGGACGATTGCCCCACCGAGGCGGAGACCCTTGCCCGCTTGCGAGCCCAAGCCCCCGAGGGATTGGATTTTTTGAAGGTGGAATTTTCCGAAAAGAAGCTCCCGCCCTGCAAGGCGGCAAGATATACCCTTACCTTTGAGACGGCACTTGACTTGGAGGCCTTCTCTGCCTTGTTTGCAGGGGAGATGACGGTTCTTAAAAAGACCAAGACCCAGGAAAAGCCCATGGATATCGCGCCTCTGATCACCGAAAAAAGCTTCGAAAAAGGTTCAAACGGCGTGGTTCTGCGCTGTACCCTTCCCTGCGGCAACGACTATTTGAATCCCTCCTATATCGAGCAGTTCTTGGGCGACAAGGTCACCGATATGCGGGTGATGAGAGAAGAATTGATGTTTTGAATCATCGGAACCTCATCCCAAGTCGGCGTTCAGTTTTTGGTTTATGCATAGTTTTGTTTCGCCGACGTCAAAAACGATAAATCGTTTTTGGAACTTTGGGTTCAAGACTTGGGGCGTTCGGTTTTTGGTTTATGCATAGTTTTGTTTCGCCGGTCCCCCTTCCCCGCCGACGGGGAAGGCGAGGCTCACCTTCGGTGAGCGCAAAAGGCTTTCGATCCTGCGTAGCCAGAAGTAATGGCGAATCAATATACGAATTCATCATCCGCCCCGAAGGGGCATACGATCATTCTCGCTTGCGAAGCAAGCATCTTGCCTTCCCCTATGGGGAAGGAGGACCGTTTTCGGACGGAACCAAACATGGGAAATGAACCTTTGCTTCTCTCCGAAAATGGGGGATGAGGTTCCTATTTCCCATCTTTGGCTATTTCCGCAATCCCACCCCTTCACCATTCACAATTTTTTTCCAAATACCACTTGCGTTTATCAAATATCTTTGCTATAATAATAAAAACATATTATGAGGGGGAGTCTGCCCATGAATATGCAGCCCAAATATAAACGCGTTTTACTCAAGCTTTCCGGCGAGGCCTTGTCCGGCGACGGAAACAAAATTCTGGACGACGGTTTTCTTCGCTCCGTGGCGGAGCAGATCGCGGCCTGCGTAAAGGCGGGTGTGCAGTTCGGCATCGTCATCGGCGCGGGTAATATTTGGAGAGGTGCCCGTCAGGGCGGTCTTTCCATCGACCGTGTAAGAGGCGACCACATGGGTATGCTTGCCACCGTGATCAACTCTCTTGCCATGCAGGATTATCTCATCTCCGCAGGTGTGGATGCCAAGGTGATGAGCGCCTTCCAGATCCAGCAGGTCTGTGAGCCTTATGCTCAGTATAAGGCCATGGAATATCTGGAGCAGGGCAGTGTTGTGTTGATCCCCTGCGGCGTGGGCTATCCCTACTTTTCCACCGATACCGGCATGATGCTGCGCGCCGTGGAGCTGAAGTGCGACGTGCTTCTTTCCGCCAAGAACGTGGACGGCGTTTACGACAGCGATCCTGCCAAGAACCCCGATGCCAAGAAGTATGATACCCTGACCTACAACGAGATCCTTTCCAAGAATCTCAAGGCCATCGACCTGACCGCCTCCGCCATCGGCAGAGAGAACGGTATGCCCGCCTTGATCTTCGGCCTTTCTCACCCGGAGAACATCACCCGTGCCGTGATGGGCGAAAACATCGGCACTCTGATCACCGAATAAAAAAGCTTCACATAGAAAGGAAAATCACCATGAGTTTCGACAAAAAGCCTTACGAGTCCAAAATGCAGAAGACCATCGAGGTTCTGGAATCCGAATTTGCCACCATCCGCGTAGGCAGAGCTTCCGCAAGAGTTTTGGATAAGATCACCGTTTCCTACTACGGCAGCCCCACCGGCATCGACGGCGTTGCTACCGTAAAGACCCCCGATGCAAGAACCCTGCTGATCCAGCCCTGGGAGACCTCCATGCTCAAGGAGATCGAGAAGGCTATCGCCGCATCCGACTTGGGCATCACTCCCCAGAACGACGGCAAGGCCATCCGTCTGAACTTCCCCCCGCTCACCGAGGAGCGCCGTAAGGAGTTCACCAAGAAGACCGCGAAGATGGGCGAGGAAGCCAAGGTTGCTATCCGTAACCTCCGCAGAGACGCCAACGAAGAGATCAAGAAGCTGAAGAAGGACAGCGTCATCACCGAGGACGATCAGAAGAACGCAGAAAAGGCTGTTCAGGATCTTACCGACAAGTACATCAAGAAGGTTGATGAGGCTGTTGCAAAGAAGGACAAGGAGATCATGGAGATCTGATGGAACGTCCTGTTTTTAAGACGCTTCCCAATCATATTGCTATGATTATGGATGGCAACGGCCGTTGGGCAAAAAAACGGCTGTTGCCCCGCACTGCGGGACATAAAGTGGGCTTGGATGCTTTTTTTGAGGTAGCCAACACCTGCAGCGATCTGGGCATCCCTTACGTAACGGTTTACGCCTTTTCCAGCGAGAATTGGAATCGGGAAAAGGATGAGGTGGATGCTCTCATGTCTTTGATGAAGAACGGTATTCGCCGTTACCTTCCCGAGCTGCAAAAGCGTAACATCCGTTTGAACCTGATGGGGGATCTTTCCCGCTTCCCCGACGAGGAACGGAACTCTATTTTAGACTGCAGAGATCAGCTTTCGGGCAACACCGGGGCGGTGCTTTCCATCTGTATTTCCTACGGTGGCAGGCAGGAGATCCTCCACGCAGTGAATGAGCTGCTGCAGGAGGGGAAGACCGAGGCTACCGCAGAGGACTTGGAAAAGCACCTCTATTCCGCCGGTATTCCCGACCCGGATCTCATCGTCCGTACCAGCGGGGAATACCGTATTTCCAATTTTTTGTTATGGCAGTCCGCTTATGCAGAATATTATTTTACCGACGTGCTTTGGCCGGACTTCCGCAAGGAAGAGCTGTATAAAGCCCTGCGGGATTTCGAGACCCGCAAGAGACGATTCGGTAAGTAAACGGTAAGTACTTTACAATCCCCTCAGACGGCTAACGCCGCCAGCTCCCCTTGCTAAGGGGAGCCTATGCGTCTCGGCGGTGTTTGCAGCGTTGCGCTTCCCTTGAGAGGTAAGATACTTCCACGCAATTACGTGGAAGTATGATTTATAAAAAACTTCGCATTCTGCGTGTTAGCCTCCCCGTAGTAAGGGGAGGTGGCTCGCTTCAGCGAGACGGAGGGGATTGTTTCCAAAAAGTAAACTAACTTTTCCATTCAGGAGGAATCCTTATGTTAACACGTATCATCACGGCAGTGGTGGCCTTGTGCTTGCTGGTGCCGATCCTGCTGTTTGCTCCCGCTTGGGCTGTGGCTTCGCTGTTCGCTTTACTGGGTGCTGTGGCAGTGTATGAGTTTTTCTCCTGCGTGGGGTTCAAAAAAGAAGTGTGGCTGCTGGTGATCTCCATCCTCAGCCTGACCCTTTCCATCGGGTGCAGCATTGCAAGTGTGACCCTCGTCAGGGAGTACGCTTTCGAGGATTGGTTCAAGTACCTTTCCTTGGTGCCTTCCTTCCTGCAGGCCATCACCGTGCTGGCGTTCATCCTGGCCGCGGTGGTCAGATACAAGCAGCTCCCCGTGGACCGTCTGGTGATGCTGTTCGGGCTGTTCTGGTATACCGAGATCGGCTTTTCCGCCCTTTCGGGATTGGCGATGGAGGGCGGCTATCTGCAAGAAGTGGTTGGCGCCACCGTACCTCTTTGGATCGCTCTGTGCATCCCGTGGGTAGCGGATACCTTGGCGTATTTCTCCGGCTTCTTCTTCGGCAAGAAAAAGCTCTGCCCGGAGATCTCTCCCAAAAAGACGGTGGAGGGCGCCATTGGCGGCGTTGCCGGGACGGGTATCGTCGCGGTAGTTGTGTACGGCTTTGCCAAGAGCTGGGAGATCGTCCCTCTGCTGGTGGTGTTCTTCGGCGCCATGATTTTGGCGGTGGTCTCCATCTACGGCGACCTGTTTGCCTCGGTGGTGAAGCGCCACTTCGGTGTGAAGGATTACGGCAAGCTGTTCCCCGGTCACGGCGGCATTATGGACCGCTTTGACAGCACCATCCCCGTAGCGATCACCCTGCAGGTGCTTTTGCTCATTCCTTACGTTGAGGAATTGTTATGACATCATCCATTTGTATTTTAGGCTCTACGGGCTCCATCGGCACACAAGCCTTGGACGTTGCCCGTAAGCATCACATTCCCGTCACCGCTTTGGCGGCGGGCACAAGAGAAGAACAGTTGGAAAGGCAGGCACGTGAGTTCCTGCCTGCCGCCGTTTATATTGACTCTTCCCGCTACACCTCCTTGAAGACCCGTCTCAGGGATACGAACATTCGCATCCTCTCCGGGGAGGAGGGGCTTTGCCAGCTTGCGGAATCAGATCCTTCCCCCACGGTGGTGAATGCCCTCACGGGTATTTTGGGTCTGAAGCCTACGCTTGCCGCTGTGAATGCGGGGAAGGATATTGCTCTCGCCAACAAGGAGACCTTGGTGGCAGGGGGTGATCTGGTTATGTCTCTGGCACGGGAGAAGGGCGTGAAGATCCTTCCTGTGGACAGTGAGCATTCCGCTATTTTCCAATGCCTGCAGTGCGGGGGCAAGGTGAAGAAGATCCTGCTCACCGGCTCGGGAGGCCCTTTCTTCGGAAAGGACAAAGCCTTCCTGGAAACGGTTACCGCCGCAGACGCCCTGCGCCATCCCAATTGGAGCATGGGCCCCAAGATCACCGTGGACAGCTCTACTTTGATGAACAAGGGCTTGGAGTTTATCGAGGCGGTGCATCTCTTTGACGTTCATCCCGATCAGATAGAGGTGGTGATCCAAAGGGAAAGCATCATCCATTCCATGGTTCAGTTTGAAGATAACGCCGTGCTGGCACAAATGGGTGTGCCGGATATGCGGCTTTGTATCCAATACGCCCTGACCTACCCGGAGCGTACCGAATCTCCCTCGGGAGAATTGGATCTCTTTGCAGTAGGCAAGCTCACCTTCTATAAGCCCGATACCGAGACCTTCCCGCTGCTTAAGCTGGCAAAGGATACCATTCTGAAAGGGGGCAACCTGCCCTCCGCCATGAACGGCGCCAACGAGGAGGCTGTGGGCAGATTCTTAAAGGGTGAGATCGGCTATACGAGGTTGTTTGATATCGTGATTGCCGCCACGGAGAATGCACGCTTTGAAGCGCAACCCTCCCTGGCACAGATCCTGGAGGCGGATCGCGCCGCCAGAGAATACGTAAGATCCCACTAACCCCCTTCCCAAGAAAGGAAAGAACAGTATTTTATGGTTACCATTCTCGTTACCCTTTTGATCTTCGGCCTTTTGGTCACCGTCCACGAGCTGGGGCATTATCTGGTTGCCCGCGCTTCCGGCGTGGCCATCATTGAGTTTTCCATCGGTATGGGCCCCAAGATCAAAAGCTGGCAAGGCAAGATCAATACCTTCTCCATCCGCGCTCTGCCCATCGGCGGTTACGTCCGTATGGCGGGTGAGCCGGGTGAGGACGACGACGTGGAGTCCATGGTGGCTTGCATTGGCAGAAAGCCCTTGGGTGAGGTGAACATCTTCAAGAGGATGCTCATCGTCCTGGCAGGCCCCGTAATGAATATTTTGCTGGCGTTTGCCATTATGCTGGTTCTTGTCAGCACCAGCTACGCTATTGGCAGTACCCAGGTTGCGGAGATGATGCCGGAAAGCGAAAGCGCAAAGCATGGGCTTCAAAAAGGCGACGTGATCCTGGAGATCAACGGCAAGGACATTATGTGCTTCCCCGATCTTTCCTATATGATCGCCGCAGACGGTGCTTTTGGCGTGGATATGCTGGTGGAACGCAACGGGGAAGAGGTGCTTCTGAAGGACGTGATCTTTGCCTACACCGAGGAAAACGGCGTGGTCTACGGTGTCATGGACTTCAAGGTGTACCGCAAGGATAAAACCATGGGTACCATCCTTTACGAAAGCTTCTGGCAGGGATATAACTCCATCTATATGACGGTGGACTCCCTCATCGATACCTTCAAAGGGCGCTATGGCATCGAGGCCGTGGGCGGGCCTATTGCCATCGGTGAGCAGATCGGCGAGGCCATTGATGCCGCCGATAACTTTGCCGATACCCTGCGGAATCTGGGGAGCATGACTATGATGATCTCCGTCTCTCTGGGTATTATGAACCTTTTGCCCATCCCCGCGCTGGACGGCGGGCGATTCCTGCTCTACGTCATTGAGGCCATTCGCCGCAAGCCCCTTCCCAAAAACGTGGAGGAAAAGGTTGTGGGCGGCACCATGGTGGCGCTGCTTGTCCTCATGGCGCTTGTGTTCTTTAAGGACATCGTAGCGTTGTTTTGATTGGGAGGAACGGATTTAAGAAAACCCATTGCCAAAAACTACCGTTTTTGGAAGAAATGAATTGTCTTTCATTCCCCGAAAACGAAAGTTTCTTAAGTTCGTACACGGGAGGCCGAGGGCGTCCTCCCCTACGGACACGCCATTAGTTAGTACAACAAAGACACACTTAGCAAAGGAATTCCGCTTTCGGCTGTGGCTGTTCTCCTTTCTTGCCCATGACCGTAGGGGACGACGCCTACGGCGTCCCGGAACCGAAGCTGGCGGTTTTCGCCGAGACAACGATATTTTCAACCGTAGCAACGCACCCTTCCCGTAATGTTTATGTCTCCCGTACAGAGCACAACAAGATATCGTTTCGTAATACAACGAAATTGGGCTGCCGTGGACGTCAGCCCCCACAAACCCGAACTGAGGAAGGGTAAAATCAAGGCCTTCTCTCCCGCATAAAGGACAGAGAAAACTATTAGCGAAATCTTTTATATAATGTTTTCCGAAAACGAAAGTTTTCGGCATCAAAAGTTTCTTGGGAGTTTTTAAGAACCTTTCTTTCCAAAGAAAGGTTCTTAAGAAAAAATTCTTATGTCAAACACAGTAACCATCGGTAACGTGGCCATCGGCGGTGGAAACCCCGTGGCCATCCAATCCATGACCAATACCCATACCGCAGACAAGGAGGCCACCCTTGCCCAGATTCTTGCTCTTGAGCAGGCGGGCTGTCAGATCGTCCGCTTTACGGTGAACACCCCCGAGGCGGCGGAGTCCATCCCGTATCTGCGGGAGCATACCCACATCCCCTTGGTGGCGGACATCCACTTTGACTACCGTCTGGCACTGAAGGCGGCGGAATACGGCATCCACAAGATCCGTATCAACCCCGGCAACATCGGCTCTGCGGAGCGTATTCGCCAGGTTGCCAAGGTATGTAACCAAAAGAACATTCCTATCCGCATTGGCATCAACGGCGGCTCTCTGGAAAAGGAGCTGCTGGCCAAGTACGGCTCTCCCACCCCCGAGGCGCTGTGCGAATCTGCCTTGAAGGCAGCAAAGGAGTTCGAGCAAGCGGATTTCTGCAATTTGGTGCTTTCCGTGAAAAGCTCCTCCGTGCCCAACATGATCAAGGCCAACCGCCTGCTGGCACAGCAGTGCAATTATCCTCTCCATTTGGGGGTAACGGAGACCGGCACCAAGCGAGGCGGCACGGTGAAATCCGCCGTGGGCATTGGTTCCTTGCTGTGTGACGGCATTGGGGATACCATGCGTGTGTCCCTCACCGCTGACCCGGTGGAGGAGATCTACGCCGCCAAAGAGATTTTGAAGGCTTGCGGCCTTCTGGGCGGTGTGAATCTGATCTCCTGTCCCACCTGCGGCAGAACGGAGGTAGATCTGATCCGCTACGCCGAGGAGCTGCAGGGATTGATCGATACCCTTACCGTCCCCGCAGGGAAGAAGCTGAACGTAGCCTTGATGGGTTGCGTGGTCAACGGCCCCGGGGAAGCCAGAGAAGCCGACGTGGGCGTGGCAGGGGGCAAGGGCGAGGCGGTGATGTTCCGCAAGGGCGAGATCGTCTGCAAGATCAAAGAAGAGCAAATTGTTCCCACCCTGTGGGATGAGATCAACCGCTTGTTGAAGTAGAGAAAGCCCAAAAGCGCGAAGCGCGGGGGGGCGCCCCTTGGTAAGGGGAGCTGCCAAGGCGCATGCGCCGCGGCTGAGGGGATTGTTTTTCAATCGCTAAAAAAGGAGCGTTTATGGACATCTTAGAACAATTTAAAAAGAAATTTGCCCGTGCGCTCCTGACCAAGGACGACGAGGAGCTTGTCCGCCGCATGACGGAGTTTTCCGTAAAGGTGGACAAGGAGAATAAAAAGGTGGAGATCCACGCAAGCTTTGCCAAGGTGGAGCAGCCCAGATTGCTGTTTGCCTTGGAGGATCTCATTCGGGTGAGCTACGGGCTGAACGAAGTGCGTATCTTCCCCAAATACCCTGCGGAAACCTTTACACCGGCGTGCATTAACGGGCTGATCGCTTTGTTGAAGCGTGTCACCGGCTCCGGGGTAAGCTACGGCTTTTTTGAGGATTGCGTAGTGCATTACGATCCTCCCAGAGGCACTCTGGAGATCAGCCTGCGGAAGCAGGTGTCGCCTGCCTTCGTTACCAACAGCGGCGCGGCGGTGTTTTTGACGGAGTGCATCCGATGCCAATTCGGGCTGGATATCCTTGTGTATATCACCGGTGAGGAGGTTGACCCCTCCCGTTACGAGGCGGCGGGTGTCGCCGCCATGCGCAAGACCGCCAGAGAGGAAGCATTGGCGGAAGCCAACAGCATCCGAAGCAGTGTCCTCAACGACCAAAAGAGCATGGCTTTGGAATTTTTCGGCCCCGATGCCGCGATCCCGGAGCAAACCGAGGACGGCAAGGTACTCTTGAAGGTTGGCAATATGACCTTCGATATTACCGATCCTCAGGTGGTTTACGGCACCCTCAAGAAGCGTGCCGCCCTGGTTCCCATCAAAATGCTGAGAAGAGATACCTTCGTTTCCTTTGTGGGAAAGCTGTTCTCCTGGGAAGAGAAGGAAAATTACGATAAACCTAAGAACTCCTTTAAGATGTTCGTCACCGACGGGGAAGCCTCTGTGATGTTGCGCTTCCAGGCGGAGAAGGGAACCTCCTTCCCCAAAGCCCCGGCCTACGTGCTGGTGGAGGGTAAGGCGCAGTATTCCGAGTTTGACGGAGAACTGGTGATCCGCGTTTCCGCCATGGCAACGGTGAAGGCTTTGTTCCGCAAGGAGACCAACCCCACCCCCCGCGTAGAGCTTCACTGCCATACCAATATGTCCGCTATGGATGCTATGACAGATCCCGGCGCCATGATGAAGCGTGCTCAGGATTGGGGCTGCCCCGCCTTGGCCATCACCGACCACGGCAACCTGCAGGCCTTCCCGGAGATCATGAAGGCCACCAAGAAATGCCCCAACGTAAAGCCTATTTACGGCATGGAGGGGTATTTGGTGGACGATACCTCCAGAGCCGTGTTCTTCTATTCCGACGAAAAGGACAACAAGAATTTTGAAAAAGACGAGTTCATCGTCTTTGATATCGAAACCACAGGTTTGTCCGTGCAGAACTGCGGCATCACCCAAATTGCCGCGTTGCTGTATAAGGGCGGGGAGATGCTGGATACCTTCGAGACCTTTGTCAACCCCGGTATGCCCATCCCCGAGAATATCACCCAGCTGACGGGCATCACCGATGATATGGTGAAGGATGCCCCCGGCGCGGAAGAAGCCGTGAAGGCCTTCCTTGCTTTTGCCGACGGCAGAATGCTGGTGGCCCACAACGCCTCCTTCGATGCCTCCTTTATCCGCAAGGCCTGCGCAGATTACGGCCTGGACTTTAACTGTCCCTGCCTGGACACCGTGGCGTTGTCCCGTTTTATCAACAGCGACATCAACCGCCACACCCTGGATTCTCTTGCCAAATATTTCAAGCTGGGAGATTTTGACCATCACCGTGCCAACGAGGATACGGAGATGCTGGCAAAGATCTTCGGCTGTCTGGTAGGAAAGCTTGCCGCCAACGGCATCTTCACCACCGGGGAAATGGTCACCGCCATGGCGGAAAACTGTGACCCCAAGCGGATGAAGAACACTTACCACATCGTCTTGCTTGCCAAGAACGAGGTGGGGCTTAAAAATCTGTATAAGCTGGTTTCCTATTCCTACTTGAATTATTTTAACCGCCATCCCCGTATTCCCAAAACCGTTTTGAAGGAGCATAGAGAGGGTCTGATCATCGGCTCCGCCTGCATTGCAGGTGAGTTCTATCAAGCGGTGGTGGAGGGCAAGCCCTTCGGAGAGCTTTGTAAGATCGCCGAGATGTACGATTATCTGGAGATCCAGCCCTGGACCAACAACTGGTTCATGTATGAGGACGGCAAGCTGAACAGCGATCCCGAAAAGGCGTTGGAGCAGCTTCACGAATACGACAGAACCGTGATCCGTGTGGCGGACAAGCTGAAAAAGCCTGTTTGCGCCACGGGTGACGTGCATTTCCTGGAGCCGGAGGACGAGCTGTTCCGCCAGATCCTGCAAAAAGGGCAGGGCTTCTCCGACGGCGGCAGAGATACCAAGCTGTATTTCAAGACCACCGATGAAATGCTGGAGGCCTTCTCCTTCTTAGGGGAAGCCAAGGCAAGGGAAGTGGTCATCGATAACCCCCGTATGATCGCCGACAGTGTGGAATTCTTGAAGCCCATTCCCGACGGGCAGTATACCCCCGAAATTCCCGGCGCAGACGAGGACTTGATCCGCACCTGCGAGGAGACTGCCAAGAAGCTTTACGGCGACCCCATTCCCGAAATCGTCAAGGCCAGAATGGATAGGGAATTGAACTCCATCATCAAAAACGGCTTTGCGGTGCTTTACATCATTGCCCGTAACTTGGTGCGTAACTCCGAGGAAAACGGCTATTACGTCGGCTCCCGCGGCTCCGTAGGCTCTTCCTTCGTTGCCTCCCTGGCCCATATTTCCGAGGTAAATCCCTTGCCGCCCCATTGGCGTTGCCCGATCTGTAAGCACAGCGAGTTTATCACCGATGGCTCCTATGGCTCGGGATTCGATATGCCCGATAAGAATTGCCCCCATTGCGGCACAAAAATGACGGTGGACGGACATGACATCCCCTTCGAAACCTTCTTGGGCTTCCATGGGGAGAAGGCACCGGATATCGACCTGAACTTCTCCGGTGACGTTCAGTCCGCCGCCCATAAATACACCGAGGTACTGTTCGGCAAGGAAAACATCTTCCGTGCGGGAACGGTTTCCGCTTTGCAGTCCAAGACCTGCTTCGGCTTTGTGAAGCATTATCTGGAGGAGGTGGGCAAGGAGCTTACCCGTGCGGAGATCGAGCGCTTGATCGACGGCTGTATCGGTGTCAAGCGTACCACGGGTCAGCATCCCGGCGGCATCGTGGTTATTCCCAAGCAGTACCAGATCTACGATTTTACCCCGGTGCAGTACCCTGCGGAGAAGGAATCCTCCGGGGTCATCACCACCCACTTCGCTTTTGAATACCTCCACGATACCCTGCTGAAGCTGGATATTCTGGGGCACGATGTGCCTACCTTCTATCGTATTCTGGAGGAATATACGGGCCGTTCCGTCATGGCGCTTCCCATGAACGATCCCAACGTGTACGACCTGTTCAAATCCACAAAACCCCTTGGCATCACCCCCAAGGACATCGATTGCAACCTTGGCACCTTCGGCCTGCCGGAATTCGGCACCAAATATGCGATTCAGATGATCGAGGATGCCAAGCCTCAGAACTTCTCCGATCTGTTGCAGATCTCCGGCCTTTCCCACGGTACGGGTATCTGGCTGGGCAACGGTAAGGATCTGATCGCCAACGGCACCTGCTCCATTCACGAGATCATCGGTACCCGAGACAGCATTATGATCTACCTTATGCAAAAGGGCTTGGATTCCTCCGTGGCCTTTACCGCCATGGAGCGTACCCGTAAGGGTAAGGGACTTACCGAGGATCTGATCGTGGAGATGAAAAAATGCGACGTTCCCGATTGGTATATCGAATCTTGTCAGAAGATCAAGTATATGTTCCCCAAGGCTCACGCGGCGGCATACACCATTGCGGCGTTGCGCTTGGGCTGGTTCAAGGTGTATGAGCCGGTGGCCTTCTACGCCGCCTACTTCACCATCAAGGCGGATACCTTCGACGGCGCCTTGGTCATGCAGGGGCTTCGTGCTATCAAGGCCAAGATGAAAGAGCTGCAAAATGCTCAGAACATCACCGCAAAGGACGAGGATATGCTGGTCATTCTCAATCTGGTGGTTGAGATGTACGCCCGTGGGGTGGAGTTCCTCCCCGTGAATATCTTCAAATCCCACGCCTTCAAATTCCTGCCGGAGGACGGCAAGGTAAGATTGCCCTTCACCTCCTTGTCAGGGTTGGGTCTGGGCGCGGCGGAGCGTATCCAAAACGCCATCTCCACCGGAAAAGTGACCACCGTAGAGGAATTGATGATGGAGCCCGGTGTGGGCAAGAGCGTGGTGGAATTGCTCCGTGGCAACGGCTGCTTGGACGGTCTGCCGGAATCCAATCAGTTCACATTGTTTTGATTTCGTCGGAACATCCTGACGGATACTCTTCCGGTTTTCGCGCCCCTTCCGCGGGATGCGAGCCCCCAAGGGGGGGAACGTTCCCGCACGATGCGCGGCGTAAAATCGTTTCGCAACACAACGCAAACGGGACGCCGAGGGCGTCGTCCCCTACGGACCCGAAACCACCTTATCCTAAAACCACACCCTTCTCTCCCGCGGGTCAGACTGCAAAAATTCATTTTAACCCTTCTTGTTGCGTGAAAATGCGATACGAAGTTAGACAACAATTCTTGCGGTTTCGTAGGGGAGGGCGCCTCGACCTCCCGGAACCGACGGCAACGGTTTTTGCCGAGGAAAGGGTATTTTTACCGTCGTAACGTATTTATCTCGTAATGTTTTAACTATATTTACACGTATTATGAAACTTTTTGATTATCACATTCACAACGAAATATCCTTCGATTCCGAGGCGACTCTCCTTGATCACTGCGAATGGGCTGTCAAAAAAGGCCTTGCCGAGATCGCCCTCACCAACCACCACGAGCTGGACATGGTGCTGTTAGGCACGGCGGAAGCTCCCGATCTGGAGAAGGAGGAAGTCCTTCTGCTGGAAGCCAAGGAGCGTTTTGCCGGCAGGCTGGACGTTCTCCGCGGCATCGAGGTAGGCCAGCCCTCCTACGACAAGGAAGCCTTCCGCAAGCTGATCGCACAGCGTGACTACGACGTGGTGCTGGGCTCTCAGCATAACGGCAAGGGCAACATCGACTTCTACTTTATGGATTGCAAGTCCATGAGTGACGACTATTTGCGAGAGCTGTGGGATGCCTACCTGGAGGATCTCCTTTCCATCGCAAAGACTGCCGAGGTGGACGTGCTGACCCACATCCTCTACCCCGTGCGGTACGTGGAAAAGCAGCGGCAATATTGCTTTCCCGTCACGAAGGAAGCCTTTGAGCCCATCTTCAAGGCGCTGATAGAACGAGGTCTTGCCTTGGAGATCAACACCTCCGCTGTGCGGAAGGGTGCCTTGGCGGAGCCGGATCCCTGTATGGAGCTGCTGTCCTTTTACCGCAGTCTCGGCGGGGAATATATCACCTTAGGCAGTGACGCCCACTTCTCTTTCGACGTGGGTGCCAATATCAAAGAGGCCGTCGCCCTTGCGGAAGGGGCGGGGTTCTCCTATCTCACCCGATTCCGCAACAGACAGAAATATATGGAGGCTATACGATGAATCATAAGAACGCCATCCTTTCCTATCTGGAAAAGGATTCTCACCTGGACGCAAAGACCTTGTCCGTTATGCTGAACCTGCCCGAGGAGGAGGTCGCCGCAGAAATTACCGCAATGGAAAAGGACGGCACCATCCTTTCCTATAAAACCGTGGTGAATTGGGAAAAGACGGATCGCCGTATGGTTCGCGCCCTGATCGAGCTGAAGACCATTCCCCAGAGAGACAAGGGCTTTGACACCGTTGCGGAGCGTATCTCCACCTATCCTCAGGTGAAGAGCGTGTTCCTCATGTCCGGCGGCTTTGACCTCGCCTTGTTCGTGGAGGGGGAGACCATGCGCGACGTGGCTTTGTTCGTAGCGGAAAAGCTGGCCACCATGGGGGGCGTCACCGCAACTGCCACCCACTTTGTTTTGCAGACCTACAAGGACAACGACGTGGTGTACGAGCAGGAGACCACCGATAAGAGAGGCAATGGCTGGTAATGTTTGATCCTACGACACGTTTGAACCACACCATCACGGAGATCAAGCCCTCGGGCATCCGCAAGTTCTTCGACCTTCTGGACGAAATGAAGGACGTAGTGGCATTGACCGTGGGTCAGCCCGATTTTGTGACCCCCTGGCATATCCGCGATGCAGGCATTCGCTCCCTGGAGGAGGGGCGCACTTACTATACCTCCAACAACGGACTTTTGGAGTTCCGTAAAGAAATTGCAAGCTATCAATCCCGCCGTTTCGGCTTGGAATATGACCCCGCAAAGGAGATCATCGTTACCGTGGGCGGCAGTGAAGCCATCGACCTGGCACTCCGCGCCACCGTCAACCCCGGGGACGAGGTGATCGTTCCCGAGCCTTGCTTTGTCTGCTATGCACCCTTGGTGTCCATGGCAGGGGGAATTCCCGTGGCGTTGCCCTTGAAATGGGAGAACAATTTCAAATTGACCCCCGCAGAGCTGAAGTCCGCTTTGACGGAAAAGACCAAGGCCATCGTCCTCGCCTTCCCTAACAACCCCACCGGTGCTTGTCTGACCAAGGCAGAGCTGGAAGGATTGGCAGAGGTGATCCGCGAAAGCGACGCTTTGGTGATCTCCGATGAGATCTACGGGGAATTGACCTACGATTATACCCACACCTCCATTGCATCCATCGAGGGTATGCGGGAGCGTACCGTGGTGGTGGGCGGCTTTTCCAAGGCCTACGCCATGACGGGCTGGCGCTTGGGGTACACCCTTGCTCCCGATTACTTCACCAAGCAGATGGCAAAGATCCATCAATACGGCATTATGTGCGCGCCTACCACCAGCCAATACGCCGCCATCGAGGCGTTGAAGAACGGGGACGGCGATATCGAAATGATGAAGGCGGAATACCACGCCAGAAGAAACCTCATCGTCTCCCGCCTCAGAGAGCTGGGCATCGATTGCTTCATGCCGGAGGGCGCCTTCTACGTATTCCCCTACATCGGTAAGTTTGGTCTTACCTCCGAGGAATTCTGCGAAAAGCTGTTGTACGAAAAGCACGTCGCCATCGTTCCGGGCACCGCCTTCGGTGCAAGCGGAGAGGGCTTTGCACGCCTTTCCTACGCCTATTCCGTTCGTCATATCCAGCAGGCTATGGACCGTCTGGGCGAGTTCTTGAAAACCTTATGAAATCGAAAGCATACGCCAAGATCAACCTGACCCTTGCCATCACGGGAATCCGTGAGGACGGCTATCATACCCTGCATACCGTGATGCAGCAGGTTTCTTTGCACGACGAATTGACTGTGGAAAAGGGGGACACCTTGGTGTTCACCTGCTCCGACCCCGCCTTGGAAAACGAAAAGAATCTCTGCGTCAAGGGAGCAAAGACCTTTTTTGCCCGCACAGGGATTACGGCAGGCGCCACCATCCATTTGGAAAAATCTCTCCCCATGGGAGCGGGAATGGGTGGGGGCAGCGGAGATTGCGCCGCCGTGCTTACCGCACTGAATCAATTGTACGGAAGCCCTCTCACGGAAGAGGAGCTTCTTGCCCTGGGGGCAACCCTGGGGGCAGACGTTCCCTTTTGTATCAAGGGGGGCAAATGCCTTTGCACCGGTATTGGGGAGATTTTGACCCCTCTGCCCAAGGGGGAGACTCTGTATCTTGTGGTCGCCAAGGGAGAAGCAGGGCTTTCCACTCCGGAAATGTACCGTCTTGCGGATGCCGCAAAGGAACATTGGAGCCACCCCGAAAGAGAAGGCCGGTACAACGATTTTGAGCCGGTGGCGGAGGCAGTGCTTCCCGAGATCACCTACTTAAAACGCCGTCTGCTGGAATTGGGCGCAAGCTTTTCCATGATGACGGGAAGCGGAAGTGCCGTGTTTGGCATTTTCCCCACCGAAGAAGCCGCCCGACCTGCCGCCATGGCTTTGGCAGAGGAAGGCTTTTATGCCGCCCCTTGCCATACTCTGTAAAACCTTTGTATAAAGTGATGTTCTTCTGTCTAAACTCCGGTTATCAATCAAAAAGGAGTTTACATCATGAAGAAATTTTCGATTTTTCAACGCGTACTTATTGCCCTTTGCGCATCGGCGGTGCTGATTTTTGCCCTTGATCTGGCCATTCCCGCAGGGGAAGGGGAGATCTACAACACCCTGATCCGCTTGCACGTGTTGGCGGAATCCGACAGCGATGGGGATCAGGCGGTGAAGCTTTTGGTGCGGGATGCCATCGTTGCGGAGTGTGAGGATCTTTTTTCGGAGACCCCCACCACCGAGGAAGCTCTGACCCAAATGGAAGAGGCCTCTTCCCGTATGGAAGCCATCGCCAACCGTGTGCTGGCAGAGCAGGGCTTGCCGTATACCGCCACCGCCGTGTTCGGCAGGGAAACCTATCCCCCTTGCGAATACGAAGGCGTTACCTTCCCTGCGGGGGAGTATTATTCCCTGCGGATCCTTTTGGGCAAAGGCGAGGGGAAGAACTGGTGGTGCTGTTTGTTCCCGCCTCTTTGTATGAACGCCGCCAATGCGGAAGACCGTTTGGATTCCGTTGGCATTGACCCCAACAGCGGGAAGGTGTTCACCAATAAAAAATATACCGTTAGATTCAAGCTATTGGAGTGGTTCTCATGCTTTTTCGAGTGATCGGCCCTGCGGGTAGCGGAAAGACGACCCGCCTTTACAACCAATTGGAGACTGCTTACCTTTCGGGGGAGCAGTGTGTCTGGATCTGCCCCGAACAGCAGACCCTGCAGTACGAACGGGAGATCCTTGCCCGTTTGGGGGACGGCTGTAATCTATCTGTGGAGATATTGAATTTTGAACGTTTGCCGGAACGCATTGCCCGTGAATACGGGGATCTTTCCGTGCTGTATCCCGACAAGGGCGCACTCTGCGCCCTTTTGTCTGTTTTGACTTACGAAAACAAAAAGAATCTGGTGGAATACGCCCGCAGTGCGGAGGACGGAGATTTCACAAGCGGACTTCTTGGCTTGTTCGGCAAGCTCCGTTCCGAGCGCATCACGCCCGAAAAATTGGAGCAAGCCGTGGAAAGCGGTACCTTCCGTGGGAAGCGGCTGGAAAACAAGGTGAAGGACGTGGCTCTGCTTTACCGCGCCTACGACGCATATTTTGACGAAACTCGCCGAGATATGCGGGATTCCCTTACCGTGTTGGCAGATTCCTTGGGGGACAAGCCCTTCTTCCGGGGCAAAACCGTGTTCGTGGACGGCTACTATACCTTCACGGGACAGGAATATGCCTTGCTTGGGGAGATCCTGAAGCAGGCAAATGCAGTCTACTGCAGCTTTACCTACGATGGGCGGGAGCTTTTTGAGGGCAACGCCGCCTGCGCCAAAAAATTGGCAAGATACGCTGGTGAGGTCAAGGATATCCCCGTGGGAGAATACAAGCGGAGCGATTCCCGGGAGCTTCGTTTTTTGGAGCAGTATCTTTGGTCTACCGAGACCCCCGTCTACGGGGGAAGCATGGGAGACGTGGAGATCCTCACCGCAGAGCACGCCTTCTCCGAAGCGGAGGCAGTGGCCTCCAAGGTGCTTTCCTTAGTGCGGGGCGGTATGCGCTATCGGGATATCACCATCCTTGCCCGTGGGGTGCAAAATTACGGCGGTATTTTGGATGCCGTCCTTGCCCGCAACGGGATCCCCTTCTTCTTTTCGGAAAAGGAGGAGCTTTCCTCCCGACCCTTGGCGGCGTTTTTGCTTGCCGCTTTGGAGCTGGTGGTGACGGATTTCTCCCTTTCCGCCGTGCGGAAGTACTTAAAAAACGGATATTGTATCCTTTCTCCCGAGGAAAGCGACCAGCTTTTGCGTTACGGTGAAAGCTGGAATCTGCGGGGGAAGGAATGGTATGGCGAGACACCCTGGACCCGCAATCCCGACGGCTATTCCGACCGTCCCATGGACGAGGATCAGATCGCCAATCTGACGGCGGTGAACGCCGCCAGGGAAAAGGTTTTGCCCTGCTGGCTGGAGCTGCAGAAGGCGCTGAAGGGAAAGGACCTGACGGGTAAGACACTGCTGACAGGTCTGTACCGCCACCTCTGCACCGTGGGTGCGCAGGATACCTTCGCCTTGAAGGTGGAGGAAAAAGCCCTCCATGGCGACCCTCAGCAGGCAGAACGGGAAGCGGGGCTTTGGGAGCTGCTTATGGGGATCTTCGATCGTCTTTGCGACCTTTGCGGAGACAAGCCCATGACCGCAAGCCGTATGCTGTCCCTTTTGAAATTGACCTTCCATCAATACGATTTGGGCGCTTTGCCGGTTTTGGAGGATGCGGTCACCATCGGTGAGGCGGCATTGCTCCGCCCGGAAAATCCCCTTGCCGTCATCATCATGGGCTGTAACGACGGGGTTTTCCCCGCTACCATCGGAAAAGACCCCCTCTTTGACGACGAGGAAGCAGGGTTTCTGGAGCAGGCGGAGCTTCCCGTGGTGGAGGGCAAGACCTCCCGTATGAATGCGGAACGGTTCTATTTCTATTCCGCCGTATGTGCGCCCTCCCGAAAATTGATCTTTACCTATCCCACGGGCACCTGGAGTGGGGAGGAATTGCGCCCCTCTGCTGCCTTGGAACGGGTGAAAATGCTGTTGCCCCACCTGAAGCCCTCTCTGTATACCGGAAAAGGGGAGCAGGGCTTGTTCTCCGCCGCCAACGCCGCGTCGGTGTTCTTTTCCTTGCCGGAGGGAGACCTGCGGGAGGAGCTGCGCAGTCTGCTTTCGGAGCAGGGCTACACCCTTCCGAGGAACCGTATGCCCATGACCCTGCGGGAGGCAAGGATTCCCTATCAGGGAAATTCCCTGCACCTTTCCCCCAGTAAGATCGAGCTGTATCGCGGCTGTCCCTTCTCCTATTTCGGCAGTGCGGTGATGAAGCTGAAGGAAAAGAAAACCAACCGCTTTGCTTCTCAGGAAAGCGGCAGCTTCCTGCACGCCGTGCTGGAGCAGTTCTTATCCGCCCATACCGTCGACGGCAAATTTGTCCCCGCTGAAAGCGAGGAAGCCCTGCGCCGAGAAGCGGACGGATATATCGACGACTATTTTGCCAGAGTTACGGGAGGCATGGATGATAAGAGCAAGCGCTTCCTGCATACCTGCGAGAACTTGAAAAAGACCTTGTATCTGCTGTTATCCAACCTTTCCGGAGAATTTTCTCTTTCCGATTTCGTCCCCGCAGGCTTTGAGGTGGGGATGGGCATGAAGGACAGCAAGCTTCCCGCGGTGGAATATATCACCCCGGAGGGGAAGCGTGTGTACCTCATCGGCTCCATCGACAGAGTGGACACCTACACGAAGGATGGCGTTACCTACGTGCGTGTGGTGGACTACAAGAGCTACACCAAGGAGCTTCACATGGAAAGCGTGGAGGAATACGGCTTGGATCAGCAAATGCTGCTGTACCTCTTCGCTTACTGCCGTCTCCATGCCGCAGACGGAGAGTTGTTCACGCCTGCCGGTGTGCTTTACAACCCCGTACGTCTGGTATTTGCACGGGAAACCGGGGGCGAGACGGAGGAGAAGCTGCAGGTTGAACGGGAAAAGCTTCTTTGCCGTACCGGCGTATTGCTGGACGATCCCGAGATCATTTTGGCCATGGATAAATCCGCAGGCGGGAAATACCTGCCGGTGAAGTTCGATTCCGACGGCAGCTTGAAAAAGAGCAAGCACTTACTGCCCGCGGAAGAATTTAAGCGTTTGGATAAGCTGGTGGAAGACCAGCTCATCCGTTTGGCGGAGGATATTTTCGCAGGGGAGATGGACATCCGTCCCTTGAAGCTGGGAAATTACCACGATGCCTGCCATTATTGCAAGCTGCAGCCTGCCTGCAGGTATTTTGAGAAAGGAGGAACAGATCTTGAGCCCTAAGTGGACACCCTCGCAGCAAATAGCGCTGGATGTGCGGGACACCAATTTGCTGGTTTCCGCCGGTGCGGGAAGCGGTAAGACCACCGTCCTCACCCACCGTATTCTGGAACGGATCAAAAACGGGGATTCCATCACGGATTTCCTTGTGGTCACCTTCACCAAGGCTTCCGCAGGGGATCTGAAGCGAAAGCTTCATGAGGAGATCACCAAGCTTTCCTTGGCGCACCCCGAAAACAAGCATTACCGCACCCAAACCTACGAGCTTTCCTCCGCTCATATTTCCACCATCCATTCCTATTGTTTGGAGATCGTGCGGGCAAACTTCCAGATCCTAGGTCTTTCCCCCAAGCTTCGCATGGCAGACGACAGAGAGACGGGGATGATCGCTCACGAGGTGATGGAGCTGGTCACGGATGCCTTTTATGAATCCGGCTCGCCCGCCTTCCATCTGCTGGCGGACACCTTTTCCGGAACCAAGGACGATGCCCCTCTTACGGACACCATGCTGTCATTGTACAGTTCCCTTCGCGCTTATACCGACTACTTCGGTTGGCTGCGGGAAAAGCGGGAGGACGTCATTCGCTCCGGGGAACTGTTGAAGGACGGAAAAGATCTGTTTGAAACCCCTTGGGGCAAGGAGATCTCTACTTGCCTGCGGGAATGGTTTTTTGAGATCAAAAACGCCGCCGCAGAGCTAAACGATTATACGCTTGCCAATACCGTGGACCCCAATCCCTTGCAAACTGCCTTGTTGTGGGAAAGGCACACGGAGGCTTTGTTTACCGCCGCAGAGGAAAGCTACAAAGCGTTCCTTGCCGCCGCAAAGGCATTGCAGGAAACCTCATTCCCCCGCATGACCTTCACCAAGAAAACCGATCCCATCGCCAAGGATTTCATCGCCTCGGAACGGAAGCGGATCAAAGAGGAAACGGAACGCATTCTTTCCGTGTTTGCGGTTTATGGGGAAAAGGAGCTTGCCCGCCAATATGCAAAAATGGGGGAGATCCTTTCCGCTGTGGAGATGTTCCTTGCCCGATTTGAGGAGCTTTACGATTCCGCCAAGCGGGAAAAAGGCATTCTGGATTTTTCCGATGCGGAGCATTTTCTGTTGGAGCTTCTGGAGGAGGATGGTAAGCCCACTCCCTTCTGCCTTGCTATGCAAAGCCGCATCAAGGAGATCTACATCGACGAATACCAAGACGTTTCCCCCCTGCAGGACAGATTGTTCACCCTGCTGTCAAACGGCAAAAACCGTTTTATGGTGGGGGACGTAAAGCAATCCATCTACCGCTTCCGCAACGCTTATCCGGATATTTTCCTGGGCTATAAGGATGCCTTCGGAGATGTTTTCGGGGAAAAGGAAGCAGGTATGCGGGTATTCCTGCGGGAAAACTTCCGCAGTGGGCAGGGTGTCATCGATTTCACCAATTTGCTGTTTGCCCAAATTACCGCAGATACGCCCTATCAAAAGGAATATAAGGGGGAGGAGTTGATCTTCCAAAAGGCCACCACTGCCCCCAAACAACCGGTTACCATCGCAGTCTCTGTCAGCGAGGAGCGTGCCAAGGGGAAGGCCATCGAACGAGAAGCGGCCTACGTGGCAGAGGAGATCTTACGCTTGGTGGAAAGCGGCACGCGGGAAACCCCCGAAGGAGAAGCCCCCCTGCGGTATCGGGACATCGCCATTCTCTTCCGCACCATGAAGGATAAAACCGCTCCCTATGAGCAGGCCTTCAAGGAACGGGGCATTCCCTACGCCATCACGGCACCCCAAAAGTTCTTCGACCGCAGTGAGATCTGCTTGCTGGTGGCGCTTCTGAAGGCCTTGGACGATCCCAACGATGACATCTCTTTGTTTGCTTCCCTGCGAAGTCCTATTCTGGGCTTTACCGACGGGGAATTGTACGCTATGCGCCTTCACACCCCATCGGGAAGTCTTTTTGCCGCCCTGCAAAAGCGGGGAGAGGTTTCCGACGAATTGGGTGAAAAGTGCAAAAACGCCCTTGCCTTCCTTGCCCGCGGGCGGGAGACGGCGGAGGGAAAGGCCTGCCACAGCTTCCTTTGGGAGCTTTACAACGAAAGCGGTCTTTTGCACCTTTGCACCCGCAGCGAAAAAAGCGGTCTGCTTATGCTGTACGAATACGCAAGAGAGTTTGAAAACTCCGGCTATAAGGGACTTTCCGGGTTTATTTCCTACCTGCGCGCCGCAGAGGAAAAGGGCGTGGAGCTTCCCTCCTTTGGGGAAAGCGGGGATAAGGACTGCATTACTCTCACCACCATCCATAAATCCAAGGGCTTGGAATATCCCGTGGTGTTCTTAAGCGGTGCGGGGCAAATGCTGTTTCCTCCCATGCCCAAGCCCTACATTCTGCTGAGGGAGAAGGGCTTGTTCTTCAAGCTGAGGGATTACGATCGCCTTACCGTCACCAATCCCATGCCCAACCTTTACGCCGGTATTCTGGAACGGGATGCGGAGCTTGGCGAGGAGCTTCGTAAGCTGTACGTTGCCTGCACCCGCGCCAAGGAGAAGCTGTATATTACCGGGGCTGTCACCGCCTCCGCTTACGAAAAAATAGGTGTTAACCGCCTTGCCCCGAGCTGTATGATGGACTTGGTGCTGTACGCCGCAAAGCGCGGGGGAACAGACCCCAGCTTTGAGCTTATCGAGATCTCCGAAGAGGAAAGCGGTTTCCATGCCGCAAAAGCCACCGCCGCCCCCGAGAAGGAGGAGATCTTCCTGACGGAGGAAGTGAAAGCTGCCCTTCGTTACCGCTATCCCCATCCCAAAAAGGAGCTTCCAGCCAAGGTTTCCGTCTCTTACCTGAAGGAAACCGTCACCGGTGCGGAAAGGGAATACACCGCCGCAAAGCTGACCCGCGCCCCACGCTTTTTGCAGGCGGAGGAAAAGGCCGATTTTGCAGGGCGGGGAACTGCCAACCACACCTTCCTGCAGTTCTGCGATTTTGATCGCGTGGAAAAGGCAGGACTGGAAGAGGAAAAACAGCGCCTGCTGTCTTTGCGGATGATGGACAAGCAGCAGATCTCTATGTTGGACGACTTCGGTCTGAAACGCTTTTTCCAAAGCAATCTCTACCGCCGTATGCGGGCGGGGAAGGAGCTGAAGCGGGAGATGCGCTTTTCCGTGCAGATGGAAGCTGCCAATCTGCAGGAGGGTGCGGAGGGAAGCGTGCTGCTGCAGGGTGTGATCGACTGCTTCTTTGTGGATGAAAACGGGGAGCTGGTCATCGTGGATTACAAAACCGACCGTGTCCGTGAACCGGAGGAATTGCTTTCCCGCCACGGCAAGCAGCTTTCCCTTTACGCCGAGGCAGTGGAGAAGATCACCGGCAGATCGGTAGCCAAAACCTGCATTTGGTCCTTCTTTATGAATAAAGAGATCGTTTTGAACAGGAAAACCGCCGTTACCCATTGACAAACGAACAAATTATGTGTATACTGTTAACAACAAATAAAAACAAAAGGAGTTTTTGTTATGAAGAAGATTATTTCTCTGGTTCTTGTTCTGGTTATGTGTACCCTTGCACTCACCTCCTGCGGCGGCGCGAACAGCTCTCCCGAGGCAGTTGTTGAGGCAGCTATGGCTCTGATGGAGGATCCCGACGTTAAGACCCTCAAGAAGCTCTTGCCCGAGGTAGCTTGGGAAACCCTTTATGACGAAGCTGATCTGGACGAGGACGAGTTCTGGGAAGATGTCGAGGACAGCTTCGAGGAAGCAAAGGAAATGATGGAAGACTACGAAGGCTACAAGTTCAGCTTCGAGATCGATGATGTTGATAACATGAAGAGATCCGAGGTTAAGGATCTGAACGAAGAGCTGGAGGATTTCCTGGATGACGACATCGAGGAGGCTGCAGTTGTTACCGTTGAGGTTGCCTTCTCCTTTGAGTTCGAAGGTGAAGAGATCGATCAGGAAACCGAGAGGGAGTTCACCGTGTTCATGTATGACGGTGATTGGTACATCGTTCCCGGCGATCTGTCTACCTTCTGGTAATATCATAACATAGCTTTTAAAAGGACTGCCTCGCGCAGTCCTTTTTCTCTTGACATTTTTCCCGCGGCAAGGTAACCCGATGAATCCCCGCCCCCCCCCCCCGCGTGTCCGTAAGGCGTGCCGCAAAGGAAAGCTTATCGAAATGCCGTTGCAACGTGATACGCCGTGCTTTTTTCGGGACGCCGAAGGACGTCGTCCCCTACG
>JAZKZH010000025.1:0-20887 GCA_045612545.1 Eubacteriales bacterium
CCCGCTGGGCATATACCCGCAGAACGTGGCTTGTTCTATCGTCTCTATTTCGGTACTGCCCATCGGACTCACTTCCTTTCCGTTTTTTGCTATCCCTTTACAATTTCAATATATCATGAGGGAAGGCTTTCTGTCAATATATGGACATGGAGAAAAACGAGTTTCGCTTTTATTCAATTTGAACAAGCACAATATGAGGTATATCCCCCTATTCTATATATGTCGGAAATTTTATTTTACCTATGCTAAAAAGCAAAATTTATTGACAAAGAGGCCAAGTCGTATGACCCGGCCTCATTTTTTATACATTTACAATCTGAAATCGGGAGCGACGGATGCATCATCCCGCCGTCTGTTGAAGAACAGATACCACACTGTTCCGAAGGACATGGCCAGTGTTCCCAAGCTCACCAGCATGGAAAGGAAGGGAATCAAAGACAGCACTGCAAGAATGGCGGCTACAACGGTCGCCCCGACGTAAGGGCTCTTTTGGAAAAACCACAGCCGCCCCAGCACCGCCGCCGTAACAGCTTGCCCCGCGATGCCCACCGCGAGCGACAGCAAAAGCAGGATGCCGCCGAAGGACATGGTCCAAGGGTTGGCAAGCAAGAAGATAGAAGCAAAGAGGGCAAGGAAGAACACGCCCAAGCCTTTCAGCAAATATTTGAAGGGGTGCCGCTTCAGCTCTTTTCCCGCCGCCTTGATGGAACGCTTCATCACCCAAACCACCACCCACGCCAGCAAAATGGCAGCAGGGAGGGTATACAGCAAGGAGGTTAAAGCCACCACAAAATCTCCGGCGGTGCGGGTAAATTCCACTCCGTCTCGATAGCTGACGCTGTCTGACAAGGCGGTCAATTCCCTCATGGAAGGATCGGAAGCCACCACGGGCTCGTTGGGAGAGGTGATCTTGGCGCTGCCGAAGGTAGCCCCCTCAAGAATGATCACCTGATCAGCCTCACAGACCAATTCCCCGGAAATATGCCCTGCGATCACCACCTGCGTGGCTTGGATGGTCAAGGATTCAAAATTCCCTCTGATCTCCGCCAGGCCGGCAATGATCACCGCATCCCCCGCCTGCAGGGACTGCGTGGTTTTCAGCTCCACGGCGGCAACGGTAACGTTGCGCTCCACCCTGCCGTTTAAGGTCAGGGAATTGGCGGCAACGCGGACGTTCCCGTGGACAACACCGTTGACCTGCATTTCCATAGCCACACCCAGAAGATCCCCTTCCACGTCTTGGTCCACCAAAACCGTCCCCGTATCCGCAACCATCAGGTCTCCGTCGTATGCCTCCTTGGTTTCGGCAAACACGGTAAGGCCGCAAAGGGCGCACAGCAAGGTAAGGATCAAAGTAATCCGCAACAAAGAAACCAACATACCCTTCTTTTTCATGGAAACACCTCTTTTGAATCACTTCAATGGTATTATACAGGATTTCCATGGATTTTGCAAGTATGATTTTTTCCTTTGCCTCATACACATACAACAAAAGGCTTTTGGAGGTGGAATTTCCTTGCAAAGTTCCCGTGTTCTGTTGAAGGGCGCCGCCGTGATGACGGTGTTTTCTCTGTTGGGGAAGATGTTGGGAGTCCTTCTTCGGCTGTTCCTTTCTTCCAGGATCGGAAGCGAGGGGCTGGGGCTTTATCAGCTTATTATGAGCGTTTACGGCTTGTTCGCAACCCTTTCCACCGCAGGGCTGACGGTTGCCGTCTCCCGCTTGACGGCGGAGAAGGCGGAGCGTTGCCTTTCCGACGGGGTGCGTACCCTCCACGCCGCCCTGCCCTTGGGGCTGGGGGTAAGCTTGGCCGCCACGGCTGTGCTTTGGGGCTTCGCTCCCCTGCTGGCGGAGCGTGCCGTTGGGGATGCCGCCACGGCAAATTCTTTGAAGATCTTATCCCTTTCCATGCCCTTCATGGCGGTTGCCGCATGCTTCAAGGGCTGGTTTATCGCCAGACGGCAGGTATTGAGAAGCTCCTCCGCCTCCTTGTTTGAGCAATGCGTAAAGTTTGCCGTTATGGCATTCTTTCTCACGGCGGTCATGAGAAACACCAATGACCCTGCGGTGCTTTGCACCGGTGTGGTTTTGGGTGTCACCATCGGGGAGGCAAGCTCCTTTTGCTACCTTTTGGCGGCCTATCTGTTCTTAAAAGGACGACAAAAGAAAAGGGAGTTCCACCCCACGGAATCCTTTGGGTACAGTCTCCGCACCCTGACGGCTGTGACGGTACCCATGGGGCTTTCCGTAATGGTCACCTCCCTGCTCCACACGGCGGAAAATCTATTGATTCCCGGAGCCTTTGAAGCCTTCGGAGGCGACCGTTCCGCCGCCCTTTCGGAGTTCGGGAAGATCCGCGGAATGGTGATCCCCTTGCTGTTTTTTCCCTTCGCCTTTCTACAAAGCCTGGTGTCGGTGATGATCCCGGAGATCTCCCGCCTGGGCGCCGCCTACGGCTTGTCCGCCAGAGATAACCAGATCGGCAAGATCCTTGCGGTGGCCTCCCTGTTCGGCATCGGCACGGGAGGATTGTTCTTCTTTCTGCCGGAGTCCATCGGAGAAGCCTTCTACCCCGGAGAAAGCACCGCAAGTGCTCTGCGTATTCTAGCGGCGGTCACCCCCATGATGTACGTGCAAACCATCTGCGACGGCCTTTTGAAGGCAGTGGACGGACAAAAATACACCTTGCGATACAGTATTTACAATTCTGTTTTGCGGCTTACCGTTATTTTCACGCTGATTCCCCTTACGGGAGCAAAGGGATATTTACTGCTTTTGGTGCTTTCCAATACCGCCGATTTTCTCCTTTGCTATTTCCGCTTGAAGAAGTACGCCGCCTTCAGCTTGGGCGGTATCCGCCGCACAGCAGGAATCTTAGTCTGTGCCGTAATAGCAGGGCTGGTCTCCCGCAAGCTCTCCTCTCTGTCTGTGCTGGCCTCTCCCCTTGCCTCTGCAGGGGCGGGGACGGCGGCGTATCTGGTGCTGTTTCTGCTGTTGACCCGCCCCATCTATCTGCCCTGGCTCCAAAAGCGGGAAAAAAAGGAGGCTTTGCAGTGAATTGGTTACATTACCTTCCGACCCCCTACCTGCAAGCGGTCAGCGGTATGCCCGCCCATTTGAGGCAACGGATCACAGAGCTTCGGTTTCGCTTGGAAAAACCCTTTTCCGTTACTGCGGAAGGGAAAAATCTCTTCCCTGATGGGGAAGGACGGCTTACCACCATGCAAAACGCCCTGCGGGTTACCCGTCCCCAGATGGAGGATCTGTTGGCACGGCTCACAGAGGGCTCTCTGTACGCCTTTGAGGATTGCATGGCAAGCGGCTTCATCCCCTTGCGAAACGGTTGCCGCGCAGGCGTGGCGGGAGATATGTCCGTCACCTCCGCCGGCTTGGTATTTCGGGAGATCACCTCGGTCAATCTGCGGGTTTCCCGCTTTCTGCCGGAGTTTGCCCGCCCTTTGGTGGAGCTTCTGCGGGAGGGCGAGTCCCGAGGGGTGCTGGTGATCTCCCCTCCCGCCGGAGGGAAAACCACCTTTTTAAGGTCTGCGGCCTATTTGCTCTCGGGCGGAAACAAGCCCTATCGGGTGGGCATTGCCGACGAACGAAGCGAGCTGTTCCTCCCTGCGGGGCTTTGCGACCGCATCACCGGCTGTCCCAAATGGAAGGCTATTGAGCTTTTGACCCGCACCATGTCCCCGGAGTATCTGGTGTGTGACGAGCTGGGGGCGGGCGAGGAGGCTCCTCTGCTGGCGGCACAAAACACCGGCGTAAAGCTCCTTGCCTCCGCTCACGGAGGCTCTTTGGAGGAGGCCGCCGAGAGACCCTGTGTCAAGACTCTGCTGGAGGGCGGGGTATTCTCCCTGGCGGTGGTTTTGAAAAGGAATTTTCTGATAGAGATCCTCCCCTGCGGAGGAGGCGATTCGGCTTGATGCTTCGAAAGGACGACTGTTATTTATGGATCTGCTGGGAAGCTTTTTGACCGCGGCGGCGTTTTTTCTCTATGGCACCTCCAAGGCAGGAAAACACAAGTCCGCTTTGGAAACGCTGGAAGCCATGCTCTCCTTCCTGCGGGAGCTGTCTGTGCGGCTGTCCCATCGCAGGGAGGGACTAAAGGAGGTCTTTGCCTTTTACGAATCCCCCGTTTTATCCTCTTACGGCTTTTTACAGCTTTTGAAAGAGCATGACGGCAGGGACTATCCTGCCCTTTGGGAATCTGCCCTCCCCCTCCTCCCTCTGCCCGAGGAAGCACTTCCCCCGCTGAAAAGCTTGGGGGCCACCTTGGGGCGGCTATCCTTTTCCGCCCAAACGGAGCAAATCGCCTTGTGCGTCGCTCTGCTGGAGGAAATTCAAAAGAAGCACCGGGCGGGATTCCTCCAAAAACAGCGCAGTACCGTTGCACTTTGGACCTTAAGCGGGCTTCTGACAGCCCTTCTTTTGCTGTAAAAGGAAAGGAAATGCGAAAAGATGAACATCACTCTCATCGTAAAGATCGCAGGTGTCGGCCTATTGGTGGCCATCATCTGCCAGATCCTGCAAAAAAACGGACGGGACGAGCAAGCCACCTTCGTTTCCGTGGCAGGAGTCGTGGTGGTGGCGTTGTTGCTTTTGGGAGAGATCACCTCCCTGCTCTCCTCCGTGCGGAGTGCCTTTGGCATATGAAAAGGACGGGCTTTTTACATGAACGTATTCTCCCTTTGCGGTTTTTTGTTGGTGGCCTTGTGTATCAATCTGCTCTTGAAACGGGTCAGCCCGGAATTTGCTCCCCTCACCGCCGCAGCGAGCGGGGTGCTTTTGGGGGTGTATCTGCTGAAGGGACTGCTGGAGGCATTGCTTCCTCTGGCAGGGGCGGCAAGCGGTCTGGGGCTTTCCGCCCACATGGAGCTTTTGCTGAAGGCCTTGGCCATTTCCCTGGCCTGCAACTCCACCTCCTCACTTTGCAGAGATTGCGGAGAAACCGCCTTGGGGGAAAAAGCGGAGCTGGCGGGAAAGATCGCCATTTTAGCCCTATGCCTGCCCTTGGTTGTTCAGCTTTTGGAGCTGTTCTGAAAAGGCTGTTGCTCCTTTTGCCCTTGGTATGGCTTTGCTTTTGCGGCTTTTCCGGACAGGAAGAATCCATTGCGGAGGGAGTAGGGACGGACACCCTTTCCCACCCTGTCGTCACAGAGGAGGAGCTGTCGGGAGAAGCGGAGATCCTCTTGTGGGACAAGCTTTGGGATATTGCCGCAGATTCCCTCCCCGATGTGTTCTCCGAATCTGCCGCCACCTTCGGCGGTCTGATGGGCGTACTGCTGCTTTGCTCTCTCATTCATGCGCTGAGACACCTTTCTCCCACGGGGGCGTTGACAGAGGTCTGCTCTTTTGTAACGGTACTGGCCGTTTCGGGGGTTCTGTACGGGTTGTTTCGGGATCTGTTTACCGTTGCGGGACAAGCTCTCGCCGCCTTTACGGAATATCTGGCCGCCCTGCTCCCCGTCTCCACCTCCTTGCTCATCGCGGGAGGAAGCACCTCCGCCGCCTCCGCATCCTCTATCGGCTTTTCTCTCTTTCTCACCGCCATCAGCCTGATCTGCTCCTCGGTGCTGTTTCCCTTTTTGCAGGTCTCCTTTTCCGTGGGATTCGCTTCCGCTCTGCCGGGGACGGTGGATTTTGCCCCCATCGGCAACTGGATCCGCAACACCTCCGCGCTTTTGCTGGTGTTTCTCTTTTCCCTGCTGGGCTTTATGCTGACCATGCAGACCACGGTGGCCGCCGCCTCGGACAGCTTTCTCTTCCGTACGGTACGTTTCGCCTCCGGGGTGTTCATTCCCATCGTAGGCAACGTGCTGGGAGATGCGGCACGGACGGTGGCGGGAAGCGTTTCGGTGATCAAGGGCACTGTGGGCGCTGTGGGCACTGCCGTTACCTTTGCCATTCTGCTGCCGCCTTTTCTGCGGGTAGCGGTTTACCGTTTACTGCTTTCCCTTTGCACCCTGCTGGCAAGGCTGTTGGGATGCGAAAAAGAAAGCCAGCTTTTGGCAAGCTTGGGAGGAACGTTGAACGTGCTGATGGGGCTGATGGCAGGGGTGGAGGCCATCACCTTGCTTTACATCGCCACCTTTATCAAAACCGGGGTTACTCTTTGATATTGACAGGAGGTTTTCACCCTTGAAGCAATACCTCACCGTTTTGTTTTGCGGCTCTCTGCTGGGAGCTGTCTGCTCCGCCGTAGCGGGGGCGAGGCTGGAAAAATACGTCCGCTATCTGGCCGCCTTGATCTGCATTCTCCTCATCGTCTCCCCCTTCAAGGAATTTGATTGGACGTTTCTCCAAGATGATACCTCCCATGAGATCTCCATGCCGCAGGCCAACGGTACCACTCTGGAGGAGCTTGCCGCAGGACAGGCCGGGGAGGAGATCTGCCGCCTCCTTTCCCTGCAACTTTCCCAAGAAACCGGCATAACCCCGGCGGATCTGCGCATAGATATGGATTGGACCGAACAAGAGCCCACTGTCACCGCTCTGCATTTGACCCTCGCCCCGGAGGACGACGGCATGGCGGAGAAGATCATCGCATGGGCAGAGGCCGCCTACGGTATCCCCTGCTACGTTACGAAAGGAGAAGAGTCCTCTTGAGCATTGCAGAATATCTGAAAAACCCCAAGCGGAAGGGTTTGCTACCCTGCCTCCTCCTGGCCTTGGCGGCGGGAGTGATCCTACTGCTTCTCCCGGACGGAGGTGCCGCCGTTTCGGCAGAAATGTCACCCCTTACGCAACAATACCGAGAGGCCATGGAAAAAGAGGTGGAGGCGCTGATTTCCTGCATGGAGGGAGTGGATTCCTGCACCGTGGTGCTGACCTTGTCCTACGGCTACGAGTATCTCTACGCCACCGATCAGCGTGTCAACGAGCATTCCGGCGGCAAAGAGATCGAAAAGCTCATTGTCCTTGCCACAGAGAACGGAGGCGAAGCCCCTATTTTATTGCGGGAAAAACAGCCGGTGGTAATGGGCGTTGCTGTGGTTTGTCCCGGCGCAAGCACTGCCACCTGCATGAGCATCTCTTCCCTGCTTTCCGCCCTCTTCGGGCTGGAAGGCTCTGCCATCAGTATTCAAACATAAACATACACGGAGGGATCTATTTATGAAGATCAAGAAGATCTTTCAAGAATTCAAGGAAAAGATCAAGAAGATCAACGTTTCCAAGCTGTTGGCCTCCCGAGCCTTTTTGGTGGGCGGCTGTGTACTGTTGGTGGCAGTGGCCATCACGGTAAGCGCACTGCTGGGCGGTTTTGCCGACGGCACCGCCAACGGAACGGAATCGGAAAGCGGCAAGGTTCTGGGCAACTCTGTTCTGGTGGGGGATCTGAACCAAGAAAAGGAAGAATCGACAGACGCCCCCGCGGGAGCAGATCCTTCCGACCTGCTGGCCATTACGGTGATGAATCGCGAGGCCGTGCGGGAGGATGCCATCGCAGTGCTGCAAAGCATTGCAAACAACCCCGACGCATTGCCGGATGAGAAAGAAAATGCCCTTGCACAGATCTCTCGGATCATGAAGGACATGGAAGCGGAATCCAATATTGAGACCCTTGCTTTGGCAAAGGGCATCCCCCAATGCGTAGCGGTGATCTCCGGCGATCAATGCAGTGTTATCGTGGACACTACGGAGATCAGCGAGGAGGAGCTTTCTCAGATCGTGGAGATCGTCTACTCCCAAAGCGGCATTGCTCCCACCGGTACACGAGTGATCTTGAACTCCGTCCCGGAGGAGGAAGAAGCATAAAAGCTTGAAAAAGAGTGCCTTTTTTCTGACATGATTTTGTGGCTTAGCTCACAAAAGCTTTCGCGCCCGCCGAAAGCGGGCTACGAAAGGAATGATCATAACCATAACAAAAAGCCCGTTCGCAATGGTTGCTTCTCATAAGGAAGTTTGATTTTGTTTTGTAGGGGCGTTCACCCGACGTCCGCGGGCGATGGTCGCCCCTACGGATAAACAATTTTGATACGCAGAAAACAAAGAGATAACCCCGACAGATTTTTCTGTCGGGGAATTTTTTAATATCATAATAATTCTCTATCTGACGGATGCTCTTGTAGCCACTGTGTAAGCCACATTTTGTTCCCTAAACTTTTATTGGCAACATATGATATGACTTTCAATGCCCTACCTCTGCACATATTATCATAATTCATTACTTCCAAAATATGATGCGCAACCCAACAACGAACTGATTCATTTTCATGAGACAACAACTCATAAAACTTCATCTTTGTTGTTGAATCCATAGAATCTATTTTACAGGCTATGGCCCTGATCTTTGTTGCCAACCGATTGTGTTGCCTTACGCTTTTTTTATCTGCATAATCTGTTTTATCCATTTCGATAACTGATGTAACATATTCAAAAATCAAATCCATCGTTCCTTCCTTTTTATCGCCAGTTTCGCCTTTGTATTACAGCATTGCAAGCAACGCCGGCATCGGGCAAAGCCCATACCCCTAAAGAAAAACGAGCTCATCCAAAGGCTCTCCCTTTGGGAGAGCTCCCGCGATAGCGAGTGAGAGGGTTCTTTGCGCACAGTTGAGCCCTCTCCGTCGGCTTCGCCGCCACCTCTCCCAAAGGGCGAGGCTTTTCGTTAGTTCCATTATAACACAAATCGGCAGAGAAAACAAGTTCTCTGCCGAAATTTGATTGTTACGGACAGTCGAGGACGCCTGCCCCTACAAATGTTGTGTTAAACATCCTTATGAGAAGGAGCGTAAAGAACGGACTTTTTTGTTTAAGAATTAGTGGTTTCTGTACTTGGGACGAGGAGCGTAGTGGGTATGCAGAAGCTCGTGAGCCTTGTGAGAGTTGGGCTCGCCCAAGAATTCCTCGTAGATCTTCAGGATCTCGGGGTTCTCGTGAGACTTACGAACAGCCTTGGAAGCGTCCTCGGTGTACAGAGCCTTGGCACGCTCAGCCTTCAGATCGATGTAAGCCTTCTCGGTAGCGTTGACGATGGGAGTACCGCCGCCGCATACGCAGCCGCCGGGACAGCCCATGACTTCGATGAAGGTATAGTTCTTCTCGCCGTTCTTCACAGCCTCCAGAACCTTAGCCGCATTCTTGGTGCCGTTGGCAACAGCTACGGTGATCTTGGTGCCGTTCAGATCGATCTCGGCTTCCTTAACGCCCTCGGTGCCGCGGACAGCCAGGAAGTTCACGTCATCCAAAACCTTACCGGTAACCTTCTCGTAAACGGTACGGAGTGCAGCCTCCATAACGCCGCCGGTTGCGCCGAAGATAACAGCCGCGCCGGTGGACTCGCCGAGGAGAGAATCAAAGTCGCCATCGGGCAGACGACGGAAGTCGATGCCTGCGTTCTTGATCATTCTTGCCAGCTCACGAACGGTGAGAACTGCGTCAACGTCCTTCAGCTCGCCGTTGGCCAGCTCGGGACGCTGAGCCTCGTACTTCTTGGCGGTACAGGGCATAACGGAAACAACGTAAATATCCTTGGGATCAATGCCTGCCTTCTCCGCGTAATAGGTCTTGATCATAGCGCCTTCCATCTCGTGGGGAGACTTGCAGGAAGACAGGTTGGGGATAAATTCGGGATAGAAGGTCTCGCAGTAGTTGATCCAACCGGGAGAGCAGGAGGTGATCATGGGAAGCGCGCCGCCATTCTGGAGTCTGCCCAGAAGCTCAGTGCCCTCTACCATAATGGTCAGGTCTGCCGCAAAGTCGGTATCAAATACCTTTGCGAAGCCAAGACGGCGCAAAGCGGTAGCCAACTTGCCGGTGACGGAGGTTCCGACGGGATAGCCGAATTCTTCGCCGATGGTAGCGCGGACTGCGGGAGCGGGCTGAACCACCACGTGCTTGCCTGCGGCAAGTGCGGCGTATACGTCCCGGATGCTGTCCTTTTCCTTCAATGCGCCAACAGGGCAAGCCAGAATACACTGACCGCAGTAAATACAGGGGCTGTCTGCAATGCTTTCGCCGTAGATACAGCCAACCTCGGCCTTGAAGCCTCTGCCGGAAACGCCGATGGCGCCAATGCCCTGCATATTCTTACAAGCCGCAACGCAACGACGGCAGTTGATACACTTAGAGTTGTCACGCACCAAGGAGGGGCTGACATCATCGTACATAGTGCTGGAAAGAGGACCGTCGAAACGGTATTCGTCCACACCGTACTCACGGCAAAGCTCCTGGAGCTCACAGTTGCCGCTGCGTACACAAGAGGTGCACTCGCGGTTGTGGTTGGAAAGGATCAGCTCAAGGTTGGTCTTTCTGGACTTTCTCAGCTTCTCGTTGTTGGTGCAGATCACCTGGCCCTCGGCAACGGGGGAAACGCAGGCTGCCTGCAGACCTCTTGCGCCCTGGATCTCAACCAAGCAGATACGGCAAGCGCCGATGGCGTTGACATCCTTCAGGTAGCAAAGAGTAGGAATGTTGACGCCTGCTTCTCTTGCGGCATCAAGAACGGTATAAGTAGACGGAACGGTTACCTGGATACCGTCGATGGTCAGAGTTACCATATTTTCCATGTCTGTTTCTCCTCCCCTTATTTCTTGCTGATCGCGCCAAACTTACAGGTCTCTTCGCAGACACCGCACTTGATACACTTGGCAGGATCGATGGTGTAGGGTTTCTTGATCTCACCCGTGATAGCGCCTGCGGGACACTTGCGTGCGCAGAGGGAGCAACCCTTGCACTTCTCGGGATCGATGGTATATTGCAGCAGGGCCTTACAAGCGCCTGCGGGGCAACGCTTCTCGTAAATGTGAGCTTCGTACTCGTTGCGGAAATAGCGGAGAGTGGAAACTACGGGGTTGGGAGCGGTCTGACCCAATGCACACAGTGCGGAGGTTCTCAGATCCTCTGCCAGAGCTTCCAGCTTCTCAATATCGCCGTCCTGACCCTCGCCCTTGGTGATACGAGTGAGGATGTCCAGCATTCTTCTGGTACCCAAACGGCAGGGAACACACTTACCGCAGGATTCGTCAACGGTGAACTCCAAGAAGAACTTGGCGATATCAACCATACAGTTGTCCTCGTCCATGATGATCATACCGCCGGAGCCCATCATAGAACCGATGGCCATCAGAGAGTTGAAATCAACGGGAGTATCCAGGTTGATTGCGGGGATACAGCCGCCGGAGGGACCGCCGGTCTGAGCCGCCTTGAACTGCTTGCCGCCGGGGATGCCGCCGCCGATATCGTAAATGATCTCGCGGAGGGTGATGCCCATGGGAACTTCTACAAGACCGGTGTGCTTGATCTTACCGCCCAAAGCGAATACCTTGGTGCCGGTAGAGGTCTCGGTGCCGGTAGCCTTGAACCAGTCAGCACCCTTACGGATGATCTGAGCGATGTTGGCATAGGTCTCAACGTTGTTGATAACGGTGGGCTTGCCGAACAGACCCTTCACTGCAGGGAAGGGAGGACGGGGACGGGGTTCGCCGCGGTTGCCCTCGATGGAGGTCAGCAGTGCGGTCTCCTCGCCGCAGACGAATGCGCCTGCGCCCAGACGGATCTGCATATCAAAGTTGAAGCCGGTACCCAGAATGTTCTTACCCAGCAGACCTACCTCGCGAGCCTGATCGATTGCCTTCTGCAAACGTCTGACTGCGATAGGATACTCTGCACGAACGTAAACGTAGCCCTCGTCCGCACCGATGGCGTAGCCTGCGATGGCCATAGCCTCGATAACGGTATGGGGGTCGCCCTCCAGAATGGAACGGTCCATGAACGCGCCGGGGTCGCCCTCGTCTGCGTTACATACAACGTACTTCTTGGGTGCGGGAGCCTTTGCGAACATCCACTTTCTGCCGGTGGGGAAGCCTGCGCCGCCTCTGCCGCGCAAACCGGAATCCAACACGGTCTGGATGACCTCGTCGGGAGTCATCTCGGTGAGCGCCTTGGCCAAAGCCTGATAGCCCTCCACTGCGATGTACTCGTTGATATCCTCGGGGTTGATGGCGCCGCAGTTACGGAGCGCCAGACGGAGCTGCTTATGATAGAAGGTGGTGTCGAACAGCGTGGGGGAACGGCCTTCCTCCAGCTGCAGGTCGCCAATGTCTTCATATACCAGACGGGCAACCGGAACGCCGCCCTTCAGGTGGCTTTCCACGATCTCGGGAACGTCCTCAGCCTGAACCTGGCTGTAGAAGGTGCCCTCGGGATAAACGATCACGATGGGACCCAGTGCGCACAGACCGAAGCATCCGGTCATGACTACCTTGATCTGATCGCCGATGCCGAGACGCTGTGCCTCGGACTCGAAAATTTCCTTCAGTTTATTGGATCCGGAGGAGGTACAACCGGTACCGCCGCAGATCATGATGTGATGCATGCCGGTACCGGGAACGCCGGTTGCCTGGCGCAGCTTGACGGTTTCCTGGCCTGCTTCACGAATTTGAGCAAGTTGTTCAAGATTCATACAATTAAACCCTTCCTGTAATTTTTATCCGAAAAGATCAATACTTTTCCAGAATGCCCTTAACGTCGTCGGGGGTGATACGGCCGTACACGTCGGAGTTGACGGTCATAACGGGAGCCAGACCGCAGCAACCGAGGCAACGGGTGTCCTGAATAGAGAACTTACCGTCCGGGGTGACCTCGCCGGACTCGATGCCGAGAATGCCCTTCACCTCGTCCAATACGGCGGCAGCGCCCTTAACGTAGCAGGCGGTACCCTGACAAACCTGAATGATGTTATCACCCTTGGGTTTGAGAGAGAACTGCGCGTAGAAGGTTGCGATACCGTACACGTCGGTAACGGGGACGTTCAACGAATCGGCGATGAGCGTCATCGTTTCCATAGACAGGTAGCTGAAAGACTCCTGCGCATACTGCATGATCGGCATAAGAGGGCCGTCAATGTCCTTGTGCGCAGCGATGTAAGCCTTCAGGTCTTCCGTCTTGCTTGCAATTTGTTCCTGGGTAAGTGCCATGTGCTTATCCTCCTGCATAACATTTTTGAATAACCGTGGCTCTGCCGCCCAACCTGTTACGCACAAAAAGCGACCACGCAACCGAGGCCGTTCGACAGAATCTTTCTTTGCATTGTCCATTATACTACTTCCCCGTTTCTTTGTCAAGTGGAACAAGCCGATTTTTCTGCCGAAAAACGTCGGAAATCCTTAACAAAATTCGCTTTCTGCTCCATAGAATCGAAAAAACGCCTCGGCTTTTCCGAAAAACGTCTCGGAAACAAGAAAAGCGCAAAGGGGACTCTGCTCTCCCGGAACAGCTTACGGCCGCACCGCAGGGAGGCGGCTCAAACCGCCTACGGCGGCTGTAAGGCACTCCGCCAAAACGCAAAAAACGGCCGGGCAGATGACCTACCCGACCGCTCTCTTATTTTCTTTTTATCACCGTAAATACCGCAGCGGCAACCGCCAAGACGGCGAGGAGTACCCATCCCCAAGGGAAGGCTGCTTTCTCTGCGGAAGGCGCGGAAACGGTATTGCTCGTTTCTTCGGAGGCTTCTGCGGAAACTTCCCCGGAGGTCTCCCCGCTGACATTCTCTTCGGGGTCTTCGGAGGCGTAGGGATTTTTCACACCAAGCTTCATATTGCCCGAATTCGACACGGGGCAACGGTACGCCAGAGTCTCGTCCCAACCCTCCTGCTTTTCCGTGGCGCCGAAGAGCAATTCCGTCAGGTTATCGTTGTAGGCAAAGGCTTCTCTGCCGATGAAGGTCACGCCCTTGGGCACGTAGACGGAGGTCAAGGCCGCCCCCGCAAAAGCGGAGTCTCCGATGTGGGTCAGGCTTTCCGGCAGGATCACCTCTGCCAAAGCTTCGGTACTGTAAAACGCTCTGTCCCCCACGTAGGTCACGCCCTCGGGGATCCGGGTGCAGGTCAAACGGGTGCAGGCGGAAAAAGCGCCGTTCTCGATCCGCTCCAGAGTGGAGGGCAGAATCACGGATTTCAGATATTCCGCAGAGGCAAAGGCGTTTTCTCCGATCACCCGCACCCCCTCGGGAAGAGAAAACTCCTGGGGGAATTCTCCCGTTGCCAACACCACGGTGTCTCCCTTCAGCAAGCAATTTCCCCACCCGCTGTACACGGGGTTTTCGGAGGAAACCGTAAAGGATGTCAAAAACTGGAGCCGTGAAAAAGCAGTGGGATGGATCTCCGTTACCGAAGCGGGCAGGGAGACAGTTTTTAAGGAGCTGTTGCGAAAGGCACCCTCGTGTATCTCGGTGACCCCTTCGGGGATCTCCACCTGCGTCAGCCAAGAGCAGGAGGAGAAGCAATCAGCGGGAATCACGGCAACAGAAGAGGGGATCTTCACTTTTCTCAATGCGCATCCGCTAAAAGCGCCGTCGCCAATGAATTCCAGACTGTCGGGAAGCACCACGGAGGACAACTCACCGCATTCAAAGAATGCCATTTCGCCGATCCGCTTTACCCCCTCGGGGATCACAACCTTGTCCATACTCTCGCCGCGAACGTCGCCAAGCATACTGAAGGCGTTCTGCCAGATCTCCGTCACGGGCTTGCCTCCAAGGGTGGCGGGCAGGGTCAGCTCTTTGCCGTTCCCCTTGTAGCCCAGAAGAATGGCTTCCCCATCCAGGATCCGGTAGAGGTAGCCGTTTTCTTCTCCGTAAGAGAACGCGGGATCGGGATCACGGGAAACGCCCCAGACGATCTCCACCCCTTCGGGTACCCAAGCGTCGCTCCATCCCTTCGGCTTTTCCGATGCACCGCATTCGATACGGGTCAGGTTGGGGCAATCCAGAAAGGCTTCCTGCTCGATCCGGGTAACGGTATCGGGAATATACACAGAGGTCAGCCCCGACTCCGCAAAAGCACGGAGGCCGATGGTCAAAAGCCCCTCGGGCAGACGGATCTCCGTCAGATTCTTACACCCTGCAAAGGTCTGCGCCCCGATGATCTCCAGTCCCTGGTACAGGTTCACGGAGGAAAGGCTTTCACACCCACAGAACGTGCCGTTCAGATCCTCCACAGACCAGGGAACGGTAGCCGCCTCCAAGGCTGTGCAATTCCGAAAAGCGTAAGAACGCACCGCCGTGACCCTTGCGGGAATATGGGCGGTTTTCAAAACCGTGTTACCGGCAAAAGCATAGCTCTCGATGCCGTTTTGCAGGGGAGGAAGCTCTTCCATCCCCCTTGCGTATACCAAAAAGCCGCTTTCGTTATACAAAGCGCCGTTTTCATAGGTCAAGGGAGAGCCTTGCTCCAGAACAAGCTCCACATCGCCGCACCCCGACAGGATGCCCCCTCCCACGGTGGACAAGGAAGCGGGAAGCGTCAGGCGATTCAAAGAAATACAGTTTTCAAAAGCAAGGGTGTCAATGCGGGTCAGGGTGGAGGGAAGCTCCACCTTCGCCAAAGAAGTACAGCCCGCAAACGCGGCGGAGGGTATCAAGGTGAACCCTTCCGACAGGATCACTTCTTCCAAAGCGGTACAGTTCTGGAACAAACTGCTGTCCGTCAGCCGAAGCTGCAGGGTGGAGGGCAAAACGACCTTTCGCAGCCCCGTGCATCCGAGAAAAGCGCCGGACTGCAGGTATAAAAGCCCCTCGGGAAGCACCACCTCTTCCAAGGAAGCGCATTTCTGAAAGGCGCTCATGCCCACAGACCGTAAGGTGGAGGGAAAAACCAGCTCTTCCAAAGCACTGCAACGGATAAACGCCCCCATGCCGATGTCCAAAAGCCCTTCGGGAAGGTTGATCTTCTTCAAGGAAGCGCAATCCTCAAAGGCTTGGGCACCAATATCGGTGATCCCTTCCGGCAGGATGATCTCCTCCGCGGAAGATTCCTTGAAGGCATAGGTGTCAATTCTGACCACCGAACAGCCGCCCAACTCGGCGGGTACCTCTACGATCTTATCGTTTCCTTGATATAAACGCAATTGAGCCTGCCCGTTGCTTACCGTGTAGAGAAAGTCTCCTTCCTCCTCATACCCTGCTGCCTCCGCCCGGAAGGGCACCGCCGTTACCAGCAGCAAAAGGCATAAAGCCATGGCAAAAATTCTTTTCATTTGATCTCGTCCCTTCTTTTTTGCAGTGCGTTTTTGCGGAACTCCCCGGGGGTCTGTCCCGTGTGCTTTTTGAACACTCTCGCGAAATGCTGTACCGTTTTGAAGCCGCACCGCATGGCGATCTCCTTGGGCGGGATCTCGGTGAAGGCGAGGTGCTTCTTCGCCACCTTCAGCCGAAAATCCGTAAGGTATTCCATCACCGTGGTATGCAATTCCTTGCGGAAGGCGGCGGTCAAAGCGGAACGGCTGACCTCCAGATGATTGCAAACGTCCTGCAGTGATAGATCCTCGGCATACCGTCCCTCCAGATAAAGCACCGCATCCCCCGCAAGGTCTCTCTTTTCCGCCGTTTCCCCATAGGGTTCGTTGGCGATCATGGGATACCCCACCCCTGCGTATACCCGTTCCAGCGAAATGAGCAACTCCATAAAATAGCTTCGGGCGCGGCAGGACCAATACCAATCCCGCTGCTCCGTCAGCTCACGCTCCATACAGTGGCAGAAATGCTCTGCGACAGCCATCCGTTCCCCGTCGCAGGGGATCACGTATCCTCCGTCCAAAAAAGGCCTCAGCAGGAACAGATCGTGAACGGAAGCCATGTCCTTGTATTCCGCCGAACGGATGCGGGAAAAGGTCATATTCACGTTCAAAAACATGGGGTGGAACCAAACGCAGGCATACCGCGCCCCGTCGGCAGGGTTGAATACAGGCTCCTCCCTCTCGTCGAAGCACAAAAAGCAGGGGGCTTTTGCGGTATGGCTTTTTTCTCCCGCAGAAAAGCGAAGCTCGCCCTCCGCAAGGCACACCAAAAGAAAGCTTTTTCCTTTGATCTCCGCCCGGGAAAGATCCCCGTTCGCCGTACATTCCGCATAAGCGATCTTTCCTTCTCCGAATTTCCTTCCGATGGTTACGTGCTCCATAGCTTCCCGCCCCTTTCCGATTTCACTCTCATTATACCGCATTTTTTTGCAAAAGCAAGGATAAATGTTTGTCCTTGCGGTTATTTCATTGCCCAAAAGGACAAACAGAAGCGAAAAAACGCCTCGGAAAAGCCCGAAGCGTTTTAGATATTCGGTTTTTAGCGGATCTGATACCGCTTCAGCACGTGGCGCTTCACCATGGCGTAATCCAAAGAATTCACCTTGCCGTCCCCGCTCACGTCTGCGGCCTTCTTTTGCGCGTCGGACAGCTTGCAAGTCCCCAGCACATACCGCTTGAGCAGCATATAATCCACTGCGTCCAGCTCGCCGTTGCCGTTCAGGTCTCCGATGTCCAATTCCTTCTCCTCGGGGGTGGGATACAAGCTCTCGTAATACTCTGCCGTGGGCTGAACGATATGATTCACGCGGCGGCTTTTGCCGGTAAGGGTCACTTCATTGAACTCCTCCCAGGTACGGGTGTTGATCCGCACCAATCCTCTGCCGTTGGAGTTGCCGTCCACGTAGGAAATGGTCTCCTCATCATAGGAAAGGATGATAAGAGAATGGGCGTAGGAGCTGTTGTAGGAGCCGTCCTTGTTGGCGGTGGTACGCATATACGCGCCGCAACGAACGCCGGCCGCCTTAAATTCCTCGTAAGAAACCGTCTTGCCGCCCCCGCCGATCACCACCTCAGAATACAAAAACTCATGGTCGCCGTGATAAACGAACTCGCCGAAAAGCTTGTTATATACCGCCTGGGCATAGATGTAGCACTGCCAGCCGGAGAGTACCTTTTCGTTAGCGGTGCAGATGATGTAATATTGATTTTTGTCTGTGAGATGGGAAGAGCCCAGGGCCGCTTCCTTCTCCTTGGTACACGTGTAGTTGGTGTACATATCGATGTCTCCGGCAAAAATCGCATCCAATGCGGCTGCAAGCTCCGGACACTTGGTGTAGTCGCTGCCATCGGCTTCCTCTGCCTTAAGGATGAACACCCCCGCGGAAGCGGTCAAGCCGCAAGCCAACACGGTGGAAATCATCAGCGCAAAAGCCAAAAGCAGTGATACCGTCCGTTTGAAAATCAACATGGTCCATGTCTCCTTTTTGATTGATCGCCTCTTCTTTGCAATCCGACATATTATGCCACACTTCTCGCGCTTTGTCAAGACATTTTTTTGCCACCCCTTCCGCACACGGAAAAATCGAAGAAAAGAAAGCAAAAAATTCAAAAAATATACGGCATTTTTCCGACCTTTCTTCTTGACGAAACTATCATTATATGATATAATAGCATAATTATAGGGGGTATTTTGCCCTGATTGAAAACGCTTGGTTTTTTCGGGAGGTGCATCATGGTCATTTTGGGCATCGACCCCGGCGTAGCCATCGTGGGCTACGGCGTGGTAGAGTGCGTCAGCGGAAATTTTCGCTGTCTGGAATACGGCTGTATCACCACCCCTGCCCATACCCTTTTGGAGGACCGTCTTTCGGAAATTTACGACGGCATGGCAGAGCTGATCGCCCGCCATCGCCCGGATTGCATGTCCATCGAGGAGCTATTCTTCAACAACAACCAGAAGACCGCGGTGGACGTAGCGCAGGCAAGAGGCGTGATCCTGCTTGCCGCCAACAAAGCCCGTCTGCCCATCTACGAATACACACCCCTGCAGGTAAAATCCGCAGTGGTGGGCTACGGCAGGGCGGAAAAGCAGCAAGTGATGTACATGGTACGGCAGTACCTGCACATGAAGGAGACCCCCAAGCCGGACGACGCGGCGGACGCCATCGCCATTGCCATCTGCCATGGCAGCTCCGCCATGCACAGGTACTGAAAACGGATCGTTTTCAGTACACGATTTTGCGGCTTCGTCCGCAAAATCCAAAGCGACCGCCCGCAACAGCGGGCTACAAAAGGAAGCTCCGTAACGGATCGTTTTTTGGAATCTAACCACCGCCTGCAACAACGGGCTATGAAAGGTTCATCGCTATGTTTTACTATCTGAGAGGGACGTTGACCGTCCTGCAAAATGAATTTGCCGTATTGGATTGCGGCGGCGTAGGCTACAAGCTGAACATCCCCGCCTCCACCTTCGCGGCCCTTTCCACCAAGCTGAAGAAGGAAGCCTTGCTTTACACCCATCTGGCTCTGCGGGAGGATGCGGCAGATCTTTACGGCTTTGCCACGGAGGAAGAATTGGAGCTGTTCCGCAAGCTGATCTCCGTGTCCGGCATAGGGCCGAAGGGTGCGGGAGCCATTCTTTCGGTATTGACCATAGAGGAATTTATCCGCGCCTGCGCAGACGGGGATTACAAGGCCATTGCCCGCGCCCCCGGCGTGGGGAACAAAACCGCCCAGAGGGTGATTTTGGAATTGAAGGACAAGGTGGCAGACGGCCTGCCCGTCACCTCGGACATCCCCGGTGTCAGCGGCGGGGCAAACGCCTCTCAGGTCATCGACACCCTGACGCTGTACGGCTTCTCCCGGGAGCAGATTCGGGAGGCCATGCGCTCCATCAGCCCCTCTCTCCCCCTGGAGGAAATGATCGCAGAGACCCTGCGGATCCTCGCCTCCAAACGATAAGCCAACAAGGAACGGTAATTTGCCATGCCTATCAATACGAAAGTGCCCACCTACGGGAACGATGACTTCGATTTTGAAAATCGCTTCACCGCCTCGGAATACATCAGTGAGGACACGGAAACAGAGCTTTCTCTGCGCCCGAAGACCTTATCGGAATACGTAGGACAGGAAAAATTAAAAGCCAATCTGGAGATCTATATCCAAGCCGCTACCGCAAGGCAAGAGGCCTTGGATCACGTACTGCTCTTCGGCCCTCCCGGCCTGGGCAAGACCACCCTCTCCTGCATCATTGCTTCGGAGCTGGGGGTCAATTTGAAGATCACCTCCGGCCCTGCCATTGCTAAGGCGGGAGATCTGGCGGCATTGCTCACCACCCTGGAGCGAAACGATATTTTGTTTATCGACGAGATCCACCGCCTCCCCAAGCAGGTGGAGGAGGTACTGTATCCCGCCATGGAGGACTACTGCCTTGACCTGATGATGGGCAAGGGACCCTCCGCCCGTTCTATCCGTATTCCCTTGAAGCCCTTTACCCTCATCGGTGCCACCACAAGAGCAGGGCAATTGTCCGCCCCCCTCCGCGACCGCTTCGGCATGACCTTCCGCTTGGAGCTGTATCCTCCGGAGGAGCTGGCCAGGATCGTCACCCGTTCCTCCGGCATTTTGGAGACACCCATCCTTCCCGAAGGCGCTTTGGAGATCGCCAAGCGTTCCAGAGGCACACCCCGTATCGCAAACCGCTTCCTGAAGCGTGTGCGGGATTTTGCGGCAGTCAAGGGGAACGGTACCATCGACAAGGAGATTGCCGACGTGGCATTGCGTGCCATGGAGGTGGATGAGCTTGGCCTGGACGCGGTTGACCGCAAAATGCTGGATGCCATCGTCCGCCACTTCGGCGGCGGCCCCGTAGGTCTGGAGACCTTGGCGGCGGTCACCGGGGAAGCGGCAGTGACCATCGAAGACGTTTACGAGCCCTATCTCATGCAGTTGGGCTTCTTGAACCGCACCCCCCGCGGCAGAATGGCCACGGCGGGGGCTTACCGCCACATCGGAGTGCCTTACCCCGAGCAACCCTACGGCGGGGCAGAACAAATGACCTTTGAAAACGAGGAAGCCTAATGTTTGTTGCAGAGAATTGGAAAGACTATACTTTGCTGGACGCCGCCGACGGCGAACGGCTGGAAAAATGGGGAGAGCATATCCTCATTCGTCCCGACCCCCAGATCATTTGGGGCGGAGACAAAAAATCTCCGGAATGGAAAAAAGCCGGAGGCATTTACCGCCGCAGCAACAAGGGCGGCGGCGAATGGGTAAAGAAGGAGATCCCCGAGGAATGGACTGTCTCTTACGGAGATTTGAAATTCCTTCTCTCCCCCATGGGCTTTAAGCATACGGGCTTGTTCC
>JAZKZH010000026.1:0-22281 GCA_045612545.1 Eubacteriales bacterium
AGCTATTTCACTTGCCCGAAGGGCAAATTTCGTTGAAAAAAGCACGCTTGCGCGTGCTTTTTTCTGTGATGTGTGTCCGATTTAGATGCAAATACCGTGTTAAGCCGATTTAGACGCACGCTGATTTTGCATAGGGTACAATAACCCCTTGGCGAAGATGGGGGGTGCACTTGACCGCTATCTTCCGGGGCACAACGCCATGCTTGCAAACGAGGCCTACGTACGCTTAGAAAATATCGTGTTTTCCTTCCATTGCAAACAAGTTCCCGAAAGTAATTTTTTTGAAAAAAACGATTTTATAAGGTTCGCCAACAATAACAGAATAATCGTCTTTATGTTCCAAACTTACGATAATAGCATCAGTGGGCTTGCCGTCTGCGGAGGCTATACCTGCATTCCAAACGATGCCACTTGCTTTGATTTTTCCTTCGGTAGCCAGCTGCTTGTGGATCTGAATTAAGTCAGCAAGAACGTCTTTGGATTTGGGATGTTCATTGCCGTCATAGCTACCTGTCAATTCTACAGAATCATCCATAAGCATAACGGCGGCAAAGGGATAGAATTCACGATGTTTTTTCATTTGATCTTCTGCAAACGGGAGTAATTTATCTAACAATACTTCGCATTGTTCTTTTGGTGTCATGGTAGTTATCTCCTTGCTTTTTTCTTTATTATACCACAATTTTGTAAACATTTCAAGTGTTTCGCAAGTCCGAATCTGTCCAAAATCCCGTTGCATCTATGGCTTTGCAAATAATTTTTGAATTGTAGGGGTCGACGTCCTCGGCGACCCGTTTGTACGAATTTGTTCGGGACGCCCGGGAGGTCGTCCCCTACGGTGTGGCGGTTCGAATCTGTCCGTGGGTTTGGTTCTGTGGGGAGAAAAGAGTGAAATATTCGGCCCCGGCCGAATGTGAAATAATGTGCTATCGCACATTGTGAAATATTGCTCACCGTTGCTTCGCAACGATTTGGTCGCAATGTGAAATGAAATTTGCCCACATTCGCGTCAGCGAATATTTCACATTTGCGAAGCAAATATTTCACAGCGCAGCTATTTCACTTGCCCGAAGGGCAAATTTCGTTGAAAAAAGCTCGTTCTTTCGAACGAGCTTTTTTCTGGCAGGGGTAGATGGAATCGAACCATCGATGAAGGAGTCAAAGTCCTTTGCCTTGCCGCTTGGCGATACCCCTAACTGACTTGTCTATTATATCCAAACAAACAGCATTTGTCAAGAAGAAAATCAAATCTTTCGATTTTTCTTTTCCTCCCATGCTCTTGCCAAGATCTCGCAGTGATCTCCTGCAAGGGTTTCGCCGCCGACCACGCGGTAGGAGTACACCTCGGGGAACATCCCTTCTTCGTGATAACGCTCCACGGTGAAGGACACAATTTCTTCCTTATACCGCAGGGTAAAGATTATGCGGCTTTCCTCGTACTTTGCAGAAACGTTCCAGAAATTTGCCTCGCTGGCATCGTCGTCCGCCTTGGCTTCTTGGCTTTCATCTACCATGCAAGCCAAAAAGGGCACGGTGATGATCCGTGTGCGGGGGTCTCTGTCGGGCTTGGATTGCACGGGTAACTGCTTGCAGAAAATATCCTTTACGTGGGTCTCCTCCCAAAGCTCCCGACGTGCGGCTGTTTCCACCGTCTCATTGGGATCTACGAACCCGCCGGGGAGAGCCAGCTTCCCGATGGAAGGATGCCCCGCCCTGCGGATGAGCAAAACGCTGTCCCCACGGAACAAAACAATATCCACCGTCACGGAAGGGCGCTCAAACTTAGAAGCATCGTATTGTGCCAAAAATTCCGCTTCCGTCAACCCATTTTTATCTCTCAGTTCCATCTTTTCCTCTCCCCCCGAAAACGCCAGTTTTCGGCACTAAGTTTCTTTTTGGATTCTTAAACCTTTTTCTTTTCCGAAAGAAAAAGGTTTAAGCGCATCCCCTATCACAACGGCTTCTTCATGATCTTGCCGTTGGGGCGGGGGTACTTCCCGTCCGTCTCGGCAACCTTTTTGATCACCAGCAGGGTGTGATCTCTTCCGAACACGGGAATGGGCGCGTCCAGAACTGCCGCTACCTCACCGCCCAGGACAGCAACGGCGTTCATGGCTTCTTCAAGCTCCTCTCTGCCGCGGTTGCCCTTCATGGCAACAAAGTATCCGCCCACCTTCACGAAGGGCATACACCACTCACAAAGCACGGACATCCGCGCCACCCCGCGGGAAACCACGCGATCAAACTGCTCGCGGTAAGCCTTTTCCTTGCCCAGTTCCTCCGCTCTTCCGCAAAGGGGAGTGATCTCCATACCGGCGGACTTTGCTGTCTCCACCACAAAGTTCAGCTTCTTTGCCGTAGCGTCGTTGGAGGTCACCCTGCAATCCGTGCAGGCTGCCAAGGGCAGGGAAGGGAAGCCCCCGCCGCACCCCACGTCCAAAACGGAAAAGTCTCCGTCAAACAGCCCCGTCTTTAAAATGGTCAAGGAATCGTAAAAATGCAACAGCGCCACTTCCTCGGGGGCGGTCAATGCGGTGAGGTTCAGGCTTTGGTTCACCTCCACCAAACGCTCTCCGATCACGTCCAGTCTGGCATATTGTTCTTCCGTCAGATCGGGAATGTATTGTCTTGTCAATTCGTTAAGCTTCGTCATGTTGACCTCTCTGTGCCAGTGCTACCAACAGCACCGAAATATCCGCAGGGGAAACCCCGGGAATGCGGGATGCCTTGCCCACCGTATCGGGGCGCAGATCCGAAAGCTTTTGCCGCGCCTCCAAGCGAAGCCCGCCGATGGCGTGGAAATCCAAGTCCCCGGGGATCTGCTTTTCCTCCATCTTGGCAAACCGTTTCACTTCCTCCAGCTGGCGTTTGATGTAGCCTTCGTATTTCAGCTCCACCTCTACCCGTCTTCTTACGGAAGGCGGCAAGGTATGTTCTCCGCCCTCCAGGGTGTAAAGATCCTCCAGAGTTAAGAAGGGGCGGCGTAAGAAATCCGCCTTGTTCAAGCCTCCTGCCGCAGGAGCGTAGCCCCGTTCCTCCAGAAGCTTGTTCAATTCCTCGGAAGCGGGCAGATGGCTGTGGGAAAGCCGCAGGATCTCCTGCTTCTTCTGCTCGTCCTCATCCAAGAACGCTTGATATGCCTCGTCGTCCACCAAGCCAACTCGTCTGCCGTAGCCGATCAGGCGCTCCTTTGCGTTGTCCTGCCTGAGCAGCAAACGGTATTCACTGCGGGAGGTCATCACGCGGTATGGCTCGTCAGTACCCTTCACCGTAATGTCATCGATCATAGTGCCGATATAGCTTTCACTGCGAGAAAGGGTCAACTCTTGTTCCCCCTTGCAAAGCAAGGCGGCGTTGATGCCTGCAATCAAGCCCTGGGCGGCGGCTTCTTCGTAACCGGAGGTGCCGTTGAATTGCCCCGCGCCGAACAGGCCGCGTATGTGCTTGAATTCCATGGTGGGCTTTAATTGGGTGGGATCACAGCAATCGTATTCAATGGCGTAGCCGGTGCGCATAAACACACAGTTCTCCAAGCCACGGATGGTACGGACAAAGGCCTTTTGCACCTCCTCCGGCAAGGAGGAGGAAAGACCTTGGAGATAAACCTCCTTGGTGTCCAAGCCCATGGGCTCTACAAAGATCTGATGCCGTTCCTTATCGGGAAACCGTTCGATCTTCGTCTCAATGCTGGGGCAATAGCGAGGGCCTGTTCCCACGATCTCTCCCGAATACAAGGGGGAGCGGTGGAAATTCTCACGGATGATCCGATGGGTCTCTTCGTTGGTATAGGTGATGTAGCAGGGCAAGCGGTTTTCCGCAGGGGCGTCCGACCCGAAGAGAACGGGATTTTCGTCCCCCTCCTGCAACTCCAGCTTAGCGTAATCGATGCTGTCTGCGTGAATTCTGGGGGGCGTTCCCGTCTTGAAGCGGGTGAGCTTTACCCCCATCTCCAAAAGACTTTCCGTCAATGCCTTGGCGGGTACGGTGTTGTCAGGTCCTGCATCGCAAGCGGCTTCGCCCACAAAAATACGCCCGTTCAAGGAGGTCCCCGTGGAAATGATCACACACTTAGCGGGATAAAATGCTCCGAAGGCGGTTTCCACACCGGTAACACCTCCGTTTTCATGACGGATGGCGGTGATCTCTGCTTGGATGAGGGTGAGGTTTTCCGTCTCCTCCAATACTCGCTTCATGTAGTTGCGGTAGGCAACACGGTCGGATTGCATTCTCAAGGAATGTACCGCAGGGCCTTTAGAGGCGTTGAGCATACGGCTTTGGAGCATCACCGCGTTTGCGGCCTTGCCCATTTCGCCGCCCAGTGCGTCGATCTCAAAAACCAGATGTCCCTTGCCCGTTCCGCCGATGGAGGGGTTGCAGGGCATATTGCCCACCAGATCCAAGGTCAGGGTAAACAGCGCTGTCCGCAAGCCCATGCGAGCTGCAGCAAGAGCGGCTTCGATGCCTGCGTGTCCTGCGCCGATCACCGCAATATCCAATTGTTCAGCTTCGTAAAATTTCATAACCAACCATTATTTCCCCACGCAGAAGTGGGAGAATATCTCACTTACAATTTCATCGGAGGCGGTTTTGCCGTCCACTTCTTCAAGAGCCTGCAGAGCATGCTCCATGTCAAGCCCTGCCATATCCTGAGAGAAGCCCTCCAAGGTGTTCAAGGCATCAGCCAAATGTCCTTTTGCTTTGGTGAGCGCGGCGAACTGCCTTGCACCTACCACGATCTCCCCAAGAGCTTCCGCCTCGGAATGGACAAACCGTTCCTTTACGGCAGCTTCCAAGCTATCCAAACCCGCCTTTTCCAAAGCGGAGATCACCACCGGCTCCTTGGGCAGGGAAGTGCGTATGGAAGGATCTTCCTTTAGATCCGATTTGTTCAAAAGATAAACCGTCTGCTCCTCTTTGCCGTGGTCACGGATCAACCGCAGAACCTCCAGGTCCTCATCCTCCAAGGGACGGGAACCGTCAAATACCGCCAACACCAGCTCCGCTTCCTCCAAGGAGCGTACGCTTCGCTGAATGCCGATCTGCTCCACCACGTCATCACTGTCACGGATCCCGGCGGTGTCGGAAAGGTTCAACAGCAGGTCTCCCAGCCGTACCTGTTCCTTCACCACGTCTCTGGTGGTACCGGGGATCGCAGTAACGATGGCGCGGTCTTCCTTGGCCAAGGCGTTAAGAAGTGCGCTCTTGCCTGTGTTTGGCTTGCCAAGAATGCAAACGGGAATCCCTTCACTGATGGCTTTACCGTAGGCGTGGCTGTCGCAAAGGGTCTGTACTTCCTTCAACAAAGAAACCAAACGCTCCCGCATTTCCTCCACGGTAACGTCGGTCATATCCTCATCGGGATAATCGATATAGGCGTACACCGATGCCATCAAAAACCGAAGCCTGCCGCACAAGCTCTGCAGCTTTTCGGAAAGCGCCCCCTTGCACTGGAGCAGGGAAACGGTGAGATATTTCTCGCTTTTTGCATCGATAAGCCCCCCAACAGCCTCCGCTTGGGAGAGGGATAGCTTCCCGTTTTGAAAAGCGCGTCGGGTGAATTCACCGGGGCCTGCGGGGAAAGCGCCTGCGGTAAAGACAGCTCCCAAAAGCTTTTGAGTCACCAAAATACCGCCATGACAGCACAGCTCCACTACGTCCTCCCCGGTAAAGGAACGGGGAGCGCGGAACACGGTGGCAAGCCCGTCGTCGAAGGGAACACCGCCGTCCTCAAAGGTCACCCGTACCGCCGTAGCGGAGGGCGCGGAGGACAGAGTGCCGTTCCCGGTACGAACGGCTACCTTTTCGGCAATGGAAACCGCTTCGTCTCCCGTGATGCGGATGAGCGCAACGCCGCCTTTTCCGTAAGGGGTAGATATAGCCGCAACCGTTCTCATAAGCTTTCTCCCGTGTGGAGCTTTCCTTGGGTGTTCAATTCCCCGAAGGAGCGTTGCCGCAACACCTCGTAGACCGCCACTGCCACGGAGTTGGAAAGATTCAAGCTTCTCAATTCCTGCCACATGGGGATCCGTACGCAGGTGTCCCTATGCTCCTTCAAAAGCTCCTCGGGCAAACCCTTGGTCTCCTTGCCGAATACCAAAAACACGTCCTCGGGGTAAATCGGGTCGGTATAGCAGGCAGAGGCCTTAGTGGTGAAATAATAGCAAACCGCACCGGGGTTCTTTTCGTAGAACTCCCCGATGTTCTCGTAAATATGCAGATCCAAATGCTGCCAATAATCCAGCCCTGCCCGCTTCATATAGCGGTCATCCAAGGAATATCCCAATGGCTTGATGAGATGCAAAGAGCAGTGGGTGGCGGCACAGGTGCGGGAGATGTTCCCCGTGTTTTGGGGAATCTCCGGCTCTAAAAGTACGACGTTGATGTGATGCATAGCCGTTTTCACTTTCAAAAACAAGTATATTACGGTTATTATATAACTTTCTTTACCAAAATGCAATTATTTTTACAAAAAGTGCTATACTTTTTTTCAAAAATGTGATATGATAGTATGAAATCAAATGTATCGAGAGAAAAGGAAGCCGTTTTTATGGGTATTTTTTCCAGATTTTTTAAATCTTACAGCGAAAAACAGATCAAGGCCATCACCCCCCTTGCGAATAAGGTGGAGGAGTTGGCTGAAAAATACGCCGCCATGTCCGATGAACAGCTCAAGGAAATGACTCCTTACTTCCGCAATCAGCTGGAGAACGGGAAGACGTTGGACGATCTTCTTCCCGATGCCTTCGCCGTGGTACGGGAGGCTGCTTGGCGCGTGCTTGGCAAGCGACCCTACTTTGTGCAGGTGCTGGGCGGTATCCTTATTCATCAGGGCAGAATTGCGGAAATGCGTACCGGTGAGGGTAAGACCCTGACGGAAACCATGCCCGCATATCTCAACGCTCTGGAGGGCAAGGGCGTACATATCGTCACCGTTAACGATTACCTTGCCAAGCGTGACAGCGAGTGGAACGGCAACATCTTCCGTTTCCTGGGCATGACCGTGGGCTTGGTGACCCATGAGGTTCCCCACGACAAAAAGAAGGAAGCTTACCTTGCCGATATTACTTACGGCACCAACAACGAGTTCGGCTTTGACTACCTCCGTGACAATATGGCAGTGTACCAAAGCAGAGTGGTACAAAGAGGTCACCGCTTTGCCATCGTTGACGAGGTGGACAGCATCCTCATCGACGAGGCGCGTACCCCGCTGATCATCTCCGGCCCCGGTGAGGAGTCTGCGGATATGTACAAAAAGGCAGACGAGTTCGTCCGCCGTCTCAAATGTTTGCGCATCAAGGAGGTTGACCGCAAGCAAAGCGACGAAGAGGTTGCGGAGGACTACATCGTAGACGAAAAGGCAAAATCCGTTGCCCTTACCGCCAACGGTGTCCGCAAGGCGGAAAGCCATTTCCACGTGGAAAACCTCGGTGAAGCCGAAAACAACGAGCTTATGCACTACATCAACAACGCCCTCCGTGCCAGAGGGGTTATGCAGTTGGACGTAGACTACGTGCTCAAGGACGGAAAGGTACTGATTGTAGACTCCTTCACCGGCCGTATCATGCCCGGCAGACGGTATTCCAACGGTCTGCACCAAGCCATTGAGGCAAAGGAAGGGGTAGAGGTAGAAAAGGAAAACAAGACCCTTGCCACCATCACCTTCCAGAACTATTTCCGTATGTACGATAAGCTTTCCGGTATGACGGGTACCGCCATGACCGAGGAAGACGAGTTCCGTGAAATTTATATGCTGGACGTGGTGGAGGTTCCCACCAACAAGCCTATGATCCGTGTGGATCACAACGACTTGGTATATAAGAGTATCAGAGGCAAGTATACCGCCATCGTGGATCGCATTCGAACCTGCTACGAAAAGGGACAGCCCGTTCTGGTGGGTACCGTCTCCGTGGAAAAGAGTGAATCCCTTTCCTCCATTCTGAAGAAGTGCGGCATTCCCCACAGAGTGCTGAATGCAAAATATCACGACAAGGAAGCGGAGATCATCGCCCAGGCAGGTAAGGCGGGCGCCGTCACCATCGCCACCAATATGGGGGGGCGCGGTACCGACATTATGCTGGGCGGCAACGCAGACTTCTTGGCAAAACAGCAGATGCGCAAGGAGGAGTTCCCCGAGGAGCTGATTGCCGAGGCGGACAGCTACGGCAATACCGATGACGCAGAGATCATCGCCGCAAGAAAGCGCTTTGCAGAGTTGAAGGAATCCTTCCTCCCCGAAATCGAAAAGGAAGCGGAAAAGGTACGCGCCGCAGGCGGTCTGTTCATTCTGGGTACGGAACGCCACGAAAGCCGTCGTATCGATAACCAGCTCCGCGGACGTGCGGGCAGACAGGGTGACCCCGGCGAAAGCTGTTTCTTCATCGCCATGGAGGACGATCTTATGCGCCTCTTCGGTGCAGACCGTATCATCGGCATCATCGACGCTTTGAAGATGCCTGAGGATCAGCCCATCGACGCCAAGATCCTCTCCGGCTCCATCGAATCCGCCCAGAAGCGTATCGAGGGTATGAACTTTGAGCGCCGTAAGAACGTCATTGCATACGACGATATTATGAACCAACAGCGCGAGATCATCTACCGCCAGCGAAGAGACGTATTGGCAGACGGCAACTTGTCCGAGACCATCAAAGGTATGATCGAGCACTATATCGAGGACGCGGTGGGAGCCGCAACCATGTCCGACGTTCCCGACGAATGGGATTTCGAGGCTCTGAAAAAGGAGTTCGGCCCTCTTGTGGGCTTGACGGATCAGCTGGATTTTGCACAATCCGATCTGGATTCTCTTTCTCGCGAGACCCTCTGCGACAGCTTGCAGGAGCTTGCTTTTGCCAAGTATCAAGCGCAGGAAGAGACCTTTACCCCCGAGGTCTTCCGTGAGGTGGAGCGTTCTCTGTTGCTTCGCAACGTGGACCGCAATTGGATGGATTATATCGACGAGGCTGATGATTTGAAGGGAAGCATCGGGCTGAACGCATACGCCCAGAGAAATCCTGTCACCGAATACAAGATCGCCAGCGGCGAAATGTTCGAATCTATGGTGCGTGACATCCGCGCAGGTACTGTACGCATGGTGCTTTCCGTGGTGCGCCGCGAGCAAGCCGTCCGCAAACAGACCGTGGCGACCAATGCCACCGGCGGCGGTGTTCCTGCGCAAAACACCCCCAAGAAACCCATCGTCACCGCCCGTAAGGACAAAAAAGCAGGCCCCAACGATCCTTGCCCTTGCGGCTCCGGTAAGAAATACAAGAAGTGCTGCGGATCTATCAGCACAGGAAAGGCGGAATAACCCATGGGCTTTGGAATTGCCTTTTTAGGCTATTGCTTTTTGTTGCTTCATTCTGCCGGAATGGGGATCATAGCCGCCCCTCTGCTGGCCTACGGCTTCTTCCTGGCTTCTCGCCTGGAGCGTTCCTTCCTGTATGCTTCCGTGTCCGCGCTGTTCATGCTTCCCCGCGGGATATTCGTCATGCTGGACGTATTTCTCCCCATCCTGGGTGTGAGCGAAAAGCCGTCGGCGGCATTCCCCTGGCTGAATCTGGGAACTTATCTTCTGTTCTTTATTGCGTGGTTCTTCATGCTGTTTTACCAATGCACCGGTGTGCGGAAAATCGCTGTTGCAAATAACCACGATAAGCTGAAGGGCTCCGCAAACCGCCAACTGTATTTTTCCGCTTTGTTTTTGGCAGTGGCTCTCTCCATGGTTATTTGCGGAGAAATCGTGGATGGTCGCGTCACCGCCTTTGCCGCAGTTGCCTACTACGTGGTTTTGTTTATGAATCTGTTCTTTACCCATACCTGCTTGGTGCTGATTACCAGCGCAGAGCAATACGAAAAGGATAAGGAATTGGTGGCAGAGCATAACCGTACGGTGCAGGAAAAGAAAGCAAGAGACGCGGAAAAATTCAAAAAACGTAAGTAAATCTATGGAAAGGAAAAAGCCCATGACCGTAACCAAACGATTCACAGAGCAAAAGCTACCCGTTTTTTTGCTGATTGCGGGCACCCTTCTTTTGGTAAATCCGGTTTGGGGTATCAGCGATATCCTGCCCGATCTGCTGGGATGGGTGATGATCTGGTTTGGATTGAGAACCCTTTCCGAGGAAAACGAGGAGCTGTTCTTTGCCCGCAAGCAGGCTCTTTACCTCATGGCAATTCAATTGGGAAAATCCCTGCTTTGGTCGCCTCTGCAAGGCTCTGAGATCCCCACCGACACCATGCTGGCAGTCACTGTTGCCACGGTGGGGGAGATCTGGTGCGGCACGTTGTTCTTCTCCCGCTTTTTCCGTGGGGCGGATCAGCTTTCCCGTTCTGCAGGGAATGATGAGATGTATCTCAAAACGGAAAACGTGAAATTCCTCTCCTGTATGTTCCTTTGGGTGCGGGGGATCGCAACCCTGCTTCCCCAGCTTACCGCCATCCCCGATTGGATGGTGCAGTATGGTGAGATTATAGACGACGATCTTTATATCCTTTGCGTGGAGCTTGCTGCTGCCAAGGATCTGCTGAACCTTTTGCTGTCCGTATTTGTGATCATTGCCGCCGTAGTTTGGCTGGTCTCCTATTTGCCCTATGTCAAACGGGTTGTGGGAAGCCGTGTTTTCGCCGAGGCAGGATCTCTTGCCGCAGAAGACCCCGTGCGGGTGATGAAGCGTCGTTTCTCCCATCTTCATATGGCAAGGATCTTCTTCGCCATCGGACTTCTGTTTTTGCTTGATCTTCATGTGGAAGGCTTCCGTTTTATGCCGATCTGTGCCTTCCCGCTGTGCTTTGCCGTTGGTTGCTTGTTTTTAAACGGCTTCGGTAAAGAAAAGCATTTTCGTATTTCCGCATGGCTGTTCCTTGCAAGCGGTGTATGGTTTCTGTTGGCAGAGCTTTACCGCCGTTATTTCACGGTGTGGGATCTTCGCGCCTTCGGTGAATTGGAGATCAGCGTGGAGTTGATTTCTACCGGGATTATGCTGGTGGGTACCTGCTTGCTGTTCTATACCTGGCTTACCTTCTCTCACCGTTTGGATGACCTTTCCGCCTCCGTCCGTTGCGGCAACGTGTACCTGGGCGGCGCCACCTATTGGTTGTTCGTTCTGTATGCTTTGGTACAGACGGTGATCTACGTGTTGCCCCTTTCTGTGCGGGAGCTGAACACGTTTCGTGTTATTTTGGTGTTCCTGTTCTGGGTGTTCACCAACCGTCGCCTCGCCGCCTTTGAGGAAAATGCCAAAAAACAGATGTCTCTGTATCTGGGTGAAGAAAAAGAGCATTATTGATCCTATTGCAAAAAAACGTCGGAGCAAATCATCACTCCGACGGTTTTTTTATTTGGCTGGAAACAGCATACAGCCCTGCTTCTGCCATTCTTCGATTTTTTGATGGATCAACCCTTCCTCCACCTTGAATTCCTTGGCAAGGCAGGGGATACACAGAAATTCTTCTGCACCGCGGTTGATCAGCTTTTTGGTGGCGCCCACGTCGTAAACGGTCAGGGAGCCTCCGCAATGCAAGCAGTTATGCATCCACGACCTGCCCTCTGAACATTCTGCAGCCGTGTGCGGGAACGCTTGCCACAAACTGATCCTTGAACACGCCGAGATCCTCGCCTGCCCACAGATCGCGGATCTTCAACGCCTTTCCGCTTCTGCCGCCCAGGCCGATATCCGCCATGGCAAGGCAGGGATTGGTCGCGTTGTCGCTCAGGTTAAAGAATCCCAATGCGATATCGCCGTTTTCCATAAAACGTGCCCAAACGCTCCAAGCCAGTTCAGCACCCCAATGAACGGTGTTGATCTCAAAGGGCTGACGGTAAGCAGGATCCTGATTCACCGCCAGAACTTCCTTGTTCATAAGGATAGACTTGGTATCCTCGTCCATGGTGCGAATGTCACAACCGATCATCAAGGGAGAACCGAAGAACGCCCAGACGGAGAAGTGAGTGCGGTATTCCTCAACCGTACAGCCGCCAAGACCCACGTTGCCCTTGCCGCTCATACCCACAACCAGCATATCCATATCGTTGAAGCAGCCCTGTCCGTTGGTTTTCAGCAAAGGAAGCTGTGCCATGGTCAGCTTTTTAATGGATTCCCAGTTGTCCACGATGTCTCCCGTGGAACGCCACATATGAGCGCCTGTCTCTTTGATCCATTCCGGGCTGTTATCTACGCCCCAATTGCAGGCGGAGAACAAAATGTCACGGCCGCAGTTGGCCAAAGCCAATCCCATTCGCTTATAAAGCAGTCTGCCGGGGTAATTGACGGGACGGTTGCAGTTGTCGTATTTCAAGAAATCAACGCCCCACTCCGCAAAGGTAGCGGCATCGATAAACTCGTAATCAAAGGAGCTGGGGTATCTCGCGCAGGTCATGGTGCCGTCGCAGGAATACATACCGAACTTCAAGCCCTTGCTGTGAACGTAGTCTGCCACAGCCTTCATGCCGCCGGGGAATTTTTCCGGGTCGGCTACCAATCTGCCGTTTTCATCACGCTCGTGCATGGACCAGCAGTCGTCGATCACCAAATATTCGTAACCTGCATCGCGCAAGCCGGTTTCGACCATGGCATCAGCCATTTCCTTGATCATGGTCTCGCTGATATTGTGTCCGAAAGTGTTCCAGGAATTCCATCCCAAAGGGGGTCTTTGAACGATCATAATTGTATCTCCTCGTTTTTTATCTTTTTCTTTATTATATTGTTTTTGAATCGGAGAATCAACGGCAAAGATTACAAAAAAATGCATTCGGATTTGTAGGACTTTTGAAAACCGCCGCGTATATTCACAGAGAATACAGCGCAAACTATGGTCGGTATACACGTACCGCAAGTTAACGAAAGGAATGGGCATCCCTGCGATGAAGAAGATTCTCATTTTGCTGTTGGCGTTGCTTACGCTGTTTGCTCTGGCAGGCTGTGACGGCAGAGACGGCAATACCTCCGGGAGTGCGGAAAGCAACGGCATGATCTCCGATGACAGCCGTGAGCATACCTCCCGTAATCCCGACACCTCAAGAGAGGAATCCAAGGATCTGGGCGACCATGTTTCCGACATGATCTCCGATATTGAAAGCGGAGCGGAAAATTTGGTTTCCGATGTGATCGACGGCAAATAACCCAAAAAGACAGGCGCATTCTGAACGAAAAGAATGTGCCTGCTTTGTACATTCTGCTAAAATATTTTTCCCTGCAAAAAAACACTTGACCCCATGAAAAAAAGTGGATATAATATAGAAAAATAAAACCATAAGGGAGAATAGATCGTGAAAAGAGTTTTGATCTTGTGTTTGATGATCCTGACTGTGCTGGCATCCTTGGGAATTGCTCCTGTATCTGCCGCAGAGGAGGGGTTACGCAACGTTTCCAAAGGATGTGCCTATACCGCCTCTGCTCCATATGTGACAGACGCGAACAAATATACGGGCAACTATCGTAACAAGAATTATACCGAGCTTACCGACGGTAAGTACGGCAAGGATCCTGTAGGTGCCGAGTGGTACGGCTTTAACGGCGCGGGGAAGCAATTCTTCATCACCGTGGATCTTGGCAAGAGCTATTCCGATCTTGCACGCGTAGTGGTTCAGTTCGGTAAAAAGGACGATTGGGGTATCTCCCTGCCGGAAAACGTAACCGTTTCCGGATCTGCCGACGGCAAGACCTTTGAACTGCTTGGCTCTCTTGCGGATTCCACCGGCGGCACGGGTGTTAACCACGATTACGTTGCGGATATTTCCGGCAACTATCGCTATATTCGTGTTGACTTTACTGCCACCAACGCCTTCGCCTTTGTTTCCGAGGTGGACGTGCTTTGCGGCTATGTTACTTCCTTGTCCTTCCCCAAGGGCAATGCCTACGTGGAAGGGGAGTATATCTACGGCGTTCGTGAAAAAATGCTTCCCGAAGAGCTGATGGTGAATGCCAACAGCCGGGCAGGTGTGAAGATCACAGACAAAAACGGCAAGGAAAAAGGCCAAAGCGGCTTTGCTACCGGTGATGTCATCACCAAATATGACCAAAGCGGTAAGAATGCACTCAAAAATTACACTGTGATCCTGGATGGAGATCTTTCCGGGGACGGCAAGGTAAGTGCCATTGACTATATGATGGCAAAACGCTACGTCCTCAAGGCTATGACTCTTTCCGTAATCGCCAAAAAGGCGGCAGATGCCAACAGAGACGGAGAAGTGGACTCCTTGGATTACGTTCAAATCAAAAAACACGTGATGAAACAATTCGATCTTTATAAGAAATACGAGCCTGTGATTGAGCACGATGGCAGAGGGGACGTTACCTCGGAATTCAGTGATATGGATACCACCGATAATATCCAGAACTTCACCTCTTATGATATGACCCTGAAGCGCAACAGCCAGACAGAATACGGCATTACCTGCACGTACGAGGGCGGTACGTTGTATATGACCCTTCACAAAACCTCTTGGGGTACCTTTAACCTTGGCAAGTGGGAATATACCGAAGCAGGCGGCACCAAGCATCAGTTCGTCAGCGATTCCACCGACTGGGAATACGTTTACCGTGTTGGCGAAAAGAAGGGTACCTGGCAGTGGTCCGGCGGTAACCATGACAATGAGCAGATGACTTCTTTGAAGTTCTACGATGGAACCACCAACAAAGAGATCACCCTGAACGTGGGACAGACCGCTTCTGTGAAGAACCTGAAGATCGTAGAGACCACAAAGCTGTATTGGGGTAACGCCGCTGATGGATATTCCGAAAACGAGCATTACGCCAACGCAGTGAGAAACTACACCATCGTTGGTCCTCAGATCAAGCTTGCTGTGGATTACGAATACGTGAAGGACGCCTACTACGATCTTTCCTACACCTGTATGTTCCCCATCAGCAAGAAGTACGGTCTGTACTGCGCCTTCATGAATGACGAGGATCTTCTCTTCGTGGCAGAGACTCTCAAGACCGGTGCCGCAGATTACTCCGGCAAGCAGTACAGCGGTAACGCCGCAACCAGATGTGTGATCTGGGGCTACGGCGGCAGAGAAAAGTACAAGTTTGACGTCCGTGTCCTCACTCCCGAGACCAGCTGTAACAATTATACCAACGAATTCAAGGTATCCTTCTGGGATATGAATACCTCCTCCAACAAGCTGTACTTCTCCAAGTGGGAAGGCAAAGCTCAGGATAAGATGACCGCAGGGGCAACCGTTCACACCGAATGTATGTGGACCTTCTACATTGACGAATAAACGAGTGCGTCCATGGAGAAAAAGCGTTTTGACCCCACCTCCCTCACCGCAGGCATTCTGCTGGCGGTAACGGCGGCGTTTAACATCATTGCCATGTTTTTCCTGCCGGATACCCTTTCAAGCGGACTTTCTCTCCAGCGTATACCCACCCTGACCTTCATTGTGGGAGGGATCCTGCTGGTGGGCGTTTCCGGCATGATGGCGGTGTTTGGGGAAAACCCAAAGAAATGGATCACCATGCAGGCTGTCTTGACGGCATTGGATCTGTTTTTGGTAATGTTTAATTTGATCATTCAGTAAAAAGCAACGGAGCTCTCGTTTCAGGGAGCTCCGTTGTTTTATCAGTTGGGGATTTCCAAAAAAGCACCGCTTTGGACATCCAGAATCACCAGCATTGGATCTTCCCGTTCGTCGTTGTAACGGTTGGGGAAGCTTTTATAATCCCGACACTGGATATATACCACCTCGCCGTCTGCGAAGAGGTGATCGATCAACGCAGGCTTCCCGTCGTGAGAGATCTGACAAAGCAGCCGGGGTGTTTCTTCGCCTTCTTTAATTCTGTATATGTTTCCGCAGGTGGGGTTATCTTTGGAAAGATATTGGAAAAGCTCTTCCTCTTTTTTTGCTTCCGCCATATATGCCCGATCCTCGCAGAAGTAATAGATATACCCTTCGCTTACCCAGTAGTCGCAAACACCTTCGAGGTGGGCAACGGAAACCATTTTTCCACCGATGAGCTTGCGGAAGGTTCCCGTCTCGTAATCGTAATCGTAAAGATCGCCGCCGAAGCAGGACATGGCGGTGATCCCCTCCGCTACCTTCTTCTTTTTCCCTCCGACCGCTTCCAATTCGTAAAGGATAAGCGTAGACACATCGTGAAGATAGATCCCATCCTTTGCTATATAATAACTCACGTTTTCAGCAGGAGGTGAGATCTGCTTGCTGTTGCCCTCAGAGAAGGAATAGAACCACAGAGAATAGAAGGCTTTTTCGTTGTCCAGCTCTGTTTTTTCCCAATACAGTCCTTCTTCTGTCTCCGCATGGAGAAAGGCATCTGCGGGTATGGGGAGTGATCGAGGATCCGTTCCGTCTAGTGCGGAGATATAATACCCGCCGTCTCTTATGAGTGGCTGAAAGAACAAATGGTATCTTCCGGCAAATATCTTATTCTCCGAAGAGAAAAGACAACGGTCGTGAGAACACATCACGTCGTGACAGGCGGGCGCAAATTGCCCCGACAGCTTGTCGTATTCCATCAACTGCCAGACGTACGCCTCCGTTTCGTAGCTGAAGATCATTCGCGTAGGGGTGTTGGCGCACAGCAAAGTTCCGTGCCTTCCCGTCAGGCAGAGAATGCTTGCATTTTCTGAGAGTTTCTCCAATCCCGCTTCCCCAAGGGAATGGTAATACGGGGAAATGAATATGGTTTCTTCCAATTTGAAATCATTTCTGTCCTCATCCGACGCGGAATCTTCCGGTGCGGAATAGGAATAATCCGCAGCGCAGCCGGATAGCAGAAGCGCGCAAAAGAAAATCAAGAGAATTTTTCTCATAACAAACCTCCGAAAAAGAATATGGAAATCGGCAGAAGCAGACCGAGAGAAAGTAGAAAGGCAACACCCTTGTTCTTGGTCAGGCGGGACAACGCAAAGGAAACCAACGCGACAAAGAAGGAAAAGCCAAAGCAAAGCAATACCGTAGCGGCAAAGGTCACCCACAGCGGTGCATTGCCGAGGAAGGGGAGCGCTCCCAACCCACAGGCAGGGGCCTCGGGGCACGGTAGGAAGGAAGCCTTCAGCAATACCGCAAGGTCAATGCCGCGAAACAGCAGGGAAGCGCCGATGGCAAAGCATAAGCAAAAGAAGAGCTTTGCTTTCATCGGGGTGTATGGAGAGCAGACCGCGTAAAGTCTGTGCATTCCCCGCTTGTATTCATCGCTGTAAAGCCCGCAGCAAGCTCCGATCATCAAGATCAACAGAATTAAGTCCGTATTAAGAGAAAGCAGCTTTTCCCAACCCGTCTCGTAGACCACGAAGGCCGCTTCTCCCGCATCACGGCGAGCTCGAAGAACGTCCAGACGGTCTTTGACTGCCAAAAGGGCTTTTTCATTATGCTCTGCCTCGTAGTAGGCGGAAAGGTATCGTCCCATTTCTTCTCTTGAAATCTCTCCCGAACGGTAACGCTTTTCCATCAAACTACGGTTTCCTAAAAGCTCATAAATTTCATTTAGATCCTCTTCCAGCTTTTCTTGCTTTTCATCCGTGTATGGGCCCTGAATAGACGTCATGTAGGAACGGTATTTTTCATCGGTGTAGGTAGGCTCGTACGTATAGCCGTTCCACGATACCATGACCTTCAGAGCGATGGCAAAAGCCAACAGCAAAATCGTCTTGCCTGCAAATATCTGTTTTTTCCATTCGTATCCCATAACGGAACATACGGAATTGCGGCGAGTGAGCTTTGGAAGCGAAAGCTGAAGTCGGCTTTGCTCCAAAGCGTTTCCCGGGAGGAGTATGAACCCTCCCCAGACCAATAGCAGACAGATCAAATACCCGGCTCCAACGGCAAAGCCGCCGTATAGGGTAGTTTCTCCCATCACCACGGGATAAAGATGAGCAAACGTTTTAGTACCATCGAACAAACGGGAAGGGGGCAAGATGTGTAGAAGATCTCCCGCCTCAGGAGGGCTGGGCAAAATACCCGCAAGTAACAGCAGTGAAGTGAAGACCAGCGGAAAAATCCGATTGCCGCAATACTTGCTGAAACAACATGCAATCCCGCAGAAGAGAAGACAGCTTGCAAAGATCAACGCAAACAGGATCAGAAGGCTTTCTGCTACTGTCAAAGGGATGGGGAAGAGCATATAGTCGCTACAGGTTTGAATGTATTCTCCAAAACAGAAAAATCCGCTTTTCAGAGAATAGGCGCCCACCGCAAAAAACAAAGACAAGAGGATCGACGTCCCACAGATCAACGTACAGGCGGCCGCTTTAGCCAAGGCGGAAAGGGATCGTCCTTTCCATGCGGCACGGATCAACGACTCTGTTCCGCGCTCCCTTTGGGAATATACGGATGAAATTCCCAATAGAATTCCGAAGAGCATTAAGGGTAAGTACAGAGAGGCAATCATGCGATACAGCTCCGGCAGACAGTCCGTGCTTCCTTCCCCCAAACGCAGGGAAAGATTTCTCCCATAAACACTCAGAAGATAACGGTTGATGATCTCCTGTTCCCCTTCCACGGAATTGCTTTGCTTTTTCAGATTGAGAATCGCTCCCTGCAGGGCCTCCGAGTACTGCTGTTGACGGTTGAGCCGCTCGAAAGCAATTTGATATTGCTCGAAACGAACGGCGGAAGCAGGAGGAGTTGCGGAAAAATGATCTTCCGAAAGAAGCAGTTGGACATACAACTCATATTCCTGCTTCAACGCTTCATACTCGCGAAGGGATTCTTCAGGATTTTGCTTGTGTGCCTCCATGATCGTCTCTACCGCCTGCAGATCATAACCGGGTTCTTCGGAAGAAAGATATCCCACAAGAAAGGAGATCGCAAATAAAACCGCCACCATTCCGCAAAAGCCGCGGCTTACCGCAATTTTTGAAAGCTCAAATCGTATCAGCTTCATAACGTTCACCGTATAGCAGGACGTAAGCATCCTCGCAGCGGGGCGGAAGAGGCTTTGCTTCCGGGAAGGGCTTTTCCGAAGAGAGGATCCGATAGCATACGGTTGCTCCTTCTGCTTTGGCAGAGAGAATATGCCCTCTGTCACCCATTGCAAGCTCGCGGTCGGGTACGCCTACGTAGTGCCAAACCTTGCCCAGTGCCTCGCAGGCAAACGCTTCCGGTGTTCCTTGGAAACAACAATTGCCCTTTTGCAGACACAAAAGCCCTCGGGCAATGCTTTCCACGTCGCTGAGGATATGAGTAGCGATCAGGATGGTTTTATCAGAGGCGTTTTCGGCGATGAAATTTTTCACCGCCACCCGTTGCATGGGATCTAAACCCGCCGTGGGCTCATCAAGCAGAACAAGCTCGGGAGAACCTAAAAATGCTTGGATCAGCATCACCCGTTGCTTCATTCCTCCCGAAAGAGAGGATATTTTTTTGTTCTTGACATCCTCCGAAAAGAATCGCTCCGTAAGCTCCCGTATCTGTTGTTCCGCCCGATGGGTTTCTAACCCCTTCAAGGCGGCCATATACCCCAAAAAATCCATCACGGTAAAGCCGGGAATCATTTCGCAGTATTGAGGCATATAACCTACCCGTCTCCGAAGGTCTTTGCCGGATTTGGCAATCTCTCGTCCTCGAAAAAAAACAGCTCCGCCGTCGCTTTTGATGTTACAAGTCAAAATATTCATCAGGGTTGTTTTGCCGGAGCCGTTCGGCCCCAGTAATCCGTAAACGCCGGTTTCCAGCTTGCATTCCAAATGATTCAACGCAACGGTTTTTCCGTATCGCTTGGACAATCCTTTGATCTCCAGCATATCTATCCTCCAATTAAGTTTATTGTTGTAAATCAAGTCTACATCAATAAACCTAATTTGTCAATACCTTTTTGAAAAAAAGAAGCTCTGCATTTCGCAGAACTTCTTGTCGTTCTATTTACTTATGATACAAGCTGTTGTCCTCAAACTGCGGCTCGCAGGTAACGCAAGCGCCCAGCTTGGTGAACAGCTTATCGTCCGCATGGGCAAGGATCACGGTGGAATGTACCTCGCTGCCCTTTAACAGACCGATAGCCTGCATAGCACGCTCCGCATAATCATCGCTCACGGCGCAGATGGAGAGGGCAAGCAACAGCTCGTCGGTGTGCATATGGGGATTTTTACTTCCCAAATGCTCCGTCTTCAAATGCATGATAGGCTCAATGATCTCGCGGGAGATGAGCATAACCTCATCGGGAATATTTGCAAAATATTTCAGCGCATTCAGCAAAGCCGCAGAGGAAGCACCCAAAAGATCCGTGGTTTTTCCGGTAACAATATGTCCATCGGGGAGCTGAATGGCAACAGCAGGCAGTCCGGTACGTTCTGCCACAGATTTTGCGGCGGAAACGGGAGTGCGATCCTCTGCCTTGATTCCTGCTTCGTCCATCAAAAGCTCGATTTTACGGATCTCGGAAAGCTCCGCCTTGCCTCTGCAACGGGCACAGGACACCTTGTAGTATCTCCGAATGATCTCCTGCTTGGCGGCGTTACATACAGCTTCGTCGTCGTAAATGGCATTGCCCACCATATTCACGCCCATATCCGTGGGGCTCTTGTAGGGGCATTTGCCAAAGATCTTTGTCATCATGGCTTCCAGCACGCGGAAGATCTCTATATCGCGGTTGTAATTCACCGAGATTTGTCCGTACGCCTCAAGATGATAGGGATCGATCATATTCACGTCTGCAAGATCGGCGGTGGCTGCCTCGTATGCCAGATTTACGGGATGCTTGAGTGCCAGATTCCACACGGGGAAGGTCTCAAATTTCGCATATCCGGAACGGATACCCCTCTTATGCTCGTGATACAGCTGAGAAAGGCAGGTGGCCATCTTACCGCTGCCGGGACCGGGAGCGGTGACTACCACCAAGGAACGGGTGGTCTCAATGTAATCGTTTCTGCCAAAGCCGTCTTCGCTAACGATGTGTGCTACGTCGGAGGGATAGTTGCGGATAGGGTAGTGATGGTATACCTTGATTCCCAAGGAGGAAAGATTTTTTTCAAAATTGATGGCGGCGTGCTGACCGGTGTAACGGGTAAGCACTACGCTCCCCACGTGAAGCCCAACCTCGCGGAAGCTATCGATCAAACGAAGAACCTCTTTGTCGTAGGGAATGCCGATATCCCCGCGGTATTTGTTATTCTCGATATCGGAGGCATTGATAGCGATAACGATCTCAGCGGTATCCTTCAGGGAGCAAAGCATGGAAAGCTTGCTGTCGGGTGCAAACCCCGGCAACACTCTTGAAGCATGAAAGTCGTCAAAAAGCTTGCCGCCAAACTCCATATAAAGCTTGCCGCCAAACTCTTCGATGCGATCCTTGATCTTTTGAGACTGCAAACGAATATAAGTATCGTTGCTGAACCCTTCTCGCTTGAACTGTTCACACATGAATAAACGCCTCCCTTTGCTTTTGACATCATAATCAAATCTATTATACCATATCGGCAAGAAATTTCAACACCTTTTTCAATTTTTCTTCACAATATTTTTCAAACAAAAAAGGGGCTGAGTCATTCGTGTGCAAAGAGCCGAGATTTGATTCTCGTCGGCGTATAAACAACCGTCAGAGAGCCAAACGCGGCAAAAAAACGCTCTCAATTGGCAAAGCTTTATACAGAAAAACCGCTTTCTCCATCGCTCAAGATGAAAAAAACGGTTTTTTTCTTTATTTTTGTGAGCTTGCGTTTTTGTTCTGCGCTGAATGAATCAGCCCCCCCTGAGCTGTTTTGGATTTAGATTCCCAATTCGGCCTTGATTGCCTCTGCCATATCGGTGGCTTCCCACAAGAAGCCTTCGTTTTCTCTGCCGAAATGACCGTAAGCGGAGGTTGACTTGTAGATGGGGCGACGCAACTGCAGCTTCTCGATGATCGCCGCGGGACGGAGGTCAAACAGCTTTGCAACTGCCTCGGAAAGCTTATCGTCACATACAACGCCGGTACCGAAGGTGTCTACCAATACGGATACGGGCTTTGCTACGCCGATGGCGTAGGCGATCTGAACCTCGCACTTAGCCGCCGCACCGGAAGCAACCACGTTCTTGGGAACGTAACGGGCCATGTAAGCCGCGGAACGGGCCACCCTGGTGGGGTCTTTGCCGGAGAATGCACCGCCGCCGTGACGTGCGTAACCGCCGTAGGTATCAACGATGATCTTACGTCCGGTGAGGCCGGAGTCGCCGTTGGGGCCGCCGATGACGAAACGTCCGGTGGGGTTTACGTAGATCTTGGTGTTCTCGTCCACCAATTCTGCGGGCAGGGTGGGAGTGATGACCACGCGGATGATATCCTCGCGGATCTGCTCCAAGGTTACGTCTGCGCTGTGCTGGCTGGAAACCACGATGGCGTCAAG
>JAZKZH010000027.1:0-26288 GCA_045612545.1 Eubacteriales bacterium
CGATAGAACAAGCCACGTTCTGCGGGTATATGCCCAGCGGGCATGTGCCCGGAGGACACTAACCATTATTTTTTCAGGAGGTAAGACCATGAAAAAAAGATTTTTGGCAATTCTTCTTTGCCTTTCCGTTCTTTTGATGGCTTGCGCCTGCGCAGCCGAAACCATGGAGCCGCCCGCCGTTTCCGAGGCGGAGAGTAAGGCGCCCGCACCCCAGTTTACCCTTTCCGAAGTGAATGCGGAAAGCTCCAAGACCGAGGAGCCTGTCCCTTCCGAAACCGCTCCTGCAGAATCCGAGCCCGAAGAGACCATCTCTATGGAAGAATCGGACATCGAGTTGGAACCCATCCAACCCATTGAGCCCATCAAACCGGAAGAAAAAGAGACCACCTTGGAATTGATTTATGACATTCCGTTGAATGATGCTCGTTCCCCTATTTTATTGCAATACTACGAAGACCCTACGCAAGCAGAAATCGTAATCCCTCATTCTTATACAATGGATTTGAATGGCGATATTTACTGTATTTTAAACGATGCCCTCTGCAAATTGGGTTCCGAAGAAGGCTTTCGTTTGCGTGATAGAAACGACGTAGATCGACTTGTTTCTTCTATGGCGGTATACGACGAAATTATTTATGTAACGTACACCGATATCGAAAAAAATAGCGGAAGCATTTCTGCTTTTGACATCACCGGAAAAGTTCTGTCTTCCGCCATGCTTCCTGCTACTCGCTCCATGGAGTTTTTCAATGTATATCTGTCAAGCAAAGGGACTCCCAATGTGTTGATTCAAAACGACATTTATTCTCTTGAAGGACACAAAATCGGAGCATTTTACGAGCCGGATGCAAGTAAGACGTCGGATTACGGCGTCGATGTGGGTAATTTCTCTTATCCTATGACATATCGTCCCCTTGTGCTGAGCAATGTGGGCGATGTATTGACCGTCAGAGAAACACAAACGAAATGGTTCGGAACAAGTGCCGAAGGACGACATTCTGTTAGCGAAGAGATTTTCTATCAGTATGACAATGCCGGAAACCCCATTTCGAAATTCAAAATGACAGAGGTCTATTGCGATCAAGAGCTTCCCTGCGAGATTGCAATCGGAGAGGCGGTTTGCCAAAAGACTGCTCTGGAAACCGTTGCTATCGGGAAAACCGTTTTTGAGAACGTCTTCGATGCTTCTGTTTTTGCCGGAGCAGACGGTGAGTTGTACGCAATTTTGGTCTATACTGACGGTACGAAAATTTACCGCATCAATCCCGGTTATTCCGATGTGGAAATGACCGACTTGGCTTCCATTGGTGATCCTAAAAGCGAGTGTAATATTTGTCAAGAGGCGGAGGGCGGAAGTTCCTCCGCTTCTTCCGCTTGATGGGTCGATGTGGTTCGGGCGGATATTCCGTCACGGAAGCCCATACCTTGCGTTATCACTACGATGCGGACGGCCACTGGCAGGAATGCTCTGTGTGCAGCTTTGAGACGGTTAGCCAGGCACACAATTTTGTTGACTCTGAGTGTACCGTGTGCGGGTGTCCTCAGCATATCATCATGAATATCATAGCCATTCCCGAGGAGGACGAGCCCTTACCCGTTCCGGAGGATCAAAAGGCAACTTTATAACGCTATACAGCTATACAGCAAAACGAGGCTGAGTTTTACGCTCAGCCTCGTGCTTTTTTATACGGTTTTCAAGTAGGCAAGCAGGTCGTCAAAGCCGCCGTGGGGAACAGCGGCGACGTCTGCTTCTTTTTTATTGATCAAGCAATCGGTGAGCAGGAACACATGGATCCCCAGCTTTGCAGCGGCAAGATCCTCGGTGGCATCGTTCCCCACCATGAGGCACTCCTCGGGGGTACAGCTCAGCTTTTCCAGCACCTCGGCGTAGTAAGCGGGGTTGGGCTTGCAGTGGTGGGAATTCTCGTAGGTGGTGACCAGCTCAAAATCCCCCTTGTTCAGCCCTGCCCAGCGAATGCGGCTTTCCGTAGCAATGGCGGGGAAAATGGGGTTGGTAGCCAAGGCCAGTCGGAAGCCTCTGCCCTTAAGATACGCCACTACCTCCGCCGCCTTGGGGGTAAAACCGCAGGAAGCCCGGACTTGCGCAAACTCGTTGCGGTAGTAATCCTCAAAAATCGGCTCGTCCTTCCGCACGTCCTCCCCGAAGCAGGTGGCAAAGAAATTCCAGAAAACGGTCTCGTTGGTAGCTTTGCCATCGTTCTTCACCATGGCGGCGGTGCCGCCCCAGATGGCGGGGATCAGCTTTTCTTTTTCGTATCCGTATGGGGCAAGCTTTTTTGCCAAGCGGCCGAAATAAGCGTTTACGAAGGTATCCTGATCCATGGGGAGCAAAGTGCCATCCAAATCGAACAGCACGGTGGTGATCTTTGGCATGGGTGTTACATCCTTTTTCTTTTCTCTTCTACAGAATAGCCTTTTTGAAGAGAAAATGCAAGAGAAACCGTGCTTTATTCAAAGACTTTTAACAAAATCCCGTTGTCAAAAGCAAGGCAGAAAGCAAAAGGTACCACATGGGGAACTCCGCCTGCAATCCCACTGCCAGCATAAGCCCGCACAAAAGCACCGAGGTCACGCGGGAAACGGCCTTGCACACCGAGGCAGCGGCGTTTTCGGAAAGGGGACGGGACAGCAGGCAAAAAAGCAGCTTTCCCCCGTCCAAGGCCTCCCAGGGAAGGAGATTCAAAAGGGCGAGAAATCCGTTGACCAACGCAAAGAACAGCGTGTACGGGCTTTTCAGCGCCCACGGGAGGCACACAATCAAAGCTGCCAGATTGGCACCCGCCCCCGCAAAGGCGATCCATCCGGAGGCCTTGGCAGAGCATAGGCTGTCGTCATAGGTGATGAGGGCGCCCATAGGATTGATATCCACCCGCCTGACGGGAACACCATATCTCTTCATTGCCAGCAGATGTCCTCCTTCATGGAGCAAGGCGGCAAGGAGCAACAGCAGAGTGGGCAGAAGACCTTCCAGATACAAGGTAAGAAAAAAGGCAGGCAGGGCAAATAAATTCACCCGCAGCCTGATACGGGGAAAGACGGCGTACATTCAATCCTCCATTGCTTTTCGCAGGGTGTCTATGAAGCTTTGGGGAGTATAGGAGACGTCCTCCGTCATGGCCGAGGTGTCTCGGGAATCCAGATACAAAAGACGCAGCCAACAAAGCAGGAACAACAGCAAAAGCAACCACAAAAGCCACTCGCTTCCCGCCTTGCGGAGCAAAAGAAGGGGTTTCTTCACAGAGAGACGGTCCTTTCGAAAAAAGTTATGATTCCCCCGCAGAATGTGACAGCTTTTGCACCGCCTTAGGTCTACAATAAAAGCGGGAGGTGGGTTTTGCTATGGAGACGGGAGAAGGGACACTGATACTATATGCAGACGTTTTGGTTTTTCTGAACTTCGCCATGGATTTTCTCTGCCTTTGCATCGCCTCCAAAATCGTTCCGCGGCAATTTGTGGGCTGGCGGGTGGTTTTCGGAGCGTTGTTCGGGGCGATTTACAGCTTATGCGGGGCATTGCTCATCCCCAACAACCTACAACTCCTTCCCCACTTGGCGGCCTCGGGAGTACTGTGCCTTGTGGCCTTCCCTTGGGGAAGCTTCAGGCTGTTTTTTAAAACGTGGCTTTGGTTTTTGATGTCCTGCGGTTGCCTGGGAGGCCTGATCAGCGGGGTATATTACATAGGTCAGCGAAAGGTTACCGCGTGGGGCGTTTTGTTGGCGGCGTTGGCTTGCTGTGTCCCTGCGGTGCTTTACGGCATCCGTTGCAGAAAGAAGGTTTTGGAGAAGAATATGAAAATTGAGATCGAATTCGGCGGCAGCTCCGTGAAGGCGGATCTTCTGGTAGACAGCGGGAATCTGGTGACAGAGCCTTTTTCCGCCCTGCCCGTGGTGATCCTTTCCTCAGCGGTATTGCCCCCGCCCTTGAACAAGCCCACTCCCGGGAACAGCCCCGTTCCCTTGCGTGCCATCCCCATCCGCACCGAGACGGGGCTGGGGTTGCTTTATGGGTTTATTCCCGATAAGCTCACCCTTTGCCCGCCCTTCGAGAAAAGGCGGCGGGTAGAGGCGGTGATCGGCATCGACACGGACAACACGGATTTCGCGGGGCTGGACGGGTTGTTACCGGGAGCGCTGTTGTGAGAGGGCGACGTTTAAGAACCTTTTTTCAAAGAAAGGTTCTAAAACATCTTCACAGAAACTTTCATGCCAAAAACCATCGTTCTTGGAAAAATAATTCAATCATTCACAATGTGCAGGGTTCTTAGGGGGATCATCCCCCTAAGCGGAGATTATGAAGAGGCAGAGCCTCTTAATACCAGAAAGGAAGAAATTTATGATGAACGGTATCTTAGAAAAGAACCCCCTGCGGCGGCTTTTGCAGAGAATCTTCCCCGCCGGAGAGGTGTACTATATCAACGGCCCCCAGACCCTGCCCCCGCCCCTCTCCCACGAGGAGGAGGCGGAGCTGCTTGACCGCCTTGCCATCGACGAGGGGGCGCGAAGCATTTTGGTGGAACGCAATCTGCGGCTGGTGGTCTATATCGCCAAAAAATTTGAGGGTACTGCCGTGGGAATCGAGGATCTGATCTCCATCGGCACCATCGGGCTGATGAAGGCGGTAAACACCTTCCGCCCCGATCGGCAGATCAAGCTGGCAACCTACGCTTCCCGTTGCATCGAGAACGAGATCTTAATGTTCCTGCGGAAGAATGCGGGAATCAAAACAGAGCTTTCCTTGGACGAGCCTCTGAACGTGGATTACGACGGTAACGAGCTGCTTCTCAGCGATATGCTGGGCACGGAGGTGGACGAGGTCTGCAAGGAGCTGGAGGTCAAGGAGGAACGTTCTATGGTGCGCAAGGCGTTGTCCTGCCTCTCCCCAAGAGAAAAGACCATCATCGAGCTGCGCTTCGGTCTTGCCCCCGGCAGCGATGGCAAGGAAAAGACCCAAAAGGAGGTAGCCGATCTTTTGGGCATTTCCCAAAGCTACATCTCCCGCTTGGAGAAGAAGACCATGGCGCGGCTTAAGGAGCTTTTGGGGAAGATATAACCACACGCAAAAAAAGAAGTTCGCTTTTTCCGAAAAAAGTGAACTTCTTTTGTATTTTATCCGAATTGCTTGCGGAAGGCCTCCGCCACGTCATGGGCAAAGCCGTTGACGAAAGCGGGCGGGAAGGCGCTTGACACCGCTTCCCTGCCGTTGAGCAATCTGTACCACGTCCCCGCCACGAAAGACTGGGCGCCCCCGCGGGTAATGCCGCAAGTATACGTTTTCCCCGGTGTCAGAAAGGTACGGTTCATTTCAAAGAACAGCTCCTTGGCCCAAGGGGTATGGTGGTAGAGGTATGCGCTTGCCAAAAAGATCTCCTGCCGATAGCGGGCAAACCAGCCCTCTTCCCCCTCGTGGGCGTTGCGGTACGGCTCGTAGCCCACCTTATCCCAATGAAGATCCAAAAACAAATGGAGAAGCACTCCTTTTTCCAAGGGATCGGAAAGATCCAGCCCTTCGGCAAACTTCAAAAGCGCTTCCTGCCGTTGCTTTGGAGGCAGGTGTCGGAAGTGAGTCACATCCTTGGCCTCACGGGTGCTCAGCAGATCGGGGATGATGTTCCCCAGATAAAACAGCGTGGAGGCGTTGGGATCATACAGCTTGGCGCAGGTTAAATGAACCATTGCGGAGGACATAGGTCAGTTCGCCTTCTCAAAGTTCCATGCGGAACGGCACATTTCCTCCAGAGTGTGCTTGGCACGCCAGCCCAGCTCACGCTCTGCCTTGGCAGGATCGGACCAGCACTCGGCAATATCGCCGGGGCGACGGTCGGTGATCTCGTAGGGGATCTTGATCCCGGTGGAGCGTTCAAAGGCCTGCACCAGATCCAGCACGCTGTAGCCTACGCCGGTACCAAGGTTATAAACCTTTACCCCGGAATCGTTCATTTTATTCAACACGGCGATATGGCCCGCGGCCAGATCCTCCACGTGGATAAAGTCACGTACACCCGTACCGTCATGAGTGGGATAATCGTTGCCGTAAACGCACAGCTTGGGCAGAACACCCTTCGCCACACGGGTAACGTAGGGCATAAGGTTGTTGGGGATGCCGTTGGGGTTATCCCCGATAAGACAGCTTTCGTGGGCGCCGATGGGGTTGAAATAACGAAGCAAAACCACGCTCCAACGCTTATCGGAAACGTACAGATCGGAAAGGATGCGCTCCAGATACAGCTTGGTGGTGCCGTAGGGGTTGGTGGTTCCCCCGGTAGGGAAATCCTCGCGGATGGGCACGGAGGCGGGGGTGCCGTACACCGTTGCGGAGGAGGAGAACACGATCTTGAAGCAACCATGCTCACGCATCACATCCAAAAGGGTCAGTGTGCCGGTGATGTTATTGTGGTAATATTCCAAAGGCTTTGCCACGGATTCGCCCACGGCCTTCAGCCCTGCAAAATGGATCACTGCCTCGATCTCATGGGCATAGAAAATAGCGTCCAACGCCTCTCTGTCCAGAATATCCGCCCGATAGAAGGTGGGCTTCTTTCCGGTGATCTTCTCGATGGAGGAGACAACAGTCTCCTTGGAATTGGAAAGGTTATCCACGATCACCACTTCATCCCCACGCTCCAAAAGCTGGACGCAGGTGTGAGATCCGATATAACCGGTTCCGCCGGTAACCAAAATACGCATAGAAACAACTCCCTTGCCGTTTGATGCTTTTATTCTACCACAGCTTTTCCAAAAAAGCAAGTGGAGACAGCGGTTTTTTGGTAGAAAGGAAGGGGCTGCACGGCGGACTTTTTGTGCAAAAGTCTTGACTTTGGGGGACAATTGATGTATAATGGCTTCTGAATAAAATGCCATCCGCATATAGTTTTGTGGGTGATGACATTGAAGAGTGTTTTATTTAAGCTTTACGCCTTGTGCATTGTACTGCTGCTTCTTTCGGGGGTAGCCGTCCTGCCGTGGATCATACCGAGCTTTCCGGCCTCGGAAGAAGCCGCTGAAGTTGGCAGCTTCCCCGTGGAGTTTGATTTGGGCGGATTATCCCTCGAGGCGGAAAGCGCCATTCTTATGGATATGGACAGCGGCAGTGTGCTGTACGCCAAAAATCCCGATGAAAAACGGGGTATGGCCAGCACCACCAAGATCATGACCGCTTACGCCGTTCTTTCCTGCCTCCCCGTGGACAAAGTGGTGGAGATCACCCCGGAGATGACGGGGGCGGAGGGTAGCTCCCTGTATTTAAAGGCGGGGGAAAAGCTGACTGTAAAGGAGCTTTTGTACGGTTTGCTTTTGGAAAGCGGCAACGACAGCGCGGTAGCTCTCGCCATGGCCTGCGACGGAAGCGTGGAGGCGTTTGCGGAGCGAATGAACAAAACCGCGAAGGAGCTGGGTCTGAAAAGCACCCGCTTCGCCAACCCTCACGGCTTATCCGCCGAGGGGCATTTCACCACTGCAAGAGAGCTTGCGATCCTCACGGCAGAGGCGCTAAAAAACGAAACCTTCGCGGAGATCGTTGCCACCTATCAGACCCGCATTCCCTATAACGGGGTCGAGAACGGAAGATATCTCACCAATCATAATCCCCTGCTGAAAAGCTACGAAGGGATGATCGGGGTGAAGACGGGGTGGACCACGGCGGACGGCAAGTGCTTTGTCAGCGCCGCACGGCGGGACGGCATGACCCTTATTGCAGTGACCTTGGGGGACACGGGAATTTCCGCAACCCACAAAAAGATGTTGGATTTTGGATTTGAGCATTTTGAAAAGCGCACGCTGACGGTGGAGACCCCTGTGGTTCTGCCCGTGGTGGGAGGAGAGACCTCCTTCCTGACGGCGAAGACGGAGCCGATCACCCTGACCCTGCCCAAGGGCGGGGAGACGAGCGTGCGGATAGAAAGCCTGCCCTTTGTATACGCAGGGGCAGAGATCGGTACCTATGGTGGAAGACTCGTCTTCCTTTGGAACGGCGTGGAGGTGGGAAGCACTTCCATTCTCACGGCTGAAAAGATTGCTGTTAAAAAAATCTCTCTTTGGGAGAAATGGTTTGGATCGTAACAATGGACGTTAAACTGCAAAAATACGTTTCCGACTGCGGACTGATGTCCCGCAGAGCGGCGGAACGGGAAATTGAAAACGGACATTTCGCCATCAACGGTGTCAAGGCCAAGCTGGGGGATCGTGTAGAGCCCGGCAAGGACAAGATCACCTACAAGGGCGAGGTGCTGAAAAAAAACGGCAAGAAGGTCTATCTGCTTTTGCACAAGCCTGCGGGGGTGGTTACCACCATGCAGGATGAATTGGGCAGACGGACAGTTTCGGAGCTGGTATCCCTGCCGGGGAAGCGTGTCTACCCCGTGGGCAGATTGGACAAGGACAGCGAGGGCTTGCTCCTCATGACCGACGACGGGGAATTTGCCAACCGCATTTCCCACCCCTCCGGGGGCATTAAAAAGGTATATCACGTCATGGTGGCGGGCAGGATCGAGAACAATCAGCTGGACTCCCTGCGGGCAATGCGTACGCTGGAGGGCGAGCCCATCAATCCCGTTGAGGTGGAGCTGATGGAGCGAAGCGACAACGCCAGCAAGGTGCGGTTTGTGCTTTCCGAGGGAAAGATCCGCCAGATCCGCAGAATGTGCGAGGCCATGGGGCTTTCCGTTATGCAGCTGCGACGGGTGCAAATGGGTCCTCTGCGGCTGGGCAATCTGGAATGCGGCGCGTGGCGGCATTTGACAGACGATGAAAGAAAGAGCTTATTAAACTTAACGGTTGAGGGAAAGATACATGGAAGAAATGACCTTCGAGCAGGCTCTGGCAAGACTGGAGCAAATCGTAAAAGAACTGGAAGGCGGTAACGTACCGTTGGACGATCTCATGCGCCTTTATGACGAGGGTACCACCCTTGTGAAGGCTTGTACGGAGAAGATCACCGCCGCTGAGCAGAAGGTTCGGCTGGTGCAGATGAAAAACGGCACCGTCACCGAGGAGGCGTTCGAAGGACAATGAGTTTGTTTTCCCAACGGCTTTCCGTCCACGCAGAGCTGGCAAACCAAGCGTTGGAAACACTGCTGCCCTCTTATGCAGATGGGTATGACAAGACCCTGCGGGAGGCTATGGCTTACTCCGTGCAAAACGGCGGTAAGCGGTTACGCGCCCATTTGGTCTTGGAGTTTTGCAGCTTGTGCGGCGGAAACACGAAGACCTGTCTCCCCTACGCCGCAGGCATCGAGATGATGCACGCATTCTCTTTGATCCATGACGATCTCCCTTGCATGGACAACGATGAGCTGCGGAGAGGAAAGCCCACCAACCACGTAGTATACGGAGAATCCACCGCGCTTTTGGCGGGGGATGCCCTTTCCCTGCTGGCTTTGGAGGTTCTGGCCAACAATCCTCACTGCGGTGATTCCCAAAATCTTGCCGCCGTGAAGCTGTTATCCGCTTACGCGGGCTGTCTCGGGATGTGCGGCGGTCAGCAGATCGACCTGCAAAGCGAACACAAGAAGATCTCCCGTGATGAGCTGGAAGCTCTGGTCTATAAAAAAACCGGCGCGTTGTTTGCCGCCGCTTGCGAGCTGGGGTGTATCTCCGCAGGAAACGCCGCAAAAAGAGAAGCGGCAAGAAAATTCGGTCTCATCACCGGGCTGGCGTTCCAGATCGCGGACGACCTGCTGGATCTGAAGGCTGACGTATCCGACTTGGGGAAGACGCCCGGCAAGGATGCGGAAAGCGGCAAATCCACCTTCGTGTCGCTTTTGGGCGAAACGGAGGCGTTACGGTACGCATCCTCCCTTTGCGAGGAAGCAAAAGGGCTGTTGGATGCCTTCCAAGACAGCGATGCAAAGGAATCGCTGTGCGCTTATTGTGATTATATCATCACAAGAGCTTACTAATGTGCAGATCAACGCAGGGCAACCTGCCTGATCATAAATCCCAAAAGATGGCGCAGTATCCTAGTTAACCAAGTACCGCCGAACGTGTGCCTAAAAACGCACGAAACGGCAAATCGATGAAGCTCCTTGTGCTTGCTTCTTACGCCCAGTCTGGGGTGGGTGCTGGGAGAAATGGGCCGGTGGGCCGCTCGCAATGGCATGCGATACAAGGTCCCAACGGCTTTGGAGGCTTTTTTCTGTGGGCGCGGAATTGACCGCATCACCTACAGTCTAAAGATTAAACCCATTACGCGGTGCGATGTTTTCGACGCTGTGGATGGTGTAGCCCGCCTTGAGTGAGTGCAGCGGATGATGTTTGCGCAGCAAACACTGAAATTGTAGTTGCAAAAAAGGATTAGGCGGCGCAAGGTTATTGAGGAAATCTCCTAGGCTGAAAAATTACAGGCGCGAAGCGGATTGCAGTGCGGACTCTCTTAGGCAATCAAGCCCCGGATACAGCAATGTACCGGCGTCGGTTTTAATGGGGAACCGCCTTTCGGTAACGAAAGGTAACCGCATCGGGGAAAACCTGCTTGACCGTATGCCGCAAAGTTTACGCTTCGCGTCGCCATCACAAGTGGCGCCAAAGCGCCCACTGAAAAACACGAGTGTTTTTCAGTGATTTTCGCCCTGCTTCCGCGCAGGGCGGGTCCCTAACGGGATTCGCAACACGGTTGCGAATTTTTCTCCGCCGCTAACCGCGGGGAGAAAAACTATGAAAGGTGTCTTTTCATGCGGAATGAATCCGCATGAGCGACGCAATTATTGTAATCGCTACGCGATGGAAGTTAGATTTCATCGGAATATTTTTCCGAAAACGACAGTTTTCGGCAGGAAAAGTTTTTGAAGATCGGAAGAAACTTTTTTGGAGAAAGTTTCTTGCATGATGGAGTTAAAAATGTCTACGCAGAAAAAGAACGCATGTAAAACCAATGAATCGGGCAAGGAGCCTCCCAGTAAAAAGGACGCAAAGAAAAAAAGCAGAGTGAAATGGGTCATCATTGCGTTCTCCTTGAGCTTTGTCATCTCTGCCGTTTTCTCGGTGGCGATGGGAGAGGTCACGGCCAATGCCAACGTTCTTGTGGCTGTTTTACTGCTGCTTTTCTTTATTGCGCTGGGTATTGTATTTGACATGATCGGTCTTGCGGTAGCCACAGCGGATGCCTCTCCCTTCCATTCCATGGCGGCCAGAAAGCTGCGCGCGGGAAAGAAGGGCGTATGGCTGGTGGCCAATTCCGATAGGGTCTCTTCTATTTGCAACGATATCGTGGGGGATATCTGCGGGGTCGTCACCGGTGCAGCGGGTGCCGCCATTGTTGCAAAGCTGTTTACCCAAGGAGCTTTTTGGTATTCTCTGACGGTGACCTCCCTGATCTCCGCTTTGACGGTGGGAGGCAAGGCGGCTTGTAAAAATTTTGCTATGCAGCATAGCGACAGAATCGTAATGGTCGTTGCCAAGGCCATGTGTCTGTTCAGAAAATAAAACCGCCTTCTACCGGAAGGTTGGACAGGAGAAAACATGCTGGAAACCATACGCTCCCCTGAGGATCTGAAGCAGATCCCCAAAGAGGAGCTGGAACAATTATCCAAAGAAATAAGAGAAGAGCTTGTGCGTGTCGTGTCGGAAAACGGCGGACACCTGGCGGCCAATTTGGGGGTCGTGGAGCTTACGGTTGCGTTGCACCGTGTGTTTGACTGCCCCAAGGACAGTCTCATTTTCGACGTGGGACATCAGGCGTACGTTCACAAGCTTTTGACCGGAAGACGGGAGCAGTTTGACACCCTGCGGAAGTATGGGGGTCTTTCCGGTTTCCCCAAAATCAGCGAATCGGAATACGACGCCTTTGGTTGCGGGCACAGCTCCACCTCTATTTCCGCCGCCATCGGTATTGCCGCGGCGAAGCGACTTTCCGGAGACGACAGCTATACCGTTGCCGTGATCGGTGACGGAGCGTTTACCGGGGGCATGGCCTACGAGGCCTTGAACAACTGCGCGGGTAACAACAAGCTGATCATCATTCTCAATGACAATACCATGTCCATTGCCCGCAACGTGGGGGCGATGGATAACTATCTCAACCGTTTCCGCAACAGCGGGAAGTACTTCCGTTTGAAGAACCGTGTGAAGCGCTTTTTCCAAAAGCTCCCGCTGGTGGGCAAAGGCTTGGTAAAGCTTGCCACCTGGGTGAAGAACGGGCTGAAGCATTTGCTGGTGCGGGAAAACTTTTTTGAGCATTTGGGCTTTTCCTATTACGGCCCCTTGGACGGCAACGACGAGGAGCTTTTGGAAACGGTACTCCGGGAAGCTAAGGAGGACGGCGGCTGCAGTGTGGTACATATTCTGACCCAAAAGGGCAAGGGGTACTCCTTTGCGGAGGAGCGTCCCGACCTGTTCCACGGCATTGGCAGATTCGACCCCGCCACCGGTAAACCCTATTCCTCCGGCGGAGGCGATTTCTCTGCCGCCTTTGGAAGCGCACTTTGCGGTATGGCCAAGGAAAACGAGAAGATCTGCGCCATCTCCGCCGCCATGCCCGACGGAACGGGGCTTTCCGTATTTGCAGAGATGTTCCCCGATCGCTTTTTTGACGTGGGCATCGCGGAAGAACACGCAGTTACCTTTGCCTGCGGTCTGGCACGGCAAGGCATGAAGCCCGTGTTTGCGGTGTATTCCACCTTTGCACAGCGTGCCTACGACCAATTGATCCACGATGCCGCGTTACAGAAGCTGCCCATCGTGGTCGCCCTGGATCGCGCAGGGCTTGTGGGCGAGGACGGCCCTACCCACCACGGTATTTTTGACGTTGCATTTTTGAATCAGATCCCGGGCTTTACCGTATATTCCCCGGAGACCTATCGTGAATTGGATATCTGCCTGAAGCAGGCGGTATCCCTCCCCTCTCCTGCGGCATTGCGCTACCCCAGAGGGAAGGAGATCCCCTGCACCAAGGAGGCCACCTATGCAGACGACACCTTAGCGGTGTACGATTACGGCAAAACCCCCACCGTGGTGTTCTACACCTACGGTCGCATTTCCGCAGAGGTGCGGAGCGCGGCGGAGGCTCTGGAAAGCAGAGGAATCTCCGCAAGAGTGGTGCGGTTGATCCGTCTGAAGCCCTTGGATATCTCTGCCCTGGCGGCATATGCGGAGGGTGCAAGCCTTTTGTACTTCGTCGAAGAGGGTGTTCGTCAAGGGGGCGTGGGCGAGGCCTTGGTTTCTGCATTTGCAGAGGCGGGTCTTTGCAGAGGCGCCCGTACGTGCATTCGCGCCATTTCCGGGGAGTTCCCTCCCCACGGCTCTACCGAGAAGCTGCTTGCAGACCTGGGCTTGAACGGAGAACAGATTGCCGCGGAAGCGGAAGGGATGGTGGGCAGTCTTGCGCATTGATCTCTATCTTGCGGAAAAGGGCTTTTGCAAAAGCCGCTCCAAGGCGGCGGAAGCCATCAAAGAAGGCCGCGTGCTGGTAAACGGAAAGCCTGTGGAAAAGCCGTCCTTCCTTGTGGAGGAGGGCATGGAGGTTACTCTTTTGGAATCCGAGGAGGAAGGCTTCGTCTCCCGCGCGGGATACAAGCTGGAGGGAGCGTTGCAAGCCTTTGGCATTGACGTTTCCGGCATGACCGCCGTGGATCTGGGGGCTTCCACCGGTGGCTTTACAGATTGCTTACTGCAAAGAGGAGCCGCCTACGTGTACGCCGTGGACGTGGGGCATAGCCAATTGGATGAAAAGCTGCTTTGCGACGCACGGGTGTGCAACATGGAAAAAACCAACGCACGCTATTTGAAGAAGGAGCAGTTTCCCCGCCCCATCGATCTGGTGGTGACGGACGTTTCCTTCATTTCCCAAAGACTTCTATACCCTGCTGTTGCGGATATTTTGCCTGCGGGAGGCATATTCGTCTCCTTGATCAAGCCTCAATTTGAGGTGGGAAAACAGCACGTAGGGAAGGGCGGTATCGTCCGCGACCCTGCGGGAAAGCTGTTCCGCAACCTGCTGGCGGAACTGAAGGCAGAGGGAAGCAATCACGATCTGAAGCTGTTATCCTATACCGACTCCCCCATTTTGGGCGGGGACGGAAACCGTGAATATCTTGCCTATTGGCGAAAGGAGTGATCCTGCCGTGACCTACAAAACCATATTGCTGTATCCCAACCAAAGCAGACCTGTGGCCAAGCAGGATTTTGACAAGGTAGCCTCCCTGCTGGCAGGCATGGGGTACACCCTGTTCACCTCGGACAGCACCTTTGCCACCGATGAGATCCGTTATCTTCCCACCCAAGCAGCATATTCCGGCTGTGACGCGGTGGTGGTTCTGGGAGGCGACGGCACTATGCTTGCCGCCGCGCGTTTGGCCCGCAAGACGGGGATCCCCTTGGTAGGCATCAACTTCGGCACCTTGGGCTATATGGCAGAATTGGAGATTTCGGAATGTCACCTTCTGGCAGGGCTGGAGGAAGCCCGCATCGAGGAGCGTATGCTCTTGGATACCACCGTGGAGGGCAAGACCATGACGGGTCTGAACGAGGCCGCCGTATGCCGTGCCGTGCCCGGCACGCTGATCCACCTGCGGCTGTTCTGCGACGGCAACGAGGTCTGCTCTTACCGCGGGGACGGAATGATCATTTCCACCCCCACAGGCTCCAGTGCCTACAACCTTTCCGCCGGCGGACCCATCATTGACCCTAAGCTGAACGCCTTTTGCGTATCTCCCTTGGCACCCCACACCTTGGCGGCTATGCGCCCCATGGTATTTTCTCCGGACTCCGAGCTTCGGGTAGAGGTGACGGGCGAGGCCACCGTGGCGGTAGACAGTAACCTCTTCCCCGTTTTGAAGGGCAAGGGCTGCATTACGGTGAAGCAGAGCGAGAACAAGGTGAAGCTTTTGAAGCTGAAAAACGCAGGCTTTTACGAAGCCTTGGTGAAGAAATTAACCTGAGTACCCGAAAAGGAAGTGCTTGTATGAAAAACAGACGGCAGGAAACCATTCTGGAGCTGATCGAAAACAATATTGTGGATACCCAGGAGCTGTTGCAGGAAATGCTGGCACAGCGGGGTTTTTCCGTGACCCAGGCCACCGTTTCCAGGGATATCCGCGAGCTGAATCTGGTAAAGTCCACCGGCATCGACGGGGTGTACAAATACCGCACCCATTCTGCCCCCAAGGACGATCGGCAGGTCATTTCCGATACCTACCTTCCCATCCTTCGCCACGCCGTCATCGGCGCGGAGGCCGCGGGAAATCTGGTGGTTGTGAAGACCCGCAACGGCATGGGCAACGCCGTGGGTGCCGCCTTGGATGCCATTGACATCCCCCAATGCGTGGGTACCTTGGCGGGGGATGATACCCTTTTGATGATCGCCAAAACAAACGAGGCCGCAGAACGGATCTGCGGCGAACTGAAAAGAACCGTTCTTTTGGAAAACGACTGATACCGTTTTGAAACGGAAAGGAGCGCGGAGCTTCTATGCTGACATCCCTTCACATCGAAAACATCGCCCTGATCCGAAGGCTTGACCTTGAGCCGTCGGCAGGGTTTTGCGCCTTTACGGGGGAAACCGGTGCGGGCAAAAGTATTTTGATCGACGCCATCGGTCTTCTTTGCGGTGCCAGAGGGGAGCGTGAGCTGATCCGTTCCGGAGAGGACTACGCCTTGGTGGAAGGAGTCTTTGACTTCCCCGCCCGCATGGAAAAGGCCTTGGAGGCGCTGGACGTTTCTCCCGAGGAGGAGGGCGTTCTGTTTTTGAGCCGCAAGCTCACCGCAGACGGCAGAAGCACCGCCAAGATCAACGGTAGGACGGCTCCCCTTTCCAAGCTGAGAGAAGCGGCTACACTGCTTTTGAACATCCATGGCCAGCAGGACACCCAAAGCCTTGCCGACCAGGAAAAGCAAAGAATTCTCTTGGATCAGTTTTGCGGAAACGAAGCGCTTTTGGAGGCTTACGGCAAGCTTTACGGAGAATGCCGCGCCTTGAAGAGAGAATTAAAGGAACGAAAAGAAAAAGCCGAAGATCTGGCGGAGCGCCGTGATCTTCTGGAATATCAGGTAAGAGAGCTGAAGCAGGCCAAGATCCGCCCCGGCGAGGAAGCGGAGCTGACAGCGGAGCACGCCTTGCTTGCCAACAGCGAAAAAGTGACGGAAAACGCACATCAAGCCTACGATGCCCTGTACGGAAGCGATCATTCCGCCATGGCGCAATTGAAAAGTGCCATGCTGGGCGTGAAGCGTTTGTCCGCCATTCTGCCGGAGTGCGAAGAATATCTGGCACGCTTGGAGGACGTGAAGGCAGAGCTGACGGACATTGCCGAAAGCGTTGCTCCTTATACATCGGACATGGAAAATACGGCGGAACGGCTGACGGCGGTGGAAAACCGCTTGGAAAAACTTTCCGCATTGCAAAGAAAATATAGAACCGACGAAGCGGGTCTGGCGGAAAAGCTGAAAAAGGCCGCCGCAGACCTTGCCCTTCTGGAAAACTGCGGGGAAGACTGCCTGCAGCTGGAAAAGGAGCTGAAGGAAAAGGAAGCACTGCTGACAGAAGCGGGAAAAGCCCTGCGGGAAGCCCGTATCAGCGGCGGAAAGATCCTCTCCGCACGGGTGCAGGAGGCTTTGGCGGAGCTGGATATGCCCAAGGTGCGGTTTATCATCTCCGTGGAAGCGGGGGAAGCCACCCCAGAGGGTATGGACAACGTTGATTTCTCTGTCAGTGCCAACGCAGGGGAAGCCCCCCGTCCCATCGGCAAGATCGCCTCGGGCGGTGAGCTTTCACGTATCATGCTCTGCCTGCAATGCGTGCTGGCGGACGTGATGGAGACCCCCACTCTGATCTTTGACGAGATCGACACCGGTATTTCCGGCAAGACCAACGAGAAGATCGGACGCATGATGAGACAGATCGCAAGCACGGGAAACACCCAGGTCATCTGCGTGACCCACGCGGCTCAGCTTGCGGCTTGTGCGGATCACCAATACCGCATTGCCAAGAAGGAAGAAAACGGCAGAACCCAGACGGAGGTTTTGCTTTTGGACTACCGGGAGCGGATCGGGGAGCTGGCCCGCATTATGGGCGGGTTGCAGGTAACGGATACCGTTCGAAAGGCAGCAGAGGAACTGCTGAACGGCGGAAAATGACGGATACGACCTCCTGCAGAAGACAGATCTTCAACTGGCTACTGATGGCATTGGCTCTGTGTTGTTTACTATTTATTTTCTCCAACTCCCTGAAGGACGGGGAGGAATCCGCCAAGCAAAGCGGCGCGGTGGTGGAGCTGGTAAAGCCTGCCGTGGAGCAAATACTGCCCCTTTTGCAGATAGAGCCAACCCACGACAACGTGGTGCGCTTTGTACGGAAGGCCGCACACTTTTCGGAATTTGCACTTTTGAGCTGTCTGATCTGCTTTGCGGTACGGCGGTTCACCCATAAAAAAGCTTTATATTTGACGATCCCCATGGGCTGTGCGGCACTTGCCGCCTTTGCAGACGAAGGGATTCAGCTTTTCTCCGTCGGCAGAGCCGGCAGCTTGAAGGACGTACTCATCGACACCTCCGGCGCGGCGGCGGGATTGCTGTTTGCCGTAGCGTGCTTGTGGATTGGGAAAAAGCTGATTCAAAAGAAAGAGGAAATCACATGAAAAATACGAGAAAAATTCTTTCCCTACTGATGGCGGCAGTGCTTCTTTGCCTGCCCTGCCTGCTGGCCTCCTGCGAAACGGAAGCCCCCGCAGACACAAGCAGTACGGAAACCGTTGCCCCTCCCACCCACGCAGAGCTGTTCTGGGAGGCGTTGATCACCGTGGGTGACTACTTCAAGCCCATGGAATCCGCCTTCGGGATGCCCCTGCTTTCCCTGCTGACGACGGCGGAGGAGGGTGTGGATACCGAGGTCATGACCATTGATAAGCTCACCGCCATGGGGGTCAATATGCTGGGAGACCAGCCGGTGCGTAAAGAGGCCGTGACCGTTTCGTCAGACGGCATCTCCAACACCTCAGGCACTTGGTTTGCCGCAGGAGAGGAGATCGTCTTCAAGGAATACGCCGATGAAACTCTGCAATACGCCATCCTCCCCGGCGTTGAGGACTCCCCCTTTGTTGCCAAGGGCGGGTTGCTCACCGATCTGCTGGGCGGCATGAAGCTCGGAGGCATCTCCGGCAACGTCCTTGGGGATTCGGAAGAGGCCATCAAGGCGCTGTTTACAGATGAAATGATCCTGATCGCCGAAAGCGATGAGGTGAATACCTACACCGTCACCATGGATTCCGAAGCCGCAAAGGCTTTCCAGGCCATTTTGGACAGCGCTATGGAAGACAGCGGGCTGACCGATCTGTTCGGCGCGGGGAATACAGCGGAGGAACCCTCCGAAGCCACCGGCGAGATCACCATGGTGCTGGTTTTGAACACCGCGGCAGGGAAAAACTACCGCTTAAAGCTTTCCACGCTGGAAAACGGCAATGCGGTCTCTGTCACCGATTTCCGCATTTCTGTCAACGGAGCAGTTACCGAGCTGCAATACACAGTGACCCAAGGGGAGGAGACCACCGCCGGGACGTCTTGCACCTTTACCGCCGCGGCCAATCGACTGAAGATCGATCTGGAGAACTTGTCGGACGGAACGACCACCACCGCAGATCTCACCCTCACCGCGGATGAAACCAAGAAGCTGACCTTTACGGGCAACGTGGATACCTCCTATCCCGTGCAGGGGATGACCATGGCCATTCCCATCGCTATAAGCGGCACGTATCAGGCCACGGAGGACGGGGTCAAGACCACCCTTTCCCTTTCCGCCTCCATGGCGGGGCTGATGGAGATCGCTATCTCCACCGAAAACGTTTTCAAAGCCCAAAAGGGGCAGATCGTGAAGCCCACTCCGGGCGTTACCGTGAGGGAGATCCCCATGGACGTGCTGATGTCAACCATGGAAAGCACTTATCCCGGTTCCGTTTCACTTTACAACACCTTGTCTGCATTGACCGAGTTTAATCCCGGAGCGCTCCCCAACGAATAAACGAAAAAATAACGGGAACGCTTTCCACGGCGTTCCCGTTTTGTCTTTTGGTAGGAGAAGGCGCTTAAGAAACTTTTTTGAAAGAAAGTTTCAACCTCGCTTTAGCGAGGTATAGAATCATTCAAAAGATTTTGATTGCCGAAAACCGTCGTTTTCGGAAGAATGTTTTATATTTTTTCTTCACAACACCGGGCTCTTAGGAAACGGGTTCCCTAAGCGGAGTTTAAGGGGCGGCGCCCCTAAACAATAGGAGGTATTTTATGCGTTACGATCTACACGTTCACACCCATTTGTCCGACTGTGCGGCAAGAGATTCCTTCTTCCACCGCTACATCGTCGCGGCGGAGCAAGCGGGGCAAAGCATTTTGGGATTTACCGATCACAGCTGGGCCACCGGGGTTGCGGGGGCTTCCCCTTGGTACCAAATGCAGCCCTACACCCGTCTGGCAGAGCAGAAAAAGCAGATTGAGGACTACCTGGCCTCTCACCCCTCTCCCGTAAAAGTGTTGCAGGGAGCGGAGGGTGAGTTTGCCAACTTCCTCCTGGGCATTGACGAGGAAGCGGCGGCCTACGCCGATTACATCATCGTCCCCCACGACCATGTCCACATGAAGGGCTTTGTGATCCCCGAGGATCAGACCGCCCCCAAGGAGATGGCAGGCTTTCTGCTGAAAAGCTTTGAGGCGCTGTGCAAGCATCCCAAGAGGGATTTATTCGTAGAACTATGCCACCCCATGGTGCCTTGCTGTATGCCCTGGCAGTTCAAGAGCGAGGTATACACGTATCTTACCGACAACCAGCTGAGAGACGCTCTCACCGCCGCCAAGGAGGCGAGGGTATGGATCGAGCTGAACCTTTCCGAATTCGCTTGCGTTCCCTCGGAGGAGCTGGAAAGCTATGAATATATCCGTTTCTTCCGCATTGCCAAGGAAGTGGGCAATATCTTATATTGGGGCAGTGACGCCCACACCGTGAAAACATACGAAGAACGAATTCCCTTTTCGCAGAAGGTGCTTGCCCTTACCGGGCTGACGGAGGAGGATTTCAAGGTGGCGGAGCAAGCCATGCTTTGCCGTTAAAGGGCGCCGTATACCGCTAAGGTGAAGGTCTCCAAGGCCTTCTTGCGGTCGCGGTAGATGGCTGAGCGCTCTTTGCAGTGTCGTTCGGAAAGCTCCTCCACGCAATCCTTGGTACGGTGGACAAAGAAAAGATCCAAAAGATCCCTTTGGTATTCCGTTAACACGGCAAAACCCCGATCCATCCGTTCCGTTTCTTCATAAAGGGCGCGGAGGCGATGTCTGGCATCCTCCGCCTTGGTGTGCAGTCTTTCTCTGCGGGGACATACCCCGATGGTGGGGTCTGCCAACTCCCCTTCCAGGAAGCGGATCTCATCCTCCAGGGTCTCCTGAGCGATCTCCAATAGCGGCTTCCTGGCCAACATTTTTTCGGCACTTTTGGTGTAGCTGTCCATTTTGTTTCCTTTCTTCTCATAAAAACCAAGTACACATCTCATCGCCGCATCGGATGGAGCGTAACCGTTGCGGCGTCCTTCTTTTTCGAGTATCGAACATATGTTCTCGCTCGGTAGAAGGAGTATAGCACAAAAGATTCTGTTTGTCAAGGGGTTTTTGCATTTTGTTCAATATGCACAAAAAAAACGGTTGTGCGATGTTAAAAATACAGAAATTTGTCACCCGACATTGTTTTCATAATATTTTTCTTGTTTTGACATATTTTTTATGGTAAAATAAAGAAAAAAGACCCGAAAGGAGTGTTTTTCGTGAAGAAGACGTTATCTTTGGCTTTGTTCCTGGCGTTACTGCTGACTGTGGTGAACCCCGTCTTTTTCACAGAAGAAGCGGTGGCCTGCGAGGGAGACGATTGGGGCGAGGACTATCTGGAAGCAGGATACACCATTGAACATTTTGACGACTACCGCCTTGCCATCAAGGACGGCGAGGCTACCCTGCTGGAATATGACGGATGGGAGCAAGACATCGTCATCGAAGCAGAGGTGGGGGGCTATCCCATCGTGGCGATTCATTCCATGGCGTTTGCCTACACCGTTCCGGAAACCCTTGTGATCCCGGAGGGTGTACGAGAAATCGGCGGGTTCTATTTCTTCAACGGAGAGGATCTCAGAGACATCACCCTGCCCTCCACCCTGCGGATCATCCACGGTGCTTTCGAGGGCTGTGATGCCGTGGAGAAGATGGTGATCCCCGAGGGCGTGGAGGAACTGTACGACACGGTGTTCGCTGGATGCGAGAAGCTGAAGGAAGTGACCCTGCCTTCCACGCTGAAAAGCGTTGTAAATCTGTTCAGCAATTGTCCTTCCATAGAGACTGTGGTGTTGCCGGAAGGCTTGGAAGTCATGGACGGCTACGTTTTCTATTTGTGCGACAGCGCAAAATCTCTTATCATTCCTTCCACGGTACGTTCTATGAGCTACGCTCCCGTGGTAGGCTGTGACAGCTTTGAAGCGTTGTCCGTAGCCCCGGGGAATGAAAACGTAAAGCTGGAAAACGGATGCCTCATCACCTCCGAGGGAGTGTTGGTGCAAGGCTTCTCGGGATGTGTGATCCCCACGGAGGGGTTGACTGCCATTGGCGGCAGTGCCTTCTACCACGCAGATTGGCTGGAAGAGATCACCATTCCCCACGGCGTGACATCCATCGGCGCAGGTGCTTTTATCGGATGTAATAACTTGACCAAGGTAGTTCTGCCCCGGGGGCTTACACAGATAGGAGTATCCGCATTCTCTGGCTGTAAGGCTTTGAAAGAGGTCGCGCTTCCCGACAGCGTTGAAAGCATTGGAGATACTGCCTTCACCGGCTGTAAGCAGCTGGATCTGAAGATGCCGGCCGGCTTGAAGTCTGTGGGGGAAAGCGCATTCAGAAACACAGCCATTACCTCCGCCATCTTCCCAGAAACACTGGAATTTCTGGGAGAACAAGCGTTAAGAGATTGCGAGCAGTTGGAAGTCCTTCATCTTCCCGCAGGGCTGAAGAGCCTTCCTTGGCTGCTCACCTCAGGATGCACAAATGTGAAGGAGCTGGTATTACCTGCCGGCTTGGAAACCTACGAGCCGGGTTCGTTCAGCTATATGCCCAATCTGCAGAAGGCGGAGCTGGACGAGAGCAATCCCAACTTCTATTTGAACGGCTTCTGCCTGATGAGTAGAGACGGCACGCTTTTGGCGGCGCTCTCAGGTGGCGATATCCCGAAAGAGACGAAGGTTATCGGCAAGCAAGCCTTCCGGAACTTTGTTCAACATAAGCCCCTGTTCCTTCCCGAAGGCGTGGAACGCTTGGCATCGCAGGCTTTCGACCGAGCGGACGTACCTGAGATCGTTTTGCCCGCCTCGTTGAAAATAATTGATGATTCTGCGTTTTATTATGCAAATATCGAAAGCCTTTACATTCCCGCCACGGTAGAGGATATGGGATATAATCTGTGTCAGGGCTGTTTCTACCTACGTCAGGTGGATATGGGATATGAGAAAAAACCCGACGGATGGGAGGACAGAATGACGCTGAGCTTTGGCGGACGAGTTGTCTGGAACGTAAACTCCCGCCGCACAGACATCTATAAGGTCAGCGGTGATTTCCGATACGAGATAGTAGATGGCGAAGCTCATATCGTAGAGTATCTGGGCGATGCCACCGAGTTGGTGATCCCCGAGACCATCGACGGCTACAAGGTAACGGTATTGGGAATGAAAGCATTGGAAGATCAAGCCAAGCTTACTTCCATCACCTTGCCGAACACCATACATACTCTCGAAAGGAATTCCATTGATGGTTGCGCTTCCTTAAAGGAGCTGATTCTTCCCAACAGCGTAAAGACTCTGAAACACTGTGCCATTTGGGACTGCGAAAGCTTGGAATACGTATATATCCCCAATGTGACAACGGTGGGATCCCAAGCCATTGACTATTGCACCAACCTGAAAAAGGTGGAGTGTGCGCCCGCTTCCTGCCCCGGCAGTTGGGACCAACGTTGGATCTCCTCCAATTTCAAGGGCGAGATCGTTTGGGGTGTTCCCCATCCTTACGAAGAGGATCCTGTTGAGCCTCCCGTAGAACCTGTTGACCCGCCGGAAGTTTCCGAAGAGGTATCTGAAGAAGTCAGTGAAGAAGTTTCCGAAGAGATTTCCGAAGAGGTATCGGAAGAAGTCTCCGAGGAAGTTTCCGAAGAAGTTTCCGAAGAGGTTTCCGAAGAAGTCTCCAAGGAGGTTTCCGAAGAGATTTCTGAAGAAGTATCCGAAGAAGTAAGCAAGGAAGAATCCTTCGTGGAGGTCTCCCCTGCGGTCAGCGAAGAAGCAAGCACTGCGGAAAGCACTACGGAAGAACCCGAAGAGAATTCCTTCCCCTGGATTTGGGTGGTTCTCGGGGTGGTTCTGCTTGGCGGAGGCGGCGCGTTGCTCTTGATGCGTAAGAAAAAATAACGGCAATAAGGCACTCCTTTTCGGGGTGCCTTTTCCTACGAAAAAAGCGGTTTTCTATTGCTTTTGGAAGATTTCTGTGCTATACTTGAAGCAACGAAAAGCGGAGGTTTGAAATTATGCTGTTATTTTACGTTCGCCACGGCGACCCTATCTACGATCCTGATTCTCTCACCCCTCTGGGGCTGAAACAGGCCGATGCCCTGGCCAAGCGTTTGTGCCGTTACGGCATTGACGAGATCTATTCCTCTTCCTCTAACCGCGCGGTGCTGACGGGCACTCCCACGGCAGAGCTTTTGAAGAAGGAGATCCACAAGGTGGATTGGTGCCACGAGGGCAAGGCTTGGGAATATACCGCGATGCCCAACGGAAAAGGCGGCCGTTCCTGGCCCGTAGCAAACGCAGATAACGTTCGTTTGTTCATGCGTCCCGACGTTATGGCGCTGGGCGAGAAATGGTACACCCATCCCGAAGTAATGGAGCGCCATGATTTTGCCCCCGGCCTTGCGGCGCTGAACAAGGACGTGGACGAATTCATCGCTTCTCTGGGGTATCAGCATGACAGAGAAAACCACGTGTATCTTCCCGTGGCTCCCAACAACAAGCGCATTGCCCTGTTTGCCCATTACGGCGCGGGTATGTGCGTGCTGAGCAGTCTCTTGGACATTCCTTATAATATCTTCTGCTCCCACTTCAACCTTTCCACCAGCGGCATGACGGTGATCAAGTTTGAAGAGCGGGACGGCTTCGTCGTTCCCGAGGTGCTGACCCTTTCCAACGACTCCCACGTATACGCCGAGGGTCTGCCCACCAAGTACAACGGCGCATATTATTTCTGATATGAAAAAGTATTTGCTTTTGCTGTTGGCAGTATGCCTGCTTGTCTGCGGCTGCGGCGTGACGGAAACCTCCTCTGCCCCGGAAAGCTCCGCCTCCTCCATGGAGGAAAGTGTTGCCGTGGAGGATTCCTCCGAGGAAGAAAGCCTGCCGGAGAAGCAGGTGCTGGTGTTGCTTTACGATTATTACATCACCGCCACCGTAAAGGCGGAGGGGATCTATTACGAGTATACCTATTGCTTTGACGAGGAAGGCAGGGTGTTCAACGCCGTTGCCAAGCTGATCTACCCCTCCAAAGAAAAGGCGGAAAAGGAATACCGTCAGCTTCTCTTGGCGGAATACCCCAACGTGGAGCTAAAGGGTGCGGAGCTGACCTTCTCCTTCCCCAAGAAGAAATGCCCCTACTTCAGCATCACCTACACAGCGCTCCCCTACCTTTTGGAGGAATCGGTGTATACCATTGTGGATTTCTGCCTCCCGCAGGAGGAAGAAGAGTCCGAAGAGGATTAAATTCTTTCAAAAATTCAAGAAAATGAAAGAAAAACGCAGAAAATCGAAAAAAATTCAAAAAAATTCGAAAAACCCCTTGACAAATCTATTTTCTATGCTATAATTGCAAAGGCTTAAGAAAAATGGATTTATGAAAGGACTATGCATATGTCTACTACGATGCTCAAAAAAGAGACCGTTGAGCGCAAGTGGTATGTGATCGACGCCGAGGGCAAGACCCTGGGTAAGGTTGCAGTCGCTGCCGCAACGATTCTGAACGGTAAGCACCGCCCCGAATACACTCCTCACGTGGATTGTGGCGAATGCGTAATCGTTATCAACGCCGGTAAGGTTGTTCTCACCGGTAAGAAGCTGGATCAGAAGATCCACTACCACCACACCGGTTATATCGGTGGCATGAAGGCTGTCAAGTATCGCACTCTGATGGCTACCAAGCCCGAGATGGCAGTTGAACTGGCTGTTAAGGGTATGCTCCCCAAGAACACCATCGGTGACAACAGCTTTGGCCGTCTGAAGGTCTATGCCGGCGCTGAACACAAGCAGGCAGCTCAGATGCCCATCCCTGTTGAACTCTAAGAAATAAGGAGGTAAAAGAACATGACTTACACACCCGCAGTTCCTTATTTTTACGGCACCGGCAGAAGAAAGACTTCCGTAGCTCGCGTTCGCGTTATGGCAGGTACCGGTTCCATCACCGTTAACGGCAAGCCCGCAAAGGAATACTTCGGTCTTGACACTCTGATGCTCATCGTTAACCAGCCCTTCGCTACCACCGGTACCGAGGGTAAGTTCGATATCATCTGCACCGTTAAGGGCGGCGGCCTCTCCGGTCAGGCTGGCGCAGTTCGTCACGGCGCTGCAAGAGCTCTTCTCCAGGCTGACGACGCTTTCCGTCCCCTTCTCAAGAAGGCAGGTCTCTTGACCCGCGACCCTCGTATGAAGGAAAGAAAGAAGTACGGCTTGAAGGCTGCTCGTCGCGCATCCCAGTTCTCCAAGAGATAATTGGATTTTTCGAAAAATTCAGCACTCACTTTTTGTGGGTGCTGTTTTTTGTTTTGGAGTAGGCTCCGACACAGTAACGCAAGCTTGCTTATCAATAACGGCTACGATGTTAAGGCAATTTCCGAGCACCTCGGTCATTGCAATACTGAAATCACCTCTAATATCTACGTTCACATCTTCAAAGAATACAAAGCCAAGATGGCTCTGATCTATCGAGCACGATTTGCTTTGATCAAAAAGGACGGTTCAATTTGTAAAGAACCCCGCCGTCCTATTTACTTTTCACCGTTTTTATGGTATAATCTAACTAATCGATAAACTTGAATTTGACTAACAGTAGAATAATAAATATGGAGGAAACACAAATGAATGTTAAGCTTATCCCAATTAACGATGATAACAGAGATGCAGTTTTGAATCTTGCCACGCGTGAAGACCAGCCATTCTGTGCTCCCAATGACTATTCCTTGGAGCAAGCTGAAGAATGTAATGCAGAGTGCCCGGGGGTCGCACGTCCCTTTGCAATTTATGCAG
>JAZKZH010000028.1:0-56654 GCA_045612545.1 Eubacteriales bacterium
TAGGGGCGATTCACGAATCGCCCGTTCGCACAAAACCGTTTTGAATCCCAAAATATCTGTCTTTATTTTGGTTTAAAGATATTTCATGCCCCCAAAACCCAACGGGATCCGCGGGCGCTGTAACAAATTGGGGTTTGCGAAGCAAATTTGCGGTGTTTAGCCGCAAAACCAATTTGTTAACCGAGGTTGCGAAGCAAACTCGCATCGCCCCTACAAATGCGTTCATCGTCCTCGCGCCGATATAACGCGAGCGACAAACTTTAATTTATACAAAATTTTCCTCAGATAGAAATGCCGAGTGAAGGAATAGATTGCACGAGGGCGGCAAAAAATAATAGCGACTTCAAGAGAAAGGAAGTTTTGTTATGATTATGGACAGAATTGCGCTGATTTTAAGCATTGTCGGCGCGCTCAACTGGGGAAGCATCGGACTTTTTAAGTTTGACATCGTGGCGTGGATCTTCGGCGGGCAGGCTGCCATCGTCAGCCGAATCATCTACACTCTGGTAGCCCTTTGCGGTGCTTGGTGTATCTCCCTGCTGTTCCGCAGACGGGAAGTTGAGCTTTCCTCCGCGGACTAAGCAATATGATAAGAAAACGGTGTTCGAAACGCCGTTTTTCTTTTTGAGCCGGCCTTTTCGGGGCGGTATCTTGACAGAAAAGGAAAAATATGCTATTATGCTTACATAAGGCAGGTACTTGGTATTTCTTTCCACATTATTGTTGTTTGGCATATACAACGATAATGCCGCGGAAAATGCGAAAAAAGTTTGGGCAAATAATAGAAGCGCAAATCAATCATCTTCCTAAGAGGTGGCTGCTTATATCGGCCGCAACATTTGCATAAAAATGATAAGTTGTTTATGAGGATAACCTTATTTCAGAAGACACCACTTATTTCGACATAAGCCTATCTAAAAGCTATTCCTACATTCTTGGCGTCGGCTATCATTTCGAGGTATCCCTTTCCTTATTCGGCATTGCTTGTGACCTTAACGAATATTTTGCTGATTAATTTGAGGTAATGTTGCAAAATGAAAAAGAACATTTTCAATCTCTATTCCCCGGCTATCAGCGCATTGCTTTTTATATTTGCACTTTGGTTGCAATCGGCGTCGTCCGGCCTTTTTTTGGCAGCTTGCGTTTATAGTTTCCTCATCAAAACAGCACTCATCCCAACCGGCAAGAAATTCCGAATTGGAGTAAGAACCCCAAAGCTTTACTACGAAGCGCGCGGAGAACTTCTGCGTTACCGCCGCCATCTTATTTGGGTATATTGGTTTTTCTTTGGTTTTGGTGTAGTTTTTCTTTTGGTGGACCTTTTGAATATCTTGTAATGGTTTAGCAACCAAGAGTGCTGCAACCAAGAAGCGACCCGAATATCCAAAAAAACTGTTTTTGACTGACAAGCGTAGAACACATGGAGGTCTTCTCGCAGAACTTGATATTCCCGAGAAGTGCTTGATGATATGATTAGTAGAACCGGGGGTAACAGCCCGGTTCTCGCTTTTGCCGGCAACGCGGGCCACCTCATAAGCCCGGTACCACACAATATTGCAAAATCTCTTTCGAACACCTGCATTTTTTCACGGGTGTTTTTGTGCTCAGTATCTTGACAAATCTACCAAAATATGCTATAATACCCACACAAGCAGGTACGAAGCGTTTCGCACCGCACCGCTGAAAACCGTTCTATATGCCGTACTTGCCCAAGGGGTGAGTGCGGTTTTTTGCTTTCAAGGAGAAATAATATGAAAAAGCAAATGGACAGCCGTATCATCAAACGCCTTAGAGAACTTTTTTCAACGGGCAAATTTGACTATATTGCTGATGCCAAAATTGATTCATCACTTGAAAAAGTGTTTCTTTACCCCACAGATGACTTTTTTCTGACGAAAATGCAGTTTGATGCAATTAGCTCGCTTGTTGGAGAACACGAAAATTTATACGTTATGGAAATGGGGTGGAAGACGTCATTGGGGCTTTTTGACACAAGTAACGTGTATTATCAATTATCGGGGTCTTCTAGTTATGAAAAGTATTCACAATTAGACCTCAGCACAATTACACTACTTTTTTCTGACTCGTTTAGGTGGGCTGTGTTATGTGATGAATTGCGCGATTTTGGTTATGGGATATTGTTTGGCGATGCAGGGAGTATCCGTGATTTTTCCATTGCGTACGGCTCGACCCAAAAAGACATTCTTCGTTATTTGGAGTTCTGTAAATTGGAACAAGATGTGAGGAACATGAGTTTTTCCAATCTGCTTCACGTTTTTGATGCTTTCAAAACAATATAAGGCGTATACAGGGCTGGGCGCAAAGACGCGCCCGGTCCTTGTTTTCTTCGTCGCTTTTGCATTGCTTCGCAAGCTTGACACACTGGAATATTGTATTTTTTTCCGAACACCTGCAAATTTACGCAGTTATTTTTCTTGGTGCTGTTTTGAAAGGCGCCTATTTGTGCGAAAAGGGCTACACAAAGAAAGCCTCGCGCATTTGTGCGGGGGGGGGCTGTTTGGCGTTTCTGTTACTCATCACAATTCATGCTCGTTCAAAACTTGTTCAGCTTTCTTTGTCGTTTTCGGGCTGTGGAGTTGCACAAGCTGTATCTCGGCGATTTCATGTAAAACAATAGTCTCGATACGTTCCCCGGCGTGGTGGTATCCAACGGCAAAAAACTTTCCGCCTTCAAACAAAAGACGCTTGGACATAAAGTAGACAGTTTTGGCCGACTGTGCCCCGGCACGATGGAAAGACTTCCTAAACATGACGCTTTGGCGGGTGCCAATTGCCTCGCTCATCACCATATGGGCGCAGAGAGAGGACGAGAAAAACTCTTGACAAACATGCCAAAATATGCTATTATAATCATGTAAGCTGGTACGAGCGTTTCACTCCGCACCGCTGAAAAAATGTTTAGTTCGCCGTACTTGCCCAAGGGGTGAGTACGGCTTTTTTGCAAAAGGAGGAAAAACATGAAAAAAACAATGTCACGCATTACACGCATTATATGGATGGAAAATATAAAGGAAACCTTGTTGCGCATTTTTAAGTTCGTATCGCCCATCATTTGCGTTCTGCTTTTTGCATACATACAGACTCTTATATTAGGCTGGCTTATAACATATAGTTCCGACCGTAATTGGTCGCTTTGGTGGGAGAATCGAGCAGGTCTCTTGATTCAGTTGCTTTGCATGATTGCAATATATTATGTCTTTATGCAATTTGTTTTAAGAAGAAGACAAATGAAACCTGGGATTTTTTGTGTGATTTCCTTTATAGACACAATGATGTGTTTTCCGTTGATATGTATAGCGAGTTCCGGCTTTTTTTACCTGCATATATCTTCTCCAAACGAGAGTTTGTTGATTACCAAAGATGTGATTGCATTAGGTTTTGAATTGCTCTTAATACTTTGTCACGTTAGTCTTATGTTTTTTAACAAAAACCATTTTTACGAATTCTAATACACCAATAAGCACCGGGCGGTTTGCTCGGTGCTTGTTTTGTAAAAACGGGTTGATTGACAAAAGCGGATTTCTATGGTATAATGGTTTGATTGTAACAGAGGTAAATTCACTATGAGTATTTTGACTTGCGATAATATCAGCTACGCCATTGGCGTAAAGGAAATATTGAGCGACGTGACCTTTGCGGTGAATCCCGGTGCCAAGGTTGGCGTGATCGGGGTGAACGGCGCGGGTAAGACCACGCTGTTTTCCATCATCCGAGGGGCCTTGGAGCCTACCGGCGGTGCCGTTTATCTGCAGAAGGACACGGAAATGGGTTGTCTGGAGCAGATCAACGACAACAAGCATTTTGAGAAAAGCATCTACGAGACCGCTTTGGAGGCGTTTGACAAGCTGATCTCCATGGAGGCGCAATTGCAAAGCCTTCATCAACGCATCGAGGCAGGAGACGAAAGTGCTATCGATCGTTTTACCGAGCTGAACGAGAAGTATCTGCGGGAGGGCGGAAACGAGTTCCGGGGAAAAACCTCTGCCATTCTGAAAAAGTTCGGCTTTACGGAAAAGGAGCTTGACTCCCCTGCGCAGTATCTTTCCGGCGGGCAGAAGACCAAGATGTTATTGGCGCGTTTACTTCTGAGAGAATCGGACATTATTCTTTTGGACGAGCCTACCAACCATTTGGACATTGAGGCCATTGAGTGGTTGGAAAACTTCGTGCGGAATTCCAAGAAGACTTTTTTGATCGTGTCTCACGACCGTTTCTTTTTGGATCGGGTGACCACGGACACCCTGGAGATCGAGCATGGGAAATGCCGTATGCACAGCGGAAACTACTCCGCGTTCAAGGAGAAGAAGCGCCAATTGCTGGAGGCTCAACTGAAGCATTACGAGCAACAGCAGAAAGAGATCAAGCGCATCGAGGCGTTTATTGAAAACCAACGCCGCTGGAACAGAGAAAAGAACATCATTGCCGCAGAAAGCAGAGAAAAGGCTTTGGCGCGGATGGTGAAGATCGAAAGGCCCAAGAACGCACCCAAAAGCGTTGCGTTTAAGATTGCAAGCAGCAGCTCTATGGCGGAAGAGGTACTCTCCGTACGGGGGCTTTCCAAGGGGTACGGCGGGGTCCCGCTTTTCAAGGATCTTTCCTTTGATTTGCGCCACGGGAACCGTTTGTTCGTGGTAGGCGCTAACGGAAGCGGCAAATCCACGCTACTTAAGATTCTAACGGGGCGAGAAGCCGCAGATGGCGGTACGTTTGAGCCGGGGTATCATCAAAGCATTGGATATTACGACCAGGAGCAACAGCTTCTGGACATGGAAAATACGGTGCTGGATGAGATCTGGGGTGTTTACGCCGATAAGACCATGACAGAGGTACGGGGAATGCTGGCCTCCTTTGGGTTCTATGGTGAGGATGTGTTCAAACAGGTTTCCGTTCTCAGCGGCGGCGAGAGGGCAAGGCTTTCCATCGCCAAGATGATCTCCTGCGGAGTCAGCCTGCTGATCTTGGACGAGCCTACCAACCATTTGGATATTGCTTCCAAGGAGACCTTGGAGGAAGCGCTGAAGAATTACAACGGAACTGTGTTGGCCGTTTCCCACGACAGATATTTTATCCGCGCTTTGGCTACGGACGTGCTGGAGATCGATAAAAACGGCTACACGGAGGGATACACCCTATTCCACGGAGACTATGACCGTTTTCTGGAAAAGCGGGAGAAGACTTCTCAGGAGGTCGCAACAAGCAAGTCCGAGGCTGCAGGAAAGCTTTCTTTTGAAGAAGCGAAGAAAGCCAAGAACCGCAGACGATCCGCGGAGAACAGATTTGCCGCCGTGGAAAAGGAGATCGGTGAATTGGAAGCGCAGATCAAAGAAAAGAAAGCGTTGCAGGAAAGCGAAGAAGCCGTAACGAATTATGCGTTGTTAAACCAATTATACGCCGAAACCGAGGCGCTGGAAGAAAAGCTTTGGGCTCTTTATGAGGAATACGAGGAATTGGACGAGGAGCTGAATCGCAAATAACGGAAAATCTGCATAATCCTTCCCCTGTTCACAATATATTTGAAACGAGAATGTTGGGAAAGGACTCGTTTCAGTATGTTCGTTTGTACAATCAAGGCTTCAAGCATTAAATTTTTCACTGCGATTCTGTTCTCTGCCGCAGTGCTGGTGGGAATCGTTGCATTCATTCCGAGCATCGACACAGCCGGCGAAACTGCGTTAACCATGTTGGATTATAGAGGGATCGCTACGGTAGAAGAACAGCTCCGCTTTTTAGACGGGTTGGGCTACCGAGTGAAAAACATTCCCGTATTTTCCGACGAGGTTGTGATCCCGTCGGAGTTTGACAGCGTTTATAAAAAATACAACGATATCCAAAAAAAGCAAGGTTTGAATTTAGAAAAATACAAAGGCAAGACGGTACTGCGCTACACCTATGAGGTAAAGGACACGGAAGAGCCAACCTACGTAACGCTGTTGATCTATAAGAACCGCGTCATCGGCGGCGACGTGACGGTGATGGGGGAAAAAGGTTGTGTATTTGGGTTCCAAAAGGAAAAATCGCCCGAAAATGACCTAAACGAGGAAGATCTCCCCTCTATGGAAGGCGACGAAGAAGATCCGGGGAAGGCAAAGCAATAGATTCTTCTCTCGGCACTTGTGCAGTATCACCAAAACCAAAAACTAAATTTTGGGTAGTTAGGTACTTACATTCCGCGTAATTTTTTGGTATTATTATCAATAGAAATTTTTATGCTAAATCTATGAGGTTCGTTAGGTCCTCACCAGGAGGTTCATTCAATGGCAAGTGTTCTCTTTAAGCACATGTACAAAAGATACCCGGGCGGCGTAACTGCGGTATCTGATTTCAACTTGGAAATTAAGGATAAGGAATTCATTATCCTCGTCGGTCCCTCCGGTTGCGGTAAGACCACAACTCTGCGTATGATCGCAGGTTTGGAGGAAATCACCGAAGGCGAACTGTTCATCGGCGACAAGCGTGTAAACGACGTTGCTCCTAAGGACAGAGATATCGCGATGGTGTTCCAGAACTACGCTCTGTACCCCCATATGACCGTGTTTGATAACATGGCATTCGGTCTGAAGCTTCGTAAGATCAGAAAAGACGACATCAAGAAGCGCGTTGAAGAAGCTGCCAAGATTCTTGACATCTCTCACCTTTTGGACAGAAAGCCCAAGGCTTTGTCCGGTGGTCAGAAGCAGCGTGTTGCTTTGGGTCGTGCAATCGTTCGTGAGCCTAAGGTATTCCTTCTCGACGAGCCGTTGTCTAACTTGGACGCTAAGCTCCGTGCAGCAATGAGAACCGAGTTGACCAAGCTGCATAAGAAACTGAAGACTACCTTCATTTACGTTACCCATGACCAGGTCGAGGCTATGACCATGGCTACCCGTATCGTTGTTATGAAGGACGGTTTGATCCAGCAGGTCGACACTCCCCAGAACCTCTATGATAAGCCCTGCAACATCTTCGTAGCCGGCTTTATCGGTACCCCCCAGATGAACTTCATCAACTGCCAGCTCATCAGAAAAGATGACGGCAACGTTTATATGGAATTCGGCAAGAACAGCCTCATGCTTCCCAAGGAAAAGGCAGAAGACGAGGATCTGCAGGAATACATCGGCAAGCCCAACAAGCCTGCTAAGCCTGTAATTGCTGCACTCCGTCCCGAGTTGCTCCACGACGAGCCCGTATACATGGAGAAGTTCAAGGATTCCGTTCTGAGAGCAGACGTTGAATTCACCGAATTGATGGGCGCAGAAATCTATCTGTACCTGAACTTCGGCGATGACGAAGAGAACGAACCCATCAACATGATCTCTCGCGTATCTTCCCGCTCTGTTGCTAAGGCAGATGATAATATCGAGATCGCAATCGATACCAATCACATCCACTTCTTCGACAAAGAGACCGAAAAGATCATCATCCACTAAGTTACACAGGAACACCGCAGATACCTCGTATCTGCGGTGTCTTTCTTTTTCCTGCTTTACAAAAGCCTTGATCTCCGAAGCGATACGCTCGCTTTTTGTTTGCGCATATCCTGCGGGCATAACAATACCTCCCACGGTAGCTTTTTCAGTGCTACCATGGGAGGCATTTCAACGTCCGTTTTTCACGAACCTATTCACTTATATTTTTCCGGTAATCAATAATAGAAGATATCATCCAAAGCGCGAGCTGTGCGCACATTAAATCGGCCGAGGACATCCTGATTCACAGTAATCGCGTCAAAATACGTGTGAATGTAGTTATAGTATGCCTCGCTTATCAAAGAATTCTCTACATCGTCGTAGACTTTTTCCAAATCTGTCTCAGTGGTAGCCTGCTTTTGAAGAACGAAGATACCGTATCCCGTTGCCTCAAGCATGAAGAACTCACCGACTTCAGCGTTCTTGAACGCCTCTTGCAAAGAGTCGAGCTGATTTGTCAGCTGAAGCAAGGTAGACTCAGAGTAAACGTACAAATCGCCATCTCCGGGCTTTGCAAAGTCCGCACCGGACTTCAACGCCGCGAGCTGCTTTTTGGCATCCTCACGAAGAACTTCTCTGGACATAGCTGCAACCGCATCGGAAGAATTGAAGCCGGAAACGGTATCAAGCTCCAAACGTGTCATCAAGTGCCAACCATATTGAGTCTCAACAAGCTGATAAGAACCGACCTCCATGGTTTTAGCAGCTTCCTGGAACTCCTCTACCATAGTACCATCGGTAAAGGTGTACTGAACGCCACTGTCCTTGGTATCCTTCTCGTGCTCGGCAAAGGTGGTCTTCCCTGCCAGAATATCGTTATATACCTGCGTAGCCTTTTCCTTATCAGAATAGAGAATATGGCGTACGGTGTAATAATTTTCAAGGAAGTATGCAAAGGCATCCTCTACTACCATAGAGCTACGGACGGTTTTTGCAAGCTCTTCGGTATAAAGCTCATCGCTGATAGGATGACGATACAGCAGGTAGTAAACGCCGCCTTCGTTGCCGGAAAGATACCAAGAGGATTCTTCAGTCCCCTTCAAGCCCTCGAAAAGATTTTGAGAAAGAGAGTGCTCAGAAACGAACTTCCCTTTGGCGCTCTTGTAGCAGGATTCCACGTAATCATCCATAGAGCCGCCTGCCTGCAACGCCTCGTACGCTTGGGTAGCGATGGTTTCATCTTTGAAGGAAATGTAGTCGATCACATAATTCGCTTCAAAGAACGCCTTTACTTCCTCCTCTGAATAATCGGAAGCGAAATCATAAACATAGGACTGGTAAGAAGAGTCCGCGAAATTATAAAGGTAGCCCTCAGCCTTCACGTAAGATTCGTTGAACACCTTGACAACTTCATCACGAGCGATAGGTGTCACACCATTATCACCGTAATAATAGTCACTGAGGAGTTTCCAGTACAGATTGTACTTTTCATAGCGCTCAACCGCGGTTGCATTGTAACCAAGCTTTGCAAGCTGGATGGCAAACGCATCTCTTCCGCCGTAATTGGTCTCCAGATCAGCCATGTAAGTTTCGATCTCCTTCAGGCTGTCCGCATCGGTGATCTCCAGCTTGTTTTCCTTGCAAAGCTGTTCTACAACAAGAAGCATTTTTGCCGCTTCCAGCACTGCAGAATCCAAAAATTCCACAAGGGTCTGACCATTGCCCATTTCCATGTCCATGAGATCGTCCATTACGAAACTGGAGCCGTACTGGTTCATAAACATGTACTCATAATAGCCCTTGATAAAAGAAAGAAGATAAGCGTAATCCGTTTCGGTAAGCACACAGTCGCCATAGCGCATCACCACGTCACCGCCGCCGATGCCGATCTCGCCGCTACAAGAAGCGAATGAACACATAATCATCGCCAAAACCAACAGCAAGAGCAGGCTTTTTTTAAACTTCTTCATTAGAATGTCCTCCGTTTTATTTATAAAACTGACTTAATGTCTCATTATACCGCATTTACACAGTTTTGTCCACGTTTTTTTGTAAGAAATTTGTGTACAAATTTAATATTTTTTGAACATCGCCCAAAAGATTGCTTTCCGGCGGCATACGAACGGCGATATGCATTCTTCCGGAGAGGGTAAGCATCACGCGGCCGTGGAAGCCGGGACAATGGGGCAAGCGCAGAGCCGCCTCGGCATCCATGGAAGGATGATAGAAGCTAACGATCCCCGCCCGTTCTTCAATAGAAGTAAAGCCCGCATCCATTGCAGAATGACGAATCAAAGACACCCGCACCAAATTTTGCACCGCAGCGGGAGGTTCTCCGAAGCGATCCAGCAATTCATCCTCCAGATCTCTTCGCTCCTCCTCGTTGGAGACGGTAACGATCTTACGGTAAACGTCCATGCGCAGACGGGAGGCGGCGATGTAGGATTCGGGAATGTATGCATCCAACTGCAGATCCACAATACAGTTACGCTCCGCTTTTGGCTGAATGCCTTTTTCGGCATTGACCGCATCCTCGAGGATCTTCACGTAAAGATCGTACCCAATGGCCTCCATATGGCCGCTTTGCTGAGCACCCAGGATATTGCCGGCGCCTCTCAGTTCCAGATCACGCATGGCGATCTTAAAGCCGGAACCAAATTCAGTATACTCGCGAATGGCTTCCAAACGCTTTTCGGCAATCTCGGAAAGCTCTTTCCCTCGCCGATAGGTCAGATATGCATAGGCCTTGCGGGTAGATCTGCCCACACGCCCTCGTATCTGGTGCAGCTGGGAAAGCCCCATTCTGTTGGCTTCCTCGATGATCAGCGTGTTGGCGTTAGGGATATTCACGCCGGTCTCGATGATGGTGGTACACACCAGAATATCGATCTCCCCTTCCACCATCTCCTGCCAGATCTCGGAAAGCTCCTCTTTATCCATTTGACCGTGAGCGATGGCGACGCGGTACTCCGGAAACAGCTTTGAAAGGTCTGCAGCCTTGGAATGAATGGAATCCACGAAATTATGGAGGTAAAAGACCTGCCCTCCTCGACGCAATTCCCGACGAATGGCTTCTGCCAACACGTCTTCTTCATGCTCCAGCACAAAGGTTTGCACCGGAACACGGTCCACGGGAGCTTCCTCCAGCACGGACATATCCCGAATACCGGAAAGCGCCATATTCAGCGTTCTGGGAATTGGCGTAGCCGTAAGAGTAAGGACATCCACATCCTTGGCAAGCTGCTTCAGCTTTTCCTTGTGGGTCACGCCGAAGCGCTGTTCCTCATCGACGATCAAAAGCCCCAGATCGTGGAATTCAACGTCCTTTTGCAAAAGACGGTGGGTTCCCACGATGATATCCAGTTTGCCTGCTTTCAGTTTTTCCAAATATTCGCCTTGAGTCTTTTTGGGAATAAAGCGGGACAAAACACCGATCTCCACGGGATAGCCGCGAAAACGTGCCAATAGAGTTTGGTAATGCTGAGAAGCCAAAATCGTGGTAGGCACAAGGATCGCGGTTTGCTTACCTGCAAAGGCGCATTTAAACGCGGCACGTAAAGCGACCTCGGTTTTACCAAAGCCCACGTCCCCGCACAACAAACGATCCATGGGGTAGGAACGTTCCATATCCGCTTTGATCTCTTTAGAAGCAACGGCCTGGCCTTCGGTATCCTCGTACTCAAAGCTACCCTCAAATTCATCTTGCAAATCATCATCGGGCGGGAAAGCATAGCCTGCTTTTGCACGACGCTCTGCATAAAGACGAATCAGATCCTTAGCGATATCGGAAGCGGCGGCTTTGGCTCGAAGCTTGGCTTTTTTCCATTCCGAGCCACCCAACTTGGAGAGGCGGGTGTTATCATCTCCACCAACGTATTTACTTACCAAATCAAGCTGATTGCAAGGAACGTAGATCTTTCCATCGGTGTATTGCAGGGTAATACAATCCTTGGTAACACCGTCAGTGGTCAACGTTTGAATCCCCAGATATTTGCCAATGCCGTGATTGACATGAACAACCAAATCGCCCACAGAAAGGTCGGCATAGGAGGCAATACGCTCCGCTTTGCGTGAATTCGGACGACGCTTCTTCCGTGGCGCATTATCCACGCCAAGAGAGGTATCGGTCATCAACGCAAACGAGGCGGAAGGAATGGCAAAGCCTTTGGCAAGCCCCTCCGTCTCCCCCACGGAAATGCAAACCTTACCGGGATGGAGACGTTCCCGATACATAACGGCAGGAATCTCTTTTTCTTCAAATACGGTAAGCAGATTTGCCGCAGGGCGTTCCCCGGCGGTAAGGAACAAAATTTCCGTCTGTTTTTTACAAAGATCCTCGACCTCCTCGCAAAGAAGGTCAAAATGGTTGCCGAAGGCAGAAACACTCCGTGTCTCCAGCAAGAAGGTTTCTCCCTCTCCGAAGGCGGTACCCGCATGAGCAAACAGATCCACCAAAAGAGTCTGTCCCGGCATGGACACGGCAAACAAATCCTGATCCATCAAAGGAAGCCCCTCGGAAAGACGGCAAAGTTTGTTTTCCGCAAGGCGGGAAAGCACGCCGTAAGTCTCGGCATAAAAGCCCTTGGCACGCTCCAGCACACGAACAGAATCAAACACCATGGTGAAGCAATCCTTCCCCATTGCATCTGTCAAAGAGTATTCCTTATTATATAGTACTCCGTAGTAGCGATCGGAAAAACGCAATTTCCCACGGGAATGGACGGTTTCCAGCTCCGCTTTCAGTTGATCGCGGTATTTTTCCTCCCCGGCGAAGGATTGCAGCAACGCTTGGAGTACCTTCTCCAAGCGGAGATACGCCGCCTCATCGGGAATGAACTCGGTGCAGGGAAGGATCTCGCAGGAAATGGCGTTGTCCACGGTACGCTGTCCCAGGATATCAAAAAAGCCGATGAGATCAACCTCGTCACCGAAAAAGTCAACACGAAGAGGTTCTCTGTATTGGGGAGTGAAAACATCCACGATCCCCCCGCGAAGGGAATACTGCCCCACACCTTCCACTACCTCCGTGCGAACGTACCCCATGGCCTCCAGCCGGAGGCAAAGGTCCTTTACAGGAAACTCATCCCCAAGGTGGAGGGTGATGGTATTTTTCTTTAGGACATCCGCAGGAACGGTATATTCCATCAAAGCATCAGGAACGGTTATGATCACATCGTAGCTTCCGTCGCAAACACTTTTCAGAACATTAAGACGCTCGTGCTCCCATTCATGGGAGTAGGCGCTAATATTTTCAAAAACGAAATCTCTCGAAGGATAGACAAAGGTGCGGGGATACCAGCGGGAAAGAACTTTTTCCATGGCATAGGCATCCTTTTCCTCGGGGACTACGATCAAACCCTTGCCACCCAGCTCTTTCAGCAAAGAAGCGGCAAAAAAAGGGCGCGAAGAATCGCACATCCCGTATACAGTACAGGGTGTGCGTTTCTCCGCAAGGCTCTGTAAGAGCTGCTGATATTCGCGGTTCTTGGCAAATTGCCTGCTGATTTCACCAATCATTGAGAACTCTTCTTCTGGGGGTTGCGGTTATAACGACTCATGGCTTTTTCCCGTTCTCCGGCAACGATCAGCTCCAAAGCTGACAGCAGAGCGGGAAAATTTTCGCTGATCTCGGTGTATTCCGCGGGAGAAAAACGACCCAAAACGTGATCGGCGAGATCCATCTCGGCATGGGCTTTCGCACCGACGCCAAGTTTAATCCGCACATAAGCGTCGGAGCTTAAGTGTTCTTGAATGGATTTCAGTCCGTTATGCCCTCCGGCGCTTCCGCTGTAACGAATCCGCATGGCTCCCACGGGAAGAGAAACATCATCGCTGATCACAATAACTCGTTCCGCGGGAACTTTATAAAATCGAGCGGCATCCTGAACAGCCTGACCGGAATTGTTCATATAGGTCTGAGGCTTCATAAACAAAACGCTATGCCCTCCCAAGGTGCCTTTACCCGTAAGTGCCATGTGCTTTAAGCGGCGCACCTCTACGTTGCAAGCACCTGCCAGATAATCCACGGCACGGAAACCCACGTTGTGACGTGTTTGGTCGTATTGAGAGCCGGGATTGCCAAGCCCCACCAACAAAAATTCTACACCACCGGAACCAAACAACACGTTACAGCTCCTCCTATTCATAAAAATACTTTTTACAGTTTACACGCAGAGAGCGGTTTTGTCAAGAGAGAATTTGCGCAAATCAAGGATTGTTCCCTTGACACCGGAGGAATTTTATGATATATCTGTGAAAAGTGGGTCGATCGTGTTCTATTTCCCTTCAAAAGGGCGAAACTGCACACAAACGACATAACTTCTGCCAAAAGAAACAACTCCCCGCGCAAACATTGACAAAGCCGGAAAGTTATGGTATAATTATTTGATTAAAAGCCAAGGAGGAAAACTAAGTGGATTTGTTCGTTGAAAATAAGCCCGCAAAGAAGATCTCCTTTTATCTTTCCATCGCATTTATGTCCGGAATTCTCATGTACGCCATGCAGTATTTCGTCACGGATCTGATACTGATGGGATTGCTTTCCGTTTTCGGTACGGAATGGGCCAAAACCGAATGGCTTTGGCTGGTTGCCGTTGGCTTCACCTATCTGGTAACCATCGGTGTTTCCGGCGCTTTGGTGCTGGTGGCCTTTAAGAAGAGTCCGCTTTCCGGCTTCAGCGGAAAACCGGGCTGCCCCAAATTGCCCTTTTTGTTCATTCCCGTAGCGATCGGGGCATTGTATATTTTGAACCTTGCGGTTAATTTGGCCTTCGGGGATCTTCTTGCACCCTTTGAAAGTTCCTACTCCCCCAACGATTTCCCCCATTCTCCCTCCGGCGTGGCAGCATATTTGGTGTATCTTTCCGTTTTACCTGCTCTTTTTGAAGAATGGTTTTTCCGAGGGGTTTTGCAGAAGAATCTTGCTACCGTCATCGGCAGCAAGGGCGCCATCGTTATCAGTGCCGTTATCTTTGGCTTTATGCACGTTGATCCCGGCCAGACGGTGTTCGCCATCGGCTTTGGGTTGATCGCAGGATATTTGTTCCACGAGACAGGCTCTATTTGGTTTGGCGTCTTGATCCATTTGCTGAACAACGCCATTTCGGGATGCGGCACTTATTGGACTTACGTTTATCAATCCGAAGCTGTTTCCACAGCATTCAGCATTTACGTCATGCTCACCATGGGCGTCGCGCTGATCGGTATACCGATTTTCCTGATCGTCATGCGCAAGCGCAAGTTCCGTCGCACGGAAGCTGAGGAACGCATGCTCCCCGCAGGGAGAAGCGTTTTGAAAGCTACGGTTAAAAATCCGTTTTTGTATTTGATGATTGCGGGCTATTGCTGTCTGATTTGGATTCTGTATTTTGTATGATGAAAGACGATATTTATTATATGAAGCAAGCCATCTCCCGCGCGAAAGCTGCGGCGAAGGTTGGCGAGGTTCCCATCGGTGCCGTGCTGGTAAAGGACGGCGAGGTGATCTCCACCGGCAGAAATATGCGAGAGAAAAAGAAGAACGCCTTACTCCACGCAGAGCTGGTTGCCATCGACAGAGGCTGTAAGGCTGTGGGCGCGTGGCGGCTGGAGGATTGCACCCTTTACGTCACCATGGAGCCTTGCCCTATGTGCGCGGGTGCCATCATCAACTCCCGTATCAAGCGGGTAGTGTTCGGATGTTACGATAAAAAAGCAGGCGTTTACGGCAGCGTGATGGATCTGCAGGAATATCCCTTTAACCACTATTACGACGTTGAGGGCGGTGTCATGGAAGAAGACTGCGCAAGGCTTCTTTCGGACTTCTTTGCTTCTCTTCGTTTGAAAAAGCAAGCCGAGAAGGCATTGAAAAAAGATTTGATTTGAATTTGTTTGAACAATAGAAAGGTCAAAAGCATGGAAAAGAAAAAGTTTTATATGACCACCGCCATTGCCTACACCTCCGGCAAGCCTCATATCGGCAACGTTTACGAGGCGATCCTTGCGGACTGCATTGCAAGATTCAAGCGTTTGCAGGGAAACGACGTGTTCTTTTTGACGGGCACCGATGAGCATGGCGAAAAGATCCAGAACGAGGCCGAGAAGAGAGGTATTACCCCTCAGCAGTTCGTGGACGGCGTTGCAGATGTGATCAAGGGCACCTGGAACAACTTCCACATCAGCTACGATAAGTTCATCCGTACCACCGACGAAGAGCACGTAAAGACGGTGCAGAACATCTTCACAAAGCTTTACGAGCGCGGAGATATTTACAAGGGCACTTACGAGGGACATTACTGTATCCCCTGCGAGTCCTTCTGGACCAATTCCCAGCTGAAGGACGGCTGCTGCCCCGACTGCGGCAGACCCGTTACCCCCAAGCAGGAGGAAGCGTACTTCTTCCGTATGTCCAGCTACACCGAGAAGCTGATGAAGTACATTGAGGAACACGAGGACTTTATCGTGCCCGCATCCCGCAGAAACGAGATGATCAATAACTTCCTGAAGCCCGGTCTGCAGGATCTGTGCATTTCCCGTTCCACCTTTACTTGGGGCATTCCGATTCCCGGGGACGAAAAGCACATTGCTTACGTTTGGTTTGATGCACTGAACAACTATATCACTGCCATCGGTTACGATCCCGAGAATCCCACGGAACAGTTTAATAAGCTGTGGCCTGCGGATCTGCACATCATCGGCAAGGATATTGTGCGCTTCCACACCATTTACTGGCCCATTTTCCTGATGGCGCTGGATCTTCCCTTGCCCAAGACGGTGATGGGACATCCCTGGCTGTTGGCAGGCGATGACAAGATGTCCAAATCCAAGGGCAACGTGATCTACGGCGATGAGCTGGTGGAGAAATTCGGTTTGGATGCAGTACGTTACTACCTGCTTTCCGAGATGGGCTTCTACAACGACGGATGTATCACCTACGAGCTGATGGTAAAGCGCACCAATGCGGATCTTGCCAACACCCTGGGCAATCTGGTATCCCGTACCTGCGCCATGGTGAAGCAGTACTTCGGCGGCGTGATCCCCGCTCCCGTAGGAGAGGACTCCCCTGCGGCGGTTACCCTGAAGCAGACTGTCACTGAGAAGCTGGAAACCGCTTACCGCTTGATGGACAAATACAGCGTTGCGGAGGCTGTGGAGGAGATCTTCGTAGCTTTGCGCGCTTGCAACAAGTATATTGACGAGACCACACCTTGGGTTCTGGCTAAGGACGAGAGCAAGAAAGACGAGCTGGCTTCCGTTATGGCTAATCTGGTGGAAAGCATTCGTCTTTGCAACATCATGCTCACTCCCTTTATGCCTGATGCCTGCCAGAAGATCGATCAGATCATTACCGCCACTCCCGCAGAGGTTTGCGACGGCAACTTTGGTTACGCTTATGCAAACACCAACCACGAGCTGGGCGAGACTCCCATTCTCTTCACCCGTATTGATGAGAAGAAGTTTATGGACGCTCTTTTGAAGGAACAGGCAGCCAAGGCAAAGGCCGCCAAGGAAGCAGAGAAGGCAAAGAAGGCCGCCGAGGCAAAGAAGGAAGAGGCTCCCGTGGGGCTGATCGGCATTGAAGACTTCGCAAAGGTAGAGCTGACCGTTGGTCAGGTGGTTACCTGCGAGCCTGTGGAGAAATCCGACAAGCTTTTGAAGCTGACGGTGGACATCGGCAGCGAGGTTCGTCAGGTGGTTTCCGGCATTGCCAAGTGGTACGCCCCTGCCGATCTCATCAGCAAGAAGCTGGTTTTGGTGACCAATCTGAAGCCCGTGAAGCTGAGAGGCGTGGAAAGCTTTGGCATGATCCTGGCGGCAGACAAGGGCGAGGCTGCCTGCGTGCTGTTCCTTGACGATTCCATTCCCGTAGGGAGCAAGATCCACTGATGTTTGATTCACACGCACATTACGACGACAAACAATACGACGAGGACAGAGATGCGTTATTCGCAAGAATGTTCTCGGAGGAACGGCTGAGCGGTATTTTGACCATCGGCTGCTCGGAAAAAAGCTCTTTGGAAGCCGTCCGTCTGGCAGAGCAATACGACAAGGTGTATGCGGCGGTGGGATTTCATCCCGATCACGCAGAGCACGTGGATATTGCCCTGCTGGAAGAACTTTTGAAACACCCTAAAGTAGTTGCCATCGGGGAGATCGGATTGGATTACTACTACGAGGATCCGGGCAGAGAGATCCAACAAAAGGCGTTCCGCAAACAATTGGAGCTTGCGCAAAAGACAGGATATCCGGTGATCGTCCATGACAGAGATGCCCACGGAGATATCTTGGAAATCGTGAAAGAATATCCCGGTGTAAAAGGGGTGTTCCATTCTTATTCCGGCAGCGTGGAGATGGCAAAGATCCTGCTGGATATGGGATGGTATATCTCCTTCTCCGGCGTAGTCACCTTCAAAAACGCAAGACAAGCACCGGATGTAGCAAGAATGGTTCCGTCGGATCGTTATCTTACGGAAACGGATTGCCCCTATCTCACCCCCGTCCCTTTTCGCGGAAAGCGCAATGACAGCGGAAAGATGTATTACACCGTGGAAAAGCTGGCAGAGCTGAGAGGCGTGCCCTTTCAGACGGTGGAGGAAGAGACGGAAGCCAACGCAAGGAGGTTGTTCGGCATTGAAATCTAATACATATGCTTACCGCGTTGAAAACGGTATCTATATCAACTTGACAAACAAATGCACCAACGCCTGTGCTTTCTGCATCCGCAACAACGGAGACGGCGCATACGGCAGTGAAAGCCTTTGGCTGGAAAAAGAGCCGGATGCGGCGGAGGTTTTGTCGGCTGTGAAGAACAGCTTCTTCCCGGGGTGCAAGGAATTCGTGTTCTGCGGATACGGAGAGCCCTTGATGAAAGCAGAGGTGCTTTTGGAAAGCGCAAGACTTCTGAAGGCGGAATTCCCAAAAATTCCTATTCGGATCAACACCAACGGACACGGAAATCTTATCTGCGAAAGAGACATCACCCCTGAATTTGCGGGGTTGATCGACTGTGTTTCCGTGAGCTTGAACGCTTCTTCCGCGGCAGAATATGCCAACCTTTGCAAGCCCATCTACGGCGCCAAAGCGTATGATGCGCTCCTCGCATTTGCAATGGCCTGCAAAAACCACGTTCCCAAGGTTCAATTCTCCGTGGTCGGCGACAGCTTGAACAAATTTCAGCTGGCTATGTGCCAAGCTACGGCGGATAGATGCGGCGTGGTTTTACGGGTTCGTGCATATATTGGAAAAAATGGACAATAATTTTTATGTTTCGGCGAAGAAAATTTCACGAAAAGCCCTTGTTTTTTTCCTAATTTTGGTATACAATGTTTAAGATAAAAAAGAAAATAAAGAAATTTAAATTTCGGAGGATTTTATCATGTCTGTTAAGGTTGCTATTAACGGCTTCGGCCGTATTGGTCGTTTGGCTTTCCGCCAGATGATCGACGCTGAGGGTTACGAGATCGTTGCTATCAACGACTTGACCAGCCCCAAAATGCTCGCTCACTTGCTGAAGTATGACACCGCTCAGGGTGCTTTCTGTGGCAAGCTGGGTACCACTCCCCTCCACACCGTTGCTGCTACCGAGGATTCCATCGTAGTTGACGGCAAGGAAATCAAGATCTACGCTGAGAAGGACGCTGCTAACTGCCCCTGGGGCGCTCTCGATGTTGATGTAGTTCTGGAATGCACCGGTTTCTACACCTCCAAGGAGAAGGCTTCCGCTCACATCACCGCAGGTGCTAAGAAGGTTGTTATCTCTGCTCCCGCAGGCAACGATCTGCCCACCATCGTTTACAACGTAAACAACAACGTGCTGACCGCAGAGGACACCATCATTTCCGCTGCTTCCTGCACCACCAACTGCTTGGCTCCCATGGCTAAGGCACTCAACGACTACGCTACCATCCAGAGCGGTATCATGACCACCGTTCACGCTTACACCGGCGACCAGATGATCCTGGACGGTCCTCAGAGAAAGGGCGACCTGAGAAGATCCAGAGCAGGCGCGATGAACATCGTTCCCAACTCTACCGGCGCTGCAAAGGCTATCGGTCTGGTTATCCCCGAGCTGAACGGCAAGCTCATCGGCTCTGCTCAGCGTATCCCCACCATGACCGGTTCTACCACCATCCTGGTTGCTGTTGTTAAGGGTGCTGACGTTTCCAAGGACGGCATCAACGCTGCAATGAAGGCTGCTGCTACTGAATCCTTCGGTTACACCGAAGAAGAGCTGGTTTCTTCCGACATCATCGGTATGACCTACGGCTCTCTGTTCGACGCTACCCAGACCATGGTATCCAAGGTTGACGACGATACCTATCAGGTACAGGTAGTTTCCTGGTATGACAACGAGAACTCCTACGTTTCTCAGATGGTTCGTACCATCAAGTACTTCGCTGAACTCAGCAAGTAAGTTAACTCGCACAAAAGAAGTCGGTTTTTCCGACTTCTTTTTTTGTCTGATTTGGGCATTTTAACCATTTTACACATGAATGCGACTAGGTCTTGACAATGCCGTAATAGCGTGATATACTTATTAAAAATAAAATTTTTGTGAATGGAGTTGCATCTATGAAAAAAATTCTCATTTTCGCATTGGCTCTTATGATGCTTGCGATGCCTTTCCTGACCGCTTGTAACAACGAGCAGCCCGGAGAAGTTTCTGCTGAAAGCAAAGAAGAGATCAGTGAAGATCCTCTGGCAACCTTCCCCTTGGAGGAAAAGGTTTTCGAGGGTCAAATCATCAAAATCCTGACTCGTTCCAGCCGTCACGCTCAGCAGTTCGTTCCCCAGGACGGTGAGTTGGAAGGCTCTGTTATCAACGCAGCCGTTGATGCACGTAACAAGCTCATCGAAGAAAAGTACGGCATTACCATTGATGTGGAAATCGTCGATCGTCCCGGCACCGCTATCGGTGAAAGCATCACAACCGGCACTTCCGATTACCAGATCGTTTGTGAAGCTGTATATTCTATGATCCCCCACGTTGTTGACAACTGGTTCTATTCTTTGAACGATCTTCTGGATCTCAACCAGCCCTGGTGGGACCAGAACGCATGCAACCAGCTGACTCTTTCCGACAAGAAGTTCTTCGTAGCAGGTAATGCCATCTTCCAGGATGACAACTATACCGCAGGCGTTTTGTTCAACAAGAACATTTACGCTGAACGCTACGAGCCCACCTACGGTTCTCTCTACGAAATGGTTGATAACGGCACCTGGACCATCGACGTAATGTACGAGCTGGCAAGAGATTTTGCACAGCCCGATGAAAACGCAGAATGGTTCACCAGCGGCTGTTACTACGGCGTGGTTACCGACGGTTACTCCGGCGCAACCATGCTGACCAACGGCTCCGGCGCAGTAGTCGCTTACAAGGATGAGCAGAACAAGATCGTCCTCAGCGGCGGTAGCGAGCAGTCCATCAAGGCATTCGAAAAGGTATTCAATCTGCTGAACGACGGAACCATCTCCTTCTTCGCAGAGAAGTATCCCGGCGGAACTAACTGGGGTTACGGTTCCACCATGTTCATTTCCAACCACGCCCTCTTCTCCGTTGGTTACCTGCAGAGCTTGCTTGGCATTATGACCAACGATACTCCCGATAAGGTTGTTCCCGGCGTTCTGCCTCCTCCCAAGTATGAAGCAACACAGGAAAACTATCACTGCGGTATCAACGTTTATCAGTCCGACGTTCTTGCAATTCCCGTTTGCGTAACCGACGACGAGCAGTTGGAAGCAACCGCATACGCTATGGAGCTTCTGGGCTACTACAGCATGAAAGAATCCCAGTTCGGCGAAGACAGCGTAACCGCAGCATTCTATGACACTTCCATGAAGCTGCAGTCCGTTACCGACGACAACGACTCCAGAATGCTCGACCTGATCACCTCCAGCCGTATCTACGACCTGGGCGGCGCATTCAACTGGGGCGGCAACCTGATCGGTCTCTACAGCTCCAACCTGTATGCTAAGGAAAACACCATCGTTTCCCGTTGGGAAAGCGCACTCCCCGGCGCTGAGATCGCTATGCAGGAAACCATCGAAGCATTCGAAAACAGCATCAACTAAATTTCGCACACAGGAAAGCCAGGAGAAATCTTGGCTTTCTTTTTGCACTTTTTTCCGTTTTCCTCTTCCCTTTTTCGGTTTTCGGTGGTATAATAGTATTGTATGAAAAGGGATTTGCCATGTTCCGAGACGAAAGGCGGGCTTTTTTATGGAAAAGCGGCTTACAACAAAAGAATTGCAGACCTATCGCTGTGTATATATGATCGGCGCAGGGGGCGTCAGTATGTCCTCTCTTGCGTTGATCCTGCGGGAAAAAGGCGCAGAGGTTCGCGGATATGACAGATCTCGCTCCGCCGTCACAGATCGTTTGGAGAAGGCGGGGGTCACCATGTATTACGAGGATGATCCCAAGGGATTTGAAGGGGTGGATCTTGTATGCTTTACCGCCGCCGTGGGAGAAGAGCATCCTCAGATGGTGCTTGCCCGTGAAAGCGGCGCAAAAATCGTATCCAGAGCAGAAATGCTTGGCTGCCTTGCTTCCTCTTACCCTTATTCCGTCGCCGTGGCGGGAACTCATGGAAAATCCACCACCTCCGGGATGATCTCCCATATTTTTATGCACACCCCGGGATGCGATCCAACGGTGGTTGTCGGGGCAAAGATCACCGAAATCGATTCCGCCTACCGCATCGGCAAGGACGGAAATTTCATTTACGAAGCCTGCGAATACAAGGACAGTTTTCTTTCCTTTTATCCCAAGATATCCATCGTGTTGAACATCCAATTGGATCACACGGATTATTTTCACTCCTTGGAGCATATGCGCCGTTCCTTTGAACAATTTTTGGGGAACACCGAGGAGGGCGGGCTTTGCATCCTCAACTTGGATTGCGACAACTGCCGCATCGCCATGAAAAGCTGCAAGCAACCTGTGGTGAGCTACAGCATCGAGGGCAACGAGAAGACGGACTATTACGCAAAGAATATCGACCTTTCCGACGGATTTGGAAAGTTTGACGTATTCTGCCGCGGAGAATTTTTGCTCCACGCGGAGCTGAAGGTACCCGGAATGCACAATATCTCCAACGCCTTGGCGGCGGTGGCCGCCTCCCTGCCTGCAGGACTTTCCCCGGAGGATATTGCGGCGGGACTTGGCAGCTACTGCGGTGTGAACAGACGGTTTGAGCTTTTGCGCGAAGCAGACGGTGTCCGTTATTTCGACGATTACGCACACCACCCAGACGAAATTAAGGTTACCCTTGCGGCGGCAAGAGCAATCACAAAGGGACGGGTTATCTGCGTATTCCAGCCCCACAACTATTCCCGATTGCGGGATCTGTTTGAGGATTTCAAAACTTGCTTCGAAAACGCAGATCTCCTGGTGCTGACCAAGCTTTATGCCGCGAGAGAATCGGCGGGAGATGAGGTTTCCTCCGAACTGTTGGCAAAGGAAATCGGGGCTGTTTACATGGAAAACATGGCGGAGATTCCCGGTTATTTGGAGAACATTTGCCGCGGCGGCGACACAGTTTTGATCATGGGCGCCGGAGATATCGGAAAACTGGCAGAAAAAATAAAAAAAGATTAAAAAATCTCTTGACAAAGCAAAAAAAATGTAGTATATTAAGTTGTTCGTGAATTTTTGATAAAATTTGGAGGTGTATAGATATGGCAAAATGCAGCGTTTGCGGAAAGGGCGTTTCCTTCGGCCACAATGTCTCCCACTCTAACAGAAAGACTGCTAGAACCTGGAAGGCTAACATCAGAAAGGTCAATGCTGTTGTAAACGGTTCTACCAAGAAGGTAGCTGTTTGCTCTCGTTGTCTGAGAAGCGGCAAGGTAACCAGAGCCGTATAATCGGTTCTTGATTTCATCGCAAAAAGGAGCTATGCAATTGCATAGCTCTGTTTTTTTGCTTATTGGTTGTGTTTTCCGTACTCGTTCTTCAACATGGCAAAACGCAATACGGTACAGTAGCTTCCCTTGACCATCAATGCATTCACTTCCCTGCCTTCCATACGGAACCCGTTTCGCAACGCAAAGTTAACGGAAGCCTGATTCCCTTCCAAGATCTGCAGGATCACGCGGTTGGCTTCCAATCTCTTAAAGGCTGTCTCCAGCAAGGCGGCAAACGCTTCGTCCATGTATCCCTTCCCCCAATAATCGGGCGAGAGAACATAACCCAGCTCACAGCACTCGTTGGAGATATCAACGGAGGTGAAACCGCAGTTACCGATCACCTTTCCGGTTGCCTTCAAGACGACGCCCCAATCGGCGTGCTGCCCCTTGCGGTAACGCTTTTGAAGAAATTCCAGATAGCCCTTGGTCTCGTGGAGATTGAGGTGAGGTGTCCAGCAAAGATAGCGGGAAACCTCCTCACGGGAGGAATATTCGTTGACGTCATACAGATCCTTTTCGGCAAGAGGGCGAAGAAGCAGACGCTCGGTTTCCAGAACAGGAAGACAGGAAAACAAATTGCGGTAGAGAAGATCGTTCATACGCATTTCCTCCGGGGTTTTTTGACTTCTATATTATATCACACTTTTAAAAGTTATGCAATATCCATAATTTTTTTCATAAGATATTTACACTTTGAAACCTTGACAAAAGGGGAAAATAATAGTATAATAGGAACAATCATGGGATGATATTAAAATCCGCCTTTAGGAGGTTCATTATGCGCAACCGTTTTCTCTGTCTTTGTCTGGCACTGGTGATGGTGCTCCCCCTGGTTCTGGGCTCTTGTACCCAGGCCACGGATATACCGCCCGAAGCCGCTCCCGTGTATACACTGTACTGTATCACCGGCGACACCACTACCGACGAAGCAATCACTAAGATCGAATACGAGCTGAACCGTACTCTGTTCTACCGTATCGGCTCTATCGTTAAATTGGTTTTTGCCACCGCTGAAGAGTATCACGAGCTGATCGAATCCAAGCAGTTGGAGATCACCGAATATCTTCAGGGCACCAACGAAAATGGCAAAAAGAACACATTGGTGAATACCGCAAAGCTTTCCGAGAGCGCAAAAGCCGCAGGTCTTGAAGTTATGACCGGTGAGGCGATCTTGAACGACTTGGAAGCCGGAATTCCCCTCGAGCTGGAATGCCCCCGTTTGGATCTGTTCCTGATCACCGATTATCAGGAATATTTGAAGATGGCCGAAAATGGCGACCTTGCCGCGCTGGATACCGTTTTGAGCAACGAGGCAAAGGCAATCAAGAGCGTTGTACACGGCTCCTTCTTCAACGCTGCAAAGGTTGGTAACAAAACCTACGGCGTTCCTTGTAACACCAGCATCGGTGAATACACCTACGTAGCATTCAACAGAGAAATCCTGGAAGAGAGCAACGTTGCTTTGGAAACCCTGAAGGACATGGACGACCTTTCCGATTATCTGGCTATCGTTAAAGAAAATCATCCCGAAATCATCCCTCTTGCAAACACTGTTACTCCTTGGCAGTATTCTTATATGTTCGTGGACGGCTTTGCTGCATACGTTAACGCTTCCGGCAACGTTCGTTCCACCTATGAGGATGCCGCAATGAACGAATATTTCGCAATGTTGGCTCGTTATAACTCTCTGGGCTATTTCCAGAACAAGGACGGCCAGAAAGGCGATGACGAATCCGCACCCTTTGCAGTGAAGTTCATCTCCGGTACCAAGGAGACGATTGAAGCAGAGGCCAAGGCCAACGATTACGTTTACAACACCTACTGCAACCCCATCGCAACCAGCGAAAACGCGATCGACTGCATTTACGGTCTTTCCATTCTCTGCCCCTCCAGCTGGCAGACTCAGGTTATGGAAATCCTCACCGAGCTTTACGTTGACGATATGCTGCAGAACACCCTTCTGTACGGTATCGAGGGTGAGCATTACCGCTTGGAAGGCTCTCAGATAACTCGTAAGAACAACGATTACATGATGAGCTACAAGCACACCGGCAACTGCTTCATCGCATACACCGATTTGGATGCAGGCGACTCCGTTGACAGATGGGCACTGATGAGAGATCAGAACATCGACGCAGTTGAATCCAAGACCATCGGCTTTAACTTCCTCCCCACGGAATTCGTTTTCGGCACTTATAAGGATGAAGACGGCAAGGACGTTGAGTGGAAGATCGCAGAACCCGATTATCAGTCTATTCTGTGGACCATTATCGAGCCCTATTATAACGAACTGATGAGCGGCACCGCCATCGATTTCGACTATCAGCAGGAAGCTATCAATTCCAGAGAAGCCGCCATGCAGAGCATCTACGATGATCTGTTTGCAACCTACGAGCTTCGTTTGAACGTTTCCGCAACCGCAAACGTCACCACAGACGTTGAAGCTGAATACGGCGAAGCTTTCAGAGCAGAGGCTTTGGCTCTCACCAAAGAGGACTGTGTTAAGAAGTTCCAGAGCAGCTCCCGTAAGAGAAAGCTCACCAATGAAATCGCCGATCAGTATCCCGACCTTTCCGAGGAAGAAGTAGCCGCCAAGGTTGAAGAGCTTTTGGCTGATCCCGATGCTATTTGGGAATACAGAACACTGATCAGCAAAGAAGCACAGTGGGAGAATGAGATCGAATCCAAATATCAGGAAAAGCTGAAAGTCAAGGTTGCTGAAAGAACCCAGGAAATCCTCAACAGTGACGAATATCTGGCTCTTGTAGCCGCAATTCCCGAAACCGAAGAGTTCAAGAAGGAATACGATTACACCGTTCTGATTCAGGTTGACGACACCGTTAGCAACTACTTGAACAACTCCCTTTCCGCTTTGATCACCGAATACTGCGACACCATTATCGCAGATTGCGAAGCGGCTTTGGAAAAGGCAATCAAGGAATTTACTGAAGAATATGCAAAGAACACCCAGAAGGCTTATGAGGACGGCGTTAAGGCAGAGCTTCGCAAGCTCTTCCCCTCCAAGTCCGAGGATGAGATCGAGGCATTGACTGCGACCCAGCTGAAGTTCATCAAAGACAATGCTAAGCTGAGCTCCAGCGATACCAAGTGGGACACCGCTTTCTCTTCTCTTTGCGATACGCTTTACCCCGAGCTCACCGACGAAACCGAGAGAGCTAGTGCGATCAAAGAGCTTGAGAATGTCTTTACCACCGTTTATCTGCCCCTCTACGCAAACGCTTACAACGGCACCAACTTGGCGCTTGTAGAGATCGGCTACTTTTCCAGAAGCGTTCTGGAGACCTTTGGTGATACCACTACCGATAGTGAAGGCGAGGGTGAAGGCGAGGATGATGCCGAGGGCGATACCGAGACCGAAGCTCCCGAGGAACCCGATGAAGATACTACCGAACCCGGTCAGTACGCTTCTTACTACGAATTCGTCATTAAGTCGAAGTTCCAGACTCCTTACTACAATCAGTTCGGAACCAACTAAAAAGGCATGCGGCAGAGGAGTTAACTCCCCTGCCGCTTTTCTTAAAAAAGGAGGAAATTCAAATGATAAAGCTCACCACAACATATACGAAAGAGCTGATCATTAAATTCAGCGACTATATTGCAAAGGCTCAGCTTGCTTTTTCGTGTGCAATGGCGGTTTGTACCTTCATCGTGTATCTTATCACCTTTTTGGGAATCGTTTACGACACAATATCTACAACAACCATAATATGCGCAATCACTTTAACAATATGTAACCTCCTTTGGCTTTTCTTACGGTTTGGTTTCCCTCGCATTTTAGCTAAGAAATCCAAAAATCTGGGAACGGTCACAACCTATACCTTTTACGAGGATAATTTTACCTACGAATCCATCAGCCCCTACGGAAACAGCAATGGAAGCGTAAAGTTGGAAATTCTAAGCAAGGTCGAAAAGAAGGGTTCATATCTCTATATGCTTCTTAACAGAAGTTCCGGAAATATTTTAGATCTGAGTGAACTTTCTCAAAAGGAGATTGATGACTTGGAAAGATTTTTCCGCATGAATCTCTCGGATAAAAAAATCAAGTGGTCCAAATAATTCCCATATTTTCCGGCGAAAAAGCCTGCTCTCCAAAAGGAAAGCAGGCTTTTTGAATCAGTCGTTGAAAATTGCTTTGCAGCAGCCGTACATAGCGTAGATGTCAGACTTTGCAGCCAGCTCGGAGGGAGCGTGCATGGAGAGCAACGGAACGCCCACGTCTACCACATCAATACCAAACTTGGCAATCTCGACGGCAACGGTTCCCGCACCGCCCTGGTCTACCTTACCGTACTCACCGGTCTGCCATGTAATCCCTGCCCCGTCCAGAAGGAGGGCTACGCGGGACATGACCTCCGCGGATGCGTCGGAACATCCGCCCTTACCACGGGAGCCGGTGTACTTGGAAACAACAACGCCCTTGCCGATGTAGCAGGAGTTGTTGGCTTCGTACGCCTCTGCGTAGCAGGGATCGAAAGCGCCGCCAACGTCTGCGGAAATGCAGAGAGAGTTGCGGAAGGCTTCGCGGTCACAAACACCCGCGTCTGCGCAAAGATCACGCAGGAAAGCGGCATAGGCTTCGCTACGGAGGCCTGTAACGCCCTCGGAGCCGATTTCTTCCTTGTCCGCCAGGAAGACAACACAGGTGTGCTTGGGCACATCCAGATCCTCCAAGGCGCGGAGAGAGGGGTACGCGCAGATCTTATCATCCATGCCGTAGGCAGCGATCATGCTACGATCCAAGCCAACCTCGCGGGACTTCTGCGCAGGAACGGCGGAAAGTTCTGCCGTCATAAAGTCGCGCTCTTCCATGCCGTACTTCTCGTGGAGGATGGAAAGCACGTTGAGTTTCACGCCCTCCTCTTCGTCAAAGGGCAAAGAACCGGTAATTAAATTCAAGGACTCGCCGGAGATCACGTTGGAGGCGGTTTTTGCCACCTGATCTTTTGCAATGTGAGGCATCAGATCGCTGATGTAGAGAACGGGATCGTTTTCGTCCTCACCGATGCAAACGTTTACACGGGTGCCATCCTTGAGGTAGACAACACCGTGGAGAGCCAAGGGAAGAGCCGCCCAGTGATACTTTTTGATACCACCGTAGTAGTGGGTCTTAAAGTAGCCTATACCTGAAGACTCATAAAGAGGCATGGGCTTCAGATCCAGACGAGGAGAATCGATATGGGAAGCGATAACGCGGAAGCCCTGCGCCAAAGACTCGGAGCCGACAACAGCCAGCATCAAGCTCTTTTCACGGTTGATGCGATAGATACGCTGACCGGGAACCAAGGGCTGACCGGGTACGTAGGGGGTAAATCCTGCCTTCTCTGCCAATTCCACGGAGGTGCGGACGGCATCTCGCTCGGTTTTGGAAGCATCCATGTAGGCGCGGTAAGCATTACAGAAGGCGTCTACAGTGGGACGATCCTGGTTCACATGGGCGTAGGCAGGCTTGTACAAAAGGTTTTTAGCGAATTCTTTTTCCATTTTATAGGTCTCCTTTTTACGGATATAATAGTTCGTAGATCTTTTGGGCATGCAAAACCCTATTCACATAGCGAGCTGTTTCGGGAAAAGGAATGGTGCGGAGCGTTTTTCCATCGTGGGAATATCTTGGATCCGCAAGCCATGCCGTCACATTGCCGATTCCTGCATTATAAGCGGCAAGGGCGGTGGAAGGCTCCGAAAAACGTTCCAGCAGCATCTTCAAATAATGCGTACCGCAACGAATATTGACAGCAGGGTCGAAAATATCACTGCAAGGCGACAAGCCAAGCTCATCAGCAAGCTCACGAAAGGTTGCCGGAGCAAGCTGCATGAGCCCACAGGCACCTGCGGAGGATCTTACCTCCGGGCGAAAACGACTTTCGCACCAAATCACGGCGTTTACCAAAGAAGCAGAAAGGCGATTTTCTGCAGAATAGGCGATAACGATGTCGTTATATCGCTGTGGAAACATCCACTTACAAAGCGAGGTGGTCGATAGGGTGAAAACGCCGAGAATCAAAACAAGGCATAAAACAATACGCCTTTTCTTTTTGGGCAATCAAAGCTCCCCTTTTTGGATGGATTCGAAGGCTTCTATGGATTTTTGGAACAGCACTTCCCTGCTTGTATTGTTTTCTATGCAAAGATCGCAATGAGTTTTGAAGAAGGCATGGGAGGGTTGAGCCGCCAATCTGCGGCGGGCTTGCTCTTCAGTGATGGTATCCCGCAGAAGAATTCGTTGAACGCACTCTTCTTCCGGGGCGATGACACAGATCAACAGATCGCAGGCAGTATGAATGCCGCTTTGGAACAGCGTGGGCGCGTCCAGCAACACAAAGTCTGCAGAGCTTTGAGAGATACGCTTTTGGATCTCCTCCCCTACATAGCGGGCCGTGATGGCGTTCAGCTTTTCCATGGCTTCCGGATCGTTAAAAACCTTCTCCCGCAGGGCAGGGCGATATAATTGATCGTCCCTTACGGTATCTGTTCCGAAGGTTTCCATGATGGCTTTTAAGCAGGGCGTCATGCGAGAAGTAAGCTCTGCATAGATGCGGTCGCAATCCAGCACCAAAAAGCCAAGGCTGCGGGCGGCTTCTGCGGCGGTGGATTTCCCGCTCCCACTTCTGCCGGTAAGGCCAATCAATCGCATACTTCCAGCACCTCCAAAAGCTTCTCTTTGGGAATTGCACCCTCCCGCAGAAGCTTGGGACGTTCTCCGGCCAAGGAAAGGATGGTGGACTCTATGGAATAAGCACAAGTACCGCCATCGATGATCAAATCCGCAACTGCGGCCAATTCTGCGGCGGCGTTGCCATCCTTCGCGGAGGTGAAGCCGGATAGATTTGCACTGGTTGCGGCAATGGGAACACCCGCTTCCTTAGCGATAGCCAGGAACAAGGGCTCATCCGGAAAGCGCAAGCCGACAGTATCACCGCCGGAAGTCACCACAGAGGGAATGACGGAACGCTTTTTGACAATAACAGACAAAGGCCCGGGAGTAAACAGAGACAAAAGTCGACGGGCGGTTTCATCCAAATAGGCATATTCCTCCGCTTGGGAAACGGAATAAAGATGAAGGAGCAGGGGTTTGTCATGGGAGCGATTTTTGGCACGGTAAAGGGCCTCCACCGCCTCAGTATCCAAGGCGTTACACCCGATTCCGTACACGGTTTCTGTGGGAAAAACCACCAATTTACCTTCCCGAAGATAAGTTGCCGCCAAACGAACGGCTGCTTCGAAAGAGTCTCGATCTGCGACTCGGATAATGGTTGCGGACATAGACACACTCCTTTCTTCCTCCATTTACCATATTATATCACACAATACAGTTTTTTTCCATAGTCTTTTGAAAAAAAGTATTGAAATACAGAAAATTACATGCTATAATGTGAGGAATCATTTGAACAAGGAGGGTCGTTCATGCCCATTCGCATTCCTTACTCTTTGCCTGCCACCGAGACCTTGACACGGGAGAATATTTTCGTGATGGACGAGCGTCGCGCTTCCAGTCAGGATATCCGTCCGTTACGCATTGCGATCTTGAATCTCATGCCCACCAAAATCGTGACGGAGACGCAATTGCTGCGTTTGCTTTCCAACACCCCTTTGCAGGTGGACGTTTGCTTGATGACCCCCGAGACCCATTGCTCTAAAAATACCCCCGAAGAGCATTTAAATTCTTTCTACACCAAATTTTCATCCATCAAAAACGAGAAGTTTGACGGAATGATCATCACCGGTGCTCCTGTGGAATACCTCCCCTTTGAAGAGGTAGACTACTGGGAAGAGCTTTGTGAGATCATGGAATGGGCAAAATCCAACGTTTTCTCCACGCTGTACGTTTGCTGGGGAGCTTACGCAGGACTTTATTACAATCACGGCATTCAGAAATATCCTTTGGAGGAGAAAGTATCCGGTATTTACCGCCATCGGACGCTTGTGCCTCAAAATCCGTTGGTAAGAGGCTTTAACACACACTTCAACGCGCCTCATTCCCGCTATTCCTACGTCAAGCGCGAAGACGTCCTGGCCTGTGAAGACCTGGATATTTTGGCAGATGCAGAGGGAGCAGGGCTGTTCCTGATCGCTTCCAAAAACGGCAGAGAATGCTATGTGACGGGTCATCCCGAATATGACAGTGATACCCTGCGGAAGGAATACGAAAGAGACGTTGCCAAGGGCTTGGATATCAAAGTGCCAAAAAACTACTTCCCCGACGATGACCCCACCCAAGAGCCCATGAATACCTGGCGTGCTACGGCACATTTGCTGTATTCCAACTGGCTGAACTATTCCGTGTATCAGAATACACCCTTTGATATTCGGGAGATCCGCTGATGTACGAACGGGACGGAGAGTGGGTCATGGAGGGGCTGGATGCCCGCGATCCCAAAAGGATCAAAAGCATGGAGGAGCTTTACGAATATGTGGAAACGGTAGGTTTTTTGCCGCTGTTCCGCAGTAACGTAGACGGCTTTTCTTTGGAGGAGCTGACCGCCTCCGAGGCTTGGTTTTCCGGTCAAGAGGAGGATCCTTGGTATTGGCGCAGCATCGCCGCCACCGAGGGGAAGGTTGTCTACGGAAAGTTCTTCGGTCGAAAGGCCGGGTTAATCTCCAAGGAGTGGTTTCCCTATTTCGCCTCCTATCGGAGAGACGGTTATGATTTTGATACGCTCTACGAGCTAGGAATGGCACCTCGAAAAAGCAAGCTGTTGATGGACGTTTTAGAGGGACAACCTTATGTCCCCTCATACGTTTTAAAAACAGAAGCAGGCTTTGGCAAGGATGGGGAACGGGGATTTGAGGGAGCCGTTACCAACCTGATGATGCAAACTTACGTAGTAATCGACGGCTTTCAGCGGAAGCTGAACAAAAAAGGCGAAGAGTACGGTTGGCCTGTTTCCAACTATACCACCGCAGAAGCCAAGTTCGGCAGAGAAATGGTAAGAAGCAAATACCATCTTTCCAAGGAAGAGGCTTTGAAAAAGATTTTGGAGCAAATGCACAAGCTGTATCCCGACGCTACCGAAAAAGAAATTTTGAAAGAAATATAAAAAACGCCTTTCTTCGGCATAACACCGAGGAAAGGCGTTTTTCTTACAGATTCGCAAGGCGCTCTTCCAGAATAGACTTTAACAGCACGGGATTTGCTTTTCCTTTGGATGCCGCCATGATCGCGCCGATCATCGCTTTCACCACATTGTTTTTCCCTTTGCGATAAGAGTCTAACATATCCGGATTGGCCGCAAAAACCTCATTGATCCAAGCTTTGATGGCATCGGGATTGCTGTTTTGCGCCAAATCCAACCGCTCCACAGTGGAGACGGGATCTTTCTCGCCCTGCCACACCAAAAGAGCAAGCTTTTTAGCGGAGGTGGAGTTCAATTTTCCGCTTCCCCAAAGGGTGGCTACCGTCGCAAAGGCGGACGGATCTGCAAGAAATGCTTCGGGTGTAGGATCGGAAGGCAAGGTGTGCATGATCTCCCCCAACAGAAGATTGACAAGCAATTTTACTTCTGCGGTGTGTAAGGCGCAGGCTTCGAAGAAAGAAGCCAGGTATGGCGAGGATGTCAGGAGACGGCATTCCTCTTCTGTAAGAGCGCACAGCGCTTTATAGCGCTCGGCACGAGCGTCCGGAAGCTCCGGAATCTCTGCCGCAAGACGGCTTACCCAATTCTTTTCCAGTAGGAACGAAGGCAGGTCTGGCTCAAGAAGAAAACGATAATCGGAAACCGTTTCCTTACGACGAAGCAATACGGTTTCGTTCTTTTGTTCATCGTAGCGACGGGTCTCGCGGTAAACCGTTCCTCCGTTTGCCAACACCTCAGCTTGGCGACGGAATTCCGCTTGGATGGCATTTTCCACAGCGGTAAAAGAATTAAGATTCTTCATCTCCGTACGGACACCCAAGTCAGCTTCTCCCTTTTTGCGAACCGAAAGATTCACATCGCAACGGAGGGAGCCTTCCTGCATTTTACAATCGGAAACACCTGCGTACAGCAAGCGAAGGCGAAGGGCTTTCAAAAAAGCGACGGTCTCTTCCGCAGAATGAAGCTGAGGCTCTGTAACGATCTCTATCAGTGGGACGCCGCAGCGATTATGATCCACCAGAGTGACACCATCCTTGGTGTGTATCAATTTACCGGCATCCTCTTCCAGATGAATGCGCGTGATGTCAACTCGTTTTTCACATCCGTTAACAGCAAAGGATAGACTTCCCTCGCGGCACAAAGGAAGGTCGTACTGGGTGATCTGATAAGCCTTGGGAAGGTCGGGATAGGTATAATGCTTACGGTGAAAACGCACCTCATTGGAAATCTTACAATCTGTGACAAGCCCTGCTTTGATTCCAAGCTCTACGGCCGCACGGTTCAACACCGGAAGCGTACCGGGAAATCCGGTACAAACAGGACAACAGGCCGTATTGGGTGGTGCGCCAAAGGTGGTGGGACAGCTGCAAAAAATCTTACTGCGGGTTGAAAGCTCTGCATGAACCTCCAAACCGATAACAGCCTCGTAAAGGTTATACATCCGCAGTCACCTCCCGTTCGTAAGCCTCTCCTGCAAGGAACAGAAGATCCTCGCGAAAGGCGGGTGCTACCAGCTGGAAGCCAATGGGAAGAGTGCGATTTGTTTTGCAGGGAATGGACACCGAGGGAAGCCCTGCCAGGCTGGCAGGCACGGTGAAGCGATCAAACGCACGCTTTTCACCGCGGGAGAAGTCGCCGATCCGAGGGGCAACACAAGTGGCCGTGGGGGCAAGAATCAAATCTACCTGACGGAAAGCTTCCTCAAAGGAGGTCTTGATAAATTGCTGTTTATGTAAGGCAGGCTTATAAAATTTATCCAGATTTTCTTCCAAAAGATAAGCTTCCCCCGATACAATTCTCGCTTGGACCTCCCCGCCCAAGAATTGCTCCTTGGTGGAGTCGGCAATCTCTGAAGAGGTATCGCCTGCCCCTCTTGCGCCAAAACGCACGCCGTCAAAGCGGCCAAGGTTGGAAGCGGCCTCTGCGGAGGAAAGGATATGATACACCGCAAGAGAATCCTCGGTTACCGGGAGAGACATAGGGCATAGCTTTACACCGAGATTGCGGTAAACCTCCATAACCTCCTCAAGAGCGTTTTGCACCTCGGGGGTAAGGTCGTCTGTGTAAAACTCCGCCGGAATACCGATACGCAGCTCCTTCACCGAGAAGCCGCCAGAGGAAAGATAATCGGGAACAGGATGACGAGAGCAGGTTGCATCCATAGAGTCTGCACCTGCCAATACAGAAAGCACCATGGCATTGTCCCGCATAGTCCGCGTCACAATGCCAACGGTATCCAACGACGAAGCAAAAGCAATCATACCATAACGGGAGATCCTGCCGTAGGTAGGCTTCATCCCCACAACGCCGCAGAAGGAAGCAGGAAGACGAACCGAGCCGCCCGTGTCGGAGCCAAGGGAAAAGACAGCGTGATCGGCCGCAACGGAAGCGGCAGAACCGCTGGAAGACCCTCCCGCCATACGCGTAAGGTCATGGGGATTCACTGCAGGATAATAGGCGGAATACTCCCCCGTTGCACCCATGGCAAATTCGTCTAAATTCAATTTTCCCAACAAAACAGCTCCGGTCTCCTCCAATCTTGACACCGCTGTAGCCGTGTAGGGAGGGATGAAATCGCGAAGCAGCTTGGAAGCACAGGTTGTGGGAATCCCTTCTGTGCAGAAATTATCCTTCACAGCCATGGGGATTCCTGCCAAGGGGTGCAGTTCTTCCCCTTTCATGCGACGGGAATCGACAGCCTTGGCCTGAAAAACAGCACGCTCCTGACAGAGGGTCAGATAAGCTCCCAGATCTCGGTTCTCTTCCCCTATACGTTCCAGATAGGACATCGTCAGCTCCACGGAAGAGATTTCTTTTTTTGAAAGTTGCAGAGATAATTGTTGCAAAGTAGCCATTTTACAGATCCTCCATTACCAAGGGAACCGCGGGACAATTTTCCCACAGAGCAGGAGCGTTTTGCAACAGAAGATCCAATCGGGAAAAAGAAACGGGAACATCCTCCCGCAGGACAGCGGAAGCAGAATCGGGAAGATTCGGTGTGACGTCTTCGTTCATAATATTTAGCACTCCTTACGGTCATAAAAGCGTTTTCCGCCGTTGATACAAGGGCAAAAAACGCTTTTGAACTCTTTAAATAGCTTTGAAATCCACAAATGGATGGGGAGCATTTTTGTTTTCCTCAATGGCACAATGCTCCAAAATAGCTCTGCGGGTGACGATACCGACAAAAACGCCACGGTCATCCACCACAGGAACAAAGTTTTGATCCTTCAGCTTAGCAAAGACTTGCGAAACCGTCTCGGAAGCCTTCACAGGAGGGTTAAAGCCGGGACGAATCAAACAGGAAACTTGATTTTTTTCCAAGGATTTATGGTCGCACTCCTCGGTTTTCATGATGTACCAAAGGAAATCCCCTTCTGTAACAGTTCCCAAATAAATCCCGTTTTTATCAATCACGGGAATTGCGGTATAACCGCGATTATGCATTTTTTCCAGCCCATTGCGAAGGGTATTGGTATCCTCCAAACAGGCCACCAAGCTCTTGGGGACAAGGAAACGCAAAATATTCATGGACATACTCCTTTGTGTTCTCCTTATGGTTTAAGGATACACCAAACATATGAACTCAATATGAACAGAAGAAGCTTTTCCCATATTCTGTTGAAAAATTCACAAAAGGCTTTCCTTTTTTGTCGCCCTCGATGGGACAGGCGTAAGTTTTTGCAATTTTTTCGAAAAATACTTGCATTTCGTTTTGAAAAGTGGTAAAGTATACTTGTATATTTTGCAAACCGCATTTACACAAAAGAAGGGAATATATTTCTATGGAAATCAGAATTGAAAGAACCACAACTCCCAAGGCAAAGCCCACGGGCGCACTGGGATTCGGTAAGATCTTCACAGATCATATGTTTGAGATGGATTACAACCCTGAGCAGGGTTGGCACGATCCCCGCATTACCCCCTACCACGATCTGGTGCTTTCCCCTGCCTGCGTAGTGTTCCACTATGCTCAGGAGATGTTCGAAGGTATGAAAGCGTACAAGGATGCTGACGGCAAGGTTCGTTTGTTCCGCCCCATGAAGAACATTGAACGTCTCAATGCCACCAACGAGCGTATGTGTATCCCCAAAATTGATCCCATGGAGGCTTTGCAGGCTATCAAGGAAACCGTTTTGGTCGACGCCGATTGGATCCCCACAGATCCCGGAACATCTCTGTACATCCGTCCCTTTATCATCGCAACCGACGTGGGATTGGGCGTGCATCCTTCCAAGAATTACAAGTTCTGCATCATTCTTGCACCCTCCGGCTCTTATTACGCAGGCGGTCTCGCGCCTGTTAAGATCGTGGTGGAGGATGAGTACGTTCGCGCAGTGAAGGGCGGCACCGGCTTTGCCAAGGTTGGCGGTAACTATGCAGCTTCCCTGATTGGCCAGCAGAAGGCAGAAAAGATGGGTTATGCGCAGGTGCTTTGGTTGGACGGAATCGAGCATAAATACATCGACGAGGTTGGCGCAATGAACGTCTTCTTCGTGATCAACGGAAAAGTCATCACCCCTCAGCTTGAGGGTAACATCCTTCCCGGTGTAACCAGAGATTCTACGATCCAATATCTGAAAAACAAGGGCTACACGGTGGAAGAACGCCGTATTTCCATCCAGGAGGTCTACGATGCCGCAGAGAACGGTTCTTTGGAGGAAATGTTCGGCACGGGCACTGCTGCAGTTATCTCCCCTGTTGGTGAATTGAATTGGGACGGCAAAAAGGTAATCATCAACAACAACGAGATCGGCGCAATCTCTCAGATGCTGTACGATGATATCACCGGCATCCAGTACGGCAAAAAGGATGACCCCTTCGGCTGGAGCATGGTTCTTTGATGGAACAACAGGCAGTCAAAACAAGTTTTTGGCAAAAGCTGAAGGAACGAGGCTTTTTCAGCCCTTGGTTCTTGACCTTTGTCGGTAGTTTTGTGTTCGGGATCCTCGTCTATATTTTGGCGAGGATCTTTCCTGATTTTGCGGAGTTTTGGGCACGGTATCCTTCTCAAGGAATCCGCTTCTTGCTGGGTAAAATTACGAGTATTTTCCCTTTTTCTACGGCTGAATGGATCATCTATTCCTCGCCCGTCTTGATTTGGGGATATTTCTTCTTTTCCTCCCGCTCCATGAAAAAGGACGGCAGCGTGAGAAACTACTATCGCTGGGTGCTTTCCTTGGTTTGCATTCTTTTGGCGGTTCTGATCTTATTTTTCACAGCCTTTGGCCCATGTTATTTCCGATACGGTCTGGACGAAAATTTAGGCATAGAAAAACGACCCGTGTCCGCTCAGGAGCTTTATGATACTGCGTTGATCTTGGGTAACGAGATCGAAAAATTGGTAGACGACTTAACCTTTGATATTCACGGTGCTTGTATCATGCCGTATGATTACAGCTCCTTGGTCGAAAAAGTGAATATAGCTTACGCCGCTTATGCGGATAAGGCGGAGTACATCAGCCATTTTGACACCTATGCCAAGCCGATGGCCATCTCTCCTCTGTTTACTTACACCCACATTTCCGGCATTTACACCTTTATGACGGGTGAGGTAAATATCAACACCAATTATCCGGATTTTATCCGCCCCTATACCATTGCTCACGAATTTTCTCATCAGCGAGGTATTGCTCGAGAGGACGAGGCAAATTTCGTAGCATATTTGGTATGCATCGAAAGTGACGATCCTTTCGTGAAATATTCCGGCTATACAAATCTGTTGCAATATGTAACAGATGCGCTTTGGAAGGCAGATAAGGATCTTTACAAAAAATACGTACGGAGCTATATGCCCAACGAGGTTTCCGATGAGTTTTCCGCTTACTCGGCTTTCTTTGAAAAGTATCGGGAAAGCACAGCTTCTCAAGTCACGGGAGCAGTGAATAACACTTTCTTAGGTAGCCAAGGACAGACGGCAGGCACCAAGAGCTACGGCCTTGTGGTGGATCTCGCGGTAGCGTACTATTTGCCGAAGGAAACCGAATAAAAAAAGACAAGGGAGAGGAGCTTTTTTAAAAAAGTTCCTCTCCCAATTGTTTTGCAATTTTCCCCTCCTCAAAAACTTTTATTCTCAAAGCCGCTATTCATCGGCTTGGGAGAGAAGGTTTCTTTGGGGATTCTTTAATAAAAGGTTGCTACGGGCTGTTCCGGAGGCTCTGCCTTTTCCATGCGGATGGCTGTGAGCACGGGGCCCTCTCCATCGTAAAGGGAATGATGCTCAATAGAGATCTTGGCGGTAATGTTGATCCAATCCCGGGTCTTGACCTTCAGAAGATCCGTACCCTTGCACACCAAGCCGCGGTAAGTAATGTCCTCAGCGCAGCAGACCATCACGTGTCTGCCCACGGCAAAGGATTTATCGAAAGGATTGCCTCCCTTAGCAACCATACCCTTGAAGGAAACGGTTTTGCCATTGTATTTTTCCATCTCCTCGGAGAGATCACGATACCATTCCGCATAATCGGTATCCTTGATTTCGATTACAGGAGCGTTGATATCAAAGGGCAAAGGATCTTCAATACGGTCGTAATCCATGGTGCCGTCTTGATATTCGTAAGCGATGGTGGTTCTGCGACTGATGGCACGAACCATCTGGTGCAGCTCCATCACGTCCATATCCAAGGGAACGCGGTTGAAAATGACGATCTCACAGCTTTGCAGCTTGTCCACCATCTGGGTGCGCATATTGGTGTTATAGGACTTGACGGTGGTGGCGTCGATGAACAGCATCTCCTGATAGACGAACCAATGCTCCGGCATACGGGAGTAGAAGAGATCCAGCATCCACATACCGTTATATTCCAAGATGATCATTTTGGGGTTATGCTTTTTTTCCAGGGCTTCCATCAGCTCTGTGGTCAAATCGCCGGGTTCTTCCACAAACTCGATGGCTACGTTGGGGCTGGCAAAGGATGTAGGATCCAGTTCCTCTACCCCTTCCTCGCAACTGATCACCAAAAGAGGTTCCCCTGTGTTAAAATTGGAGTCCTCCAAGGTTTCCTGGATACATTTGGTTTTGCCGGCTTCCAAGAAGCCGGTAAACAGATATACGGGCATTTCCATGACGGTTACCTCATTAAATACCGAAAAGTTCGGCAAGTTTCTCTTGGTTGATGCCTGCACCGATGACACAAAGTCTGCCGATGACGTCGGCGGAGCCGGTACGCACATCTCCTTCTCCGGGAACGTAATCGAAGTGGAGCCAGGAGCCATCCGCCGCGGGAAGGATGCCTTTGGCACGCAGAACAACACCGTAGGCGCCCTCGTCGATCAACTGCTCCAGAATGGATTCCAGCTCCTGAGCGGTGTACTTACGGGTGGTCTCTACACCCCAGCTGGTAAACACATCGTCGGCGTGGTGATGGTGATGATCATGGTCATGATCGTGGCCGCAACAGCAGGAGCAGGTACATCCTTCCTCGTGGTCATGGTCGTGATGATGGTCGTGGTGATGGTCGTGGTGATGTTGCTCATGCTCGTGATGTTCATGCTCATGATGCTCGTGGTCGTGGCAATCGCAATCATGGTCATGATGGTGATGCTCATGGTGTTCGTGGTGATGCACATGGCAATCACAATCGTGATCGTGGTGATGGTGATGATGGTGATGCTCCGCCTCTTCTGCAAGGGCCTCCAGCACGTCTGCAGTGGTATGGCTATGCTCCATGGCGGCAAGGATCTGCTCACCGGTAAGCGCATCCCAAGGGGTGGTCACAAGGGTAGCGTGATCGTTCCTGGAACGGATCAGCTCCACGGTTTTGGCCAGTTTTTCCTCGGAAATGCGGTCGGTGTGGCTAAGGATCACGGTATGGGCATTTTCGATTTGGTCGCCGAAGAACTCACCGAAGTTCTTCATGTACATCTTGCACTTGTTAGCGTCCACCACGGTGGTATAGTTGCCAAGCTGTACGTTTTCGTTTGCAACCCCTTCCACGGCACGGATCACGTCGCTGAGCTTGCCCACGCCGGAGGGCTCGATGAGAATTCTGTCAGGCGAAAATTCTGCAAGCACCTGACCCAAGGCCTTGGTGAAATCTCCCACCAAGCTGCAGCAGATGCAGCCGGAATTCATTTCGGTGATCTCAATGCCCGCGTCCTTCAAGAAGCCGCCATCGATGCCGATCTCGCCGAATTCGTTTTCGATGAGCACAAGCTTTTCGCCCGCGTAGGCTTCCTTGATAAGCTTTTTTATCAGTGTTGTTTTTCCCGCACCTAAGAAACCGGAAAAAATATCGATCTTTGTCATTGTTATCCTATCCTTTTGATCATGTTTTCGTTCAAAAATATATTATAATCTTATTTTTTTGAAATGTCAATATTGAAAAATAAGTCTTTTTATGTTAAAATAGAAGAAAGCTGAAGCTTGAGGAGAAGAAATTATGGCAATCAGAAAATTTTTCTTTGCAGAAAGCAAGGTAGGTCCCGTAGATGGCTACGTTTTGGAGAACGATCAAATCTCCCTGACGGTACTTTCTTTGGGAGGAATCATTCAAAAATATATTTACCGCGGGAAGGATATCGTCTGCGGTTTTGACGATGCGGATTCTTACTTGGAAAGCCCCTGCTACTACGGCGCTTTGATCGGAAGATACTGCAACCGTTTGAAGGAGCTGACCATCGAGGGGGTCTCCTATCCGCTGACCATGAACGAGAAGGGCAAAAACCAGCTTCATGGCGGATTTACGGGGATGGATAAGAAGATCTGGGATGTGGAAGCCAAGGAAAACGCTCTGGTTCTGACCTGCACGGCTAAGGATGGTGAGGAAGGCTTCCCGGGTAATATTACCGTAAAAGTGACCTATACCTTGAAGGACACCGATCTGGTTCTGGATTACGAGGCGGTTTCCGACAAGGATACGGCGGTAAATCTCACCAATCACTCTTACTTTAATTTGGACGGCATCGGCGGGAATATTCTGAACCATAAGGCATATATTTCCTCTTGGTTTATCAGCGAGTGCGATGAATTGCATATTCCCACGGGAAAACAGCTTCCCTGCTGGGGTACGGCGTTGGATTTCAACCTGCCCAAGCCCATTGGGCAGGACATCAAGGCAGAGCATCCTCAGCTGACTCCCTGGGGCGGATACGACAACAATTACATTCTGCGCAAGAGCGAAAAGCTGAGTCTGGCGGCAAGAATTGAGGGCAAGGAAACCGTTTTAGAGGTTCTCACCGATCAGCCTTGTTTGCAGTTCTATACCTCCAACGATGCTCCAAAGACACCCATGAAGTACGGATTGTCTCAAGTACGCCACCGCGCCTTCTGCGTAGAGACACAGCAAGAGCCTAACGCAGTGAATTTTGACGGCAATTATCTGAAGGCGGGAGAGGTATACAAAACCAGAACCATTTTCCGTCTTTCCGACGTATAAGAGAAAGGACTATTTATGGAGCTTTATATCATTCGACACGGTGATCCCGATTATGCAAACGATACACTGACCGAGAAGGGCTGGAAGCAGGCGGAGGCGTTGGTGCCTCGCATGGTCAAGGTGAACCCCACTAAGATCTACGCTTCCCCCAGAGGGAGAGCACAGGACACAGCGAAGCCATCCTTGAAGGTGCTGGGCATGGAATATACCATTGAGCAATGGATGAACGAGAGCATGGACTATATGCAGTTCTGCAAGAATCCCGAGGATTTTGACGCGGGTTATACCGTTTCCATTGAGAAGGGTGCGATTCTGAACAAGGATTTCGCTCCCGAGAGAACCAAGGCTTTAGAGGAGATGATCATGGCCTCCGACGAGTTCATGGCGCGGCACGGTTACGTGAGAGAGGGGATGCGGTATAAGATCGTTTCCCCCAACGAGGAGCGTATCGCTTGCTTCTGCCACGGCGGATTCGGTTCTGCGTGGATCAACCATTTGCTGGGCTGCCATCCGCTGCTGTCCTGGTACCGCCTTTGCTTCAATCCCTCTACGGTGACCAAGTTCTATATGATGGATCTGGGAGACGGGTATGCTGTGCCCAGAGCGGAGTATATTGGAGACGCTTCCCATTTGTGGAAGGGGTGAAGGCAAGCTTGACGAGACGATTACAATGAAAGTAGAATGTAAGCAAATAGATTGCAGTATGTGCGAACCGGAATACGAAATGTTACAAGGTATTCTTGGGGTAGAAAACGGATTTACTAATCCGGCATATAATTTATCATACGATGCATATAAAAACTGGTTGCAAGAAGAGAGCAACCATTCAAAAGGTATAGGTCTACCCAATGGTTGGAAACCTTATACGACATACATTTTGTACATCGATGATCTTCCTGTAGGATATGGAAGAGTAAGGCACGCTTCGGATGAGTATTTGGAAACGGTTCTCGGTGCAGGCAACCTGGGATACGGAATTTCAAAAGAGCATCGTGGAAAAGGCTATGGGAACATTTTATTTCAAGAGTTGTTGAAGAAGTGCAAAGAGTTTGGATACGACGCAATAAAATGTTTTCCATTGAAAACCAATCAAGCAACCGTAAAAATAATGTTAAAAAACGGCGGGAAAATCATCGGTGACTTTAAAGAAGAAAAATATATTATTTCAATCCCGACAAGCTGAGATCAACTGTTTGGCGTAGAATCAATAGGAACCTCATCCACCATCGGCGGAAATAAGCAAGGTTCTCCTTTCATTCTCTTTCCGTTCGCCGACGGTCCCCCTTCCCCAGAGGGGAAGGCAGGAGCACACCTACGGTGTGCGGAAATTTGCTTTCAATCGTTCGCTGACGGAAGCACTCCAAAAACGAAAAACTCCGCGAGAGCCACCGAATGGGTTGGCTTTTGCGGAGTTTGATTTTTTAGCTATTCTCGATGATATCTACGATGCGGCGCATGGATTCTTTATATTCCGCATCGGAGGAGTTCTTGAAGATGAGAAGGTCGTCAAGGACATCCGGATCGTCAAGGGCAGAGGGGATATTAAAGTTCACGCCCTTGATGTACTCGTCCCAATTCTGCAACTTCCAGGTATCTCTGTCGGAATTGCGGTCGATCATACGCTGCTTGCAAACCTCAGGAGAGGTCTCCACCCAGATGATGGTGAGCTTGGTGTTCATGGTGATGAGCTTTTGCTTCAGCGCCATGATGTAATCGTGATCACGCACCTCTCTGGTAAAGGGGGCGTTGATGAGAACGATGTCGTCGTACTTCAAGGCCTCGTAGGCAAGATCCAACGTGGCGGTATACTCCACGTCGCGGATGTACTTATAGAAAAATTCGGAGCTGCGGTTATAGGGCTCCCCTGCTACCTCAAAGATCACCTTGGACAAGGGAATCAGGGTATCCTTATCTAAATAAACCACGTGGCGGAGATTTTCCGCAAGTTTCTTGGAAATATACGTTTTTCCGCACGCGGGAGGTGAGGTCACCAGGATCAAGCGTTTCATTTTTGAAATCCTTTCTGCTTTGAACTGTTTTAAGTATAGCACACTTTCCGGAGTTTGTCAAATATTTTTGCTTTTTTGGGAAGAAATTTTCCAAAGGCTCTTGAACCGCAGGCAATTTTGTGTTACACTATACGGGCAAAAGTATATTAGACGGAGGAATTCACATGAAACTTATCGTTTGCGAAAACTATGATGAAATGTCCTTGGAAGGTGCGAAGATCATCGCAGACCTTCTGAAGAACAAGCCCGATTGCATTCTGGGTCTGGCTACCGGTTCTACCCCTGTGGGTATGTACAAGGAGCTGGCTAAGATGAACAAGGCAGGCGAGATCTCCTTTAAGGATGTTACTTCCTACAATCTGGACGAATACTATCCCCTGGCTCCCGATCACGATCAGAGCTACCGTTACTTCATGAACCAGAACCTGTTCAACAACGTGGATATCGACATTGCGAAGACTCACGTTCCCGACGGTCTGGCTGAAGATCCCGCAGCTATGGGCGCGGCTTATGACGCAGAGATCGAGGCTGCAGGCGGTATCGATCTGCAGGTTCTGGGTCTTGGCCCGAACGGTCACATCGCGTTCAACGAGCCCGAGGAAGAGCTGTACGTTGGTACTCACCTCACCGGTTTGACCGACAGCACCATCGAGGCTAACTCCCGCTTCTTCGCCAGCAAGGCTGACGTTCCCACCCAGGCAGTTACCATGGGTATCGGCACCATCATGAAGGCTAAGAAGATCGTGGTTCTTGCCAGCGGCAAGGCTAAGCACGCTGTCATCGAGAAGATGATGGACGGCCGTATCACCACTCAGGTTCCCGGCACCATTCTGAAGTGCCATCCCGACGTTGTGCTGATCTGCGACAAGGCAGCAATGGAAGGCTAATTACAAGCTATATATGCAAAGAAGCGGTTCACAGGTGTGAACCGCTTCTTTGTTTTACAATTGTTTGGAAAACAGCTCGTCCAAGGTGACAGAGAACAGATTGGCGATGGGCAGGAGCAACGGGAGGTCAGGATAAGAACGACCTTGCTCCCACTTGGAAACCGCCTGCACTGTTACGCAAAGAGTGGTTGCCACCTCGCGCTGTGTCATACTCCGCCGAAGACGGAGCTTACGGATATTTGATCCGATCTGAAGTTCCATTTACAGACCTCCTGTGATGATGTGGGGGTGCCGCACACAGGGTTTCTGCATGATTTGCTCGCTACACGCGCTTTTGCACGCAAAAAAATTGAGTACCTAAGCGTTTAGTAGGCGAGCAATACGGCACGGTTTGAAGACCAAATGGTCATATTGCTTCGCCTCCTTTCGTTTTGTAATGTTATACGGGAGAAACGGCGGCTGCAGTCCGTTCGTCTCTCGGGTATGGCTTGATTGTAGCAGATGGAATGTGGTTTGTCAAGAGGGCAGGAGTATACCGTTGGTTGAATCACAGGGTCAGGGTGTCGTACACTTCCCCATTCAGATCCTTCCAAAGGAAGTTGCCGTTCTCGTAGGTCATGTAGCTGTTCTGCGAGCCCATCTTGGGGATGGAAACGGAGCCGGGGTTGAGGATGCGAATCTCGCCGCAGGTTCCGTTCTCGGGAACATGAGTGTGTCCGTGGAGCAGGATCTCTCCGGTGCCCATGGGGGGCAGATTGTCCCGGTTATAGCGGTGGCCGTGGGTGGCGAACACCGTGTGTCCGTCCAGCTCCAGGATGCAGTAATCCGCAAGGATGGGAAAGTCCAGCACCATCTGATCCACCTCGGTATCGCAGTTACCGCGAACGCAGAGGAGCATATTCTTACGTTGGTTTAAGATTTTCGCCACAGCAGAGGTATCGTAAAGCTCCGGCAGGGCGTTGCGGGGGCCGTGGTACAAAAGATCGCCCAAGAGCAGGATCTTATCGGGCTGTTCGGCCTCGACGCGTTGTGCCAGCTTTTCCACGAAATAAGAAGAGCCGTGAAGGTCGGATGCAATGAGTAGTTTCATAAAATGCCTTTCCATTATATTTCGGTGGAGCCGGTAAGCACAAGGTAAAGGGTTTCTCCGAACAAGGTCACGGTGGTGAAATCCTCGGAGAACTGCCAAGCCATCGCCAAGGAATCACCCTCGCAGGAAATGGAAAGAGAATCATTATCGGTGTAGCCCTCCAGATTAACAGAACAGATACCATCCTCGTAGAAGGCCAAGGAACCGATTACATCATCCTCCTCCAGGTACAAGTAGAAGCAATCCTCCATTTCCATTCCGAATGCTTCGATTCCGTTGACGGTATAGGTTTCGTCAGAGCCTTCGATGATAAATGCGCCCAGATTCTCGATGTTGTAGACATTGCCGTCCTTGGCGTAAGCAAGTTCAGCGTATACATACGTATAGCCGTCCTCGGCAACGGATATATACAGCTTATCATCCTCGGAAGCATAGTCTACTGTTTCTGCGCTATAGAACAGATCGGGATAGGTCTCTTCCATTTTTTCGTAGAACTCTTCCCCATTGTAGTCCAGGATCTTATCGTCGTAGGGGAAGGTAAGGTCTACCGTCTCTTCGGTAACGGACATCTGCACGTCGTAACGGGCGGTGACACCCATCATGCTCATTTCCATGACAAGAACCAGATCGGTGGTGTTCCCCTCGGTGGTGACAGACATGGAGAGATTCAAGGGAATCGAGAAGGAGAAGCCTTCCATTTCCATGTTCACGGTAAGCTTGCCTTCCGCAATGGTAGCGTTTGCTTCTTTGGTAACGGTCAGATCGATCTCCATCTCTGCGCCCTCGGAGGGAATATTGCCCTTGATGGTGGTTCGATCTTGGGTTGCAGTGATAATCATCTCCATGGTGGTGAGATCGTCCTGCTTGCGCAGAATTTTACAGGTAACGGAGGTTTCCCCCGCATTGCTGTCAAAGGAAATGCTGTCCTTCAAGGTCTCGCCATCAAAGCCCTCCAGCAAAAACTTTTGGAAGGTCTTGCCGTCGGTGGTGACGGTAAGCACGGCTTTGTTATAGTTAACTTCCCCGTCGTCCCCTGCGCTGAGCTCGCCCAGGAGGCCGTCATCTCCGCCTACCATACCAAGAGTTTCGCCCATGGTTTTGTCGATCTCCGCCCAAAGCTCGGCGGCAGACTCCCCTTCCAAGACGAGAGAGAAGACCGGATTACCGTCCTTTTCGGTGACGATCATGTTTTTTTCGGGGTCGGCAAGCTCTTCAATGACGCTCATAAAAGAATCTGCAGAAATGCCGCCGTCACCTTCATCGGAGAAATCGGGGAGATCCAGAGGAGGTGTGAGGTAATTTGTCTCCATATCCTCTGCGCGGAAAACGCCGTCGGGATACATATCGGGGTACTGGATGTACTCCTTGCCGTCCTTGCTCCAATTGACGATGGCAATGGAAACGCCGTCCAACACGTAGGCCATCTCGGTTTTGGAAATGCCGTCCTTCATAGTCATATCGCCGCGGATAGAGGTGGATTCAGCCTCCATGCCCTCACCTTGAGACACGGTCATGCTAATGGTTCCTGTGCCTTCTTTTACGGAAGCAGAGAACTCGGGGAAGAGGATGGGAGCAATAGAATCATAAGTAGCGGCAAGCTCCTCCGAAAGAGCCTGCAATTGCTTCCAGGGGGTATCGGGAGCAGGTACGCTTTCATCACCCGAGGGTGTTGCCGGAGTTGTTTGGCAAGCCGTCAGCAATAAAAGGGTGAAAACGAGAAGCATAGAAAACGTTCTTTTCATGGTAGTTCCTCCTTTTAGCCATGAGATTGGTAAAATTTGACCGAGGTACGGTACAACATCAGCATAGCACACAATCACGCGATTGTCAATAGAGTTTTTGTAATTTTTGCAAACATTTCAAACTGTTTACATTTTATGGGCTTCCAACCATGCGGCGATCTCCTTGGCCACCTCGCCCATGCTTCCTTCGTCGTAAGGCAGAGGGATGCCTGCGGCGCGGACGGCTTCCTCGAAGGTGACAGTGCCGCCCAGATCCACGAAGGCGAGGTAACGCTTCCAAGCATCGGCAGGATCTTTGAGAGACAATGTCCAGAAGCGGAAGGCAACGGCTTGCGCCATGCAGTAGTCGATGTAATACAAGGGGTGGAGGTAGATGTGAAGCTTGAACTGCCAGCCCGAGCCTCTGCCGTAGAAGGGAAGATCCTCCTGATGGAGATGGGGACGGTATTTCTTTTCCAGCTCCAGCCATACCCCATTACGCTCATCAGGGGTGAGGTTTTCGTTTTCGTACATGATGTGTTGGAATTCATCCACCATACAGCCGTAAGGAATGAAGGACAGAGAATTTGCCGCGTGAACGTACTCGTACTTTGCGGTATTTTCACCGAAGAAGAGGTGGTGGAAATTCTGGGTAAGGAATTCCATGCTCATGGAATGCACCTCACAGGCCTCCATAGTGGGAGATTGAGCGTACAACGGCAGGTTGTTCTTAAAGGCACGGAATGCGGCGAAGGCGTGACCCGCTTCGTGAGTGAGGACGTCTACGTCGTCGGCGGTGCCGTTGAAGTTGGAGAAGATGAAGGGAGCTTTGTAGTCCTCGATAGTGGAGCAATAGCCGCCGGGAGCCTTGCCTTCCTTGCTGAGAACATCCAAAAGCTGATTCTCGTACATGAAATCGATAAACTCCGCGGTCTCGGGGGTCATTTCGTCGTACATCCTCTTCCCCGCCGCCAGAATATCGTCGGGAGTGCCTTGGGGCAGAGCATTGCCGTCGGCAAAGAGGAAGTCATGGTCATAGAGGTGAATCTTATCCACGCCGATGCGCTTCTTCTGATCCTCCTTGGTCATGGTGACCACGGGAACAAGATCCTCGGCGATCTGCTTGCGGAAGGCCTTCAGCTCGTTATAGCCGTAGCAGTTTCTGCCAAGGCGGTCATAGCCCAATTGCAGGTAGTTTTCGTGGCCCAAAAGTCTTGCCTGGGCGTTGCGGTTCTTCACCAGCTTGTCGAAGATGGTATCCAGCTCTTCTCTGTGGGCATCGAAGAAGCCGCCTTCTTTTTCGAAGGCCTTCTTGCGGATAGCTCTGTCGGGAGATTCCTTGTAAAGGCCAAGCATGGGCAGAGGGATGGTCTCCCCTTCCCATTCCACGGTAGCAGAGGCGTACAGCTCCTGATATGCGGATTCCAGCTTGTTGGCCTCCTGCATGAGAGGAACCAGCTCCTCCTTGAAGGAACGGACGGAGATCTCCAGATTTTTGAAGAGCAATGTTCCAAGCTCTGCTTCCAATTCCTTGCGGAAGGGAGATTCCATCAAAGCAAGATCAACGGCTTGGGCAGGGCCTTGGAGAAGGGGGCTTTGTTCATCAAGGAAGGTTTTTTCCGTGTTGTAAAATTCGTCCTTGGTGTTCAAGGTGAAACGGATGTAGGCAAGAGACGCCATGGAATAGAAGTGCGCCTGCTGATCCATCAAATTGCGATAGATGGAAAGAACGGTGGCTGCGTCGGGCGCGTTTCGGATGCCCTCCTCGGCAGATTTACACAGAGCGATTGCCGCCTCTACATCCGGGCGGGCGTATTGCATTTCGGGAAATTTCATGGTTATATTCCTTTCTTGATAGGTTTGATATATGCGGAAAATGCAGAGGGGACGGCAAATTTTCCGATCAGCTCCTCCGCGTTTGCCATGATGCGGTTGGGATCATCTTCAAAATACCCGGTCATAAGATAGGCTGTCATGCGCCATTCCACATGGGTGAAAATATGGGTAGCGGGAGCAAGTGCTTCGATATGCAAGGGTTGGAAGCCGTTTTCTCTGGCGAAAGCAACGGCTTGGTCACGGTTCAGCTCACCAAGCTCGTTAGGAAGCTCGTAAAGCCCTGCAAGCAAGCCTTTGGAGGGACGGCGGCGGATCATATAGCGATCATGTTCCTGCAACAGGAGGACGGTACGTTGCTCTATACGGCGGGGGGCTTTTTTGGAACGGACGGGAAGAAGCTCCGTTTTCCCCATCGCGGCGGCGACGCACCAAGGGCGCAGGGGACATTCCTCGCACATCGGCTGGGTATTGGGGCCGCACAGCGTAGCTCCCAGCTCGATCATGGATTGGGTGAAATCTCCCGGTGCATGAGCAGGGCAAAGAGCAAGAACGGCTTCCTCTGCCGCTTTGCGGGTATGGGGATGCATAATATCCCGTTCGTCCCCCGTGACGCGGGAGAGCACTCGCAGCACGTTACCGTCTACCGCAGGGGCGGGCATTCCGAAGGCAATGGTTGCGATGGCACCGGCAGTATAGCTTCCGATGCCGGGAAGCTTTTGAAGCTCCTTATAATCGGCGGGAAAATTGCCGCCGTATTCGGTTACGATCTTGATGGCGGTTTTTTGGAGGTTTCTCGCACGGCTATAATAGCCTAGCCCCTCCCATAACTTTAAAAGGCGGTTTTCATCCGCTTCCGCCAAGGCGTAAACATCGGGAAAGGCTTCCAAAAAACAGCGAAAATAAGGCTTTACCGCCTCCACGCGGGACTGCTGGAGCATGATCTCCGAGATCCACACACGGTAGGGTGTGATATCCTCGCGCCAAGGAAGGTCTCTGGCGTTGACATTGTACCAAGTAAGGAGGGCTTCTACGGATTCCTTTGGAGGAAGGGTGTATTGATGACTCACGGCTGTACCTCCTTCAACAGGGCAAAGGCTTCCTCATCGGTGAGCAGCCTGCCGTCCTTTTCAAAGGGGAGGCGGAAATCGCACCCGCTCTTCCACGCGGAGCAACCATAGGCGGTCTTTCCTTTTACAATGGAGCTTTTGCATTTGGGGCATAGCGGCGAGGGAGATGCCTTCTTTTGGGATTTTCGATCGTCGAAGGAGAAAACCGCTTTTTTGTTTTCGTCCAGAACAAGTCTGGCTTCAAAGGTGTTGCCGGTTTTTTTGGATACAAAGCCTTGGATCGGATCGGTCTTGCCGTCTGCAAGAAGCTTGCGCAGGTTGGAAGCCGAGATGGCTTTGCCGCAGATATAGGTATTTACGCTGAATTTACAGCCGTCCTTGTATCCTGCACAGCCGTAGAAGGAGCGCATTCTGCGCACCTCTTTTCCGCAAAGGGGACAGTTACCGAGGATATCCCCGAAGTAGCCGATATCGTTACTTCCCTCTCCCGCCTGCATGGCGGCAGAGATTTTCTCCTTGGCAAGGTCAATGCTGTCGGAGACGGTGATATTACCGCGGAACACGCTTTTCAGCGCCTTGCCCAGCTCTGCTGTTTTGAATTTATCCATGACTACGCCAAGATTTTCCAAGGATTCCACCAAGAATTCTCCGCCGGGGAGGATGGTGTAGGTATCCTTTTTCAGTTCAATATAGCCGCTGTGGCGGGCGTTGTCGATGATGCCCGTACGGGTAGCCTCGGTGCCCAGCTCCAAGCCCTCGAACATAGCGCGGTAATCCTCGGTATCGTCTTCCTGCTCGAAATCGTCGGCGTTTTCCGCGGCTTCCTTTGCCGCTGCCTTTTCCTCACGAAAGGGATTCTTCAGGTAGTTGTTCAGGGTCTCGATGGTATAGTGCTTAGGAGGAGAGGTCTCCTTCTCCGTGGGCTTGAAGTCGATGACCACTTGGTCGCCCTTTTCCAGAGGGGGCAGAACCTTGTCCTTTTGGGTATGGTCGTCGTATTTTGTCCAGCCAGGCTCTAAGATCACATTGCCCCTCAGGGTGAATGTCTCGTAGTCCCCCACGGCGATGGTAATCTCCGTCTTGGAGATTTTGCACGGCTCTGAGCAGAACACCGCAATAAAGCGACGGAACACGGTGGAGTACACCTGATTCTCACGCTCGGAAAGAGCACCCTTGGCGGGAATCTTATAAGTGGGCGTCAAGGCAGAGTGAGATTCAATTTTGCTGTCGTCGAAAATGGTCTTGCTATCCTTGAATTCCACCGGATACCCAAGCTTTTTGCAGTTTTCCAGAATGGTCTTGATCTTCCCTTTTTCCGCGGTGGCCAGATATTCGGAGTTGGTACGGGGGTATGTGAGGTAGCCTTCCTCGTAGAGCTTCTGGATAATGTCCAGAGAATCCTTCATGGACATTTTGTACTTCTTGCCGAGGACGTTTTGCAGCTTGGAAAGAGAGTACAGCTTGCCGGGGGCTAAGGTGGATTTCTGACGTTTGACAGAGGTGACCACCGCGCCCGCTTGGTTGTATTTGGCACATAGGGCTTCCACCTTGGGAGCTTCCTCCATGTCAAACTTCTTTTTGGAATTCAGCTCCACTACTTCCCCTTTAGTCTCTTCTTTGCTGGCAAGGGAGAGGTATTTTCCGGGGACAAAGTTGCGGATGGCCATGTCTCGCTCGTAGATGGCCTTGACGATGGGCACGATGACTCTGCCCACGCGGAGCAAGGTGCCTGTTCGCAGGGTTGCATAGCGAGTAAGGTTCACGCCGTAGAGCCAATCGATGTAGGTACGGGCGTAGCCCTCATCGGCTAAGTTATCGTATTCCGATTCGTCCTTCATATCCGAAAGGGCGGCACGGACGGTCTGGGCTGTCTGGTCGGGAAGCCAAAGGCGTTTCAATGCTTTCCCCTTGACTCCTGCATGGGTGATGCAAAGGCGGACAATGATCTCACCTTCTCGGTCGGCGTCTCCTGCGTTGACGATGGTATCCACGTCTTCTCTGGCGCAGAGGGAGGAGATGATGCTGAATTGCTTTTGGACACCGCTGTCCACCGTCTTTTTGTCATCGCCCTTGCGAAGCTCGAAGCGGAAGGTTTCCGGAAAGCAGGGCAGGTTTTCCATGGTCCAGCCGGTCGCCCCCGGGGGAAGAGGAGAATATTCCTCGATATCACAGAGAGAAAATAAGTGGCCAAATGCCCAGGTGACGATATAGCCCTCGCCTTCCAAATAACCGTCGCGGCGGCGAAGATCGCCGATGGCGGAGGCAATGTTACGGGCAAGGCTGGGTTTTTCGGCAATGATGAGGATCATGGAAGCACCTCCTTTCGGGAAGATAACGGTATAATTAAGAAACGGTGATATCGAAGGTCATTTCGAAGGTTCTGTCCCAAGGATAGCGGAAATTCGACACCTTCACGGTGGCGTGCTTTTTCTCGGTATACGGAGACAGAGCGGTCAAAATAGTGCTTTGATTGATGCGTTCCATAATGGTAGGTACAGAGCAGGTTCTGTTCTTATCGCCTGCGGTATTCACGCTACCACCGTGAGCTTTGTAAAAGGCATCCTTTACGTAGGCAAAGGCCATGGACTGCAAAAAGCCTTGGTTGGCCTCCTCGGTGGATTCTTCCACAGCAGAAAGGTAGGCATATCTTGCTACTCCCTGTGACAACGCGATACCCATGGCATTGCCTGCGGTATTCCAAGAAGAGTAGCCCAAAAGCTCGGCCACATTGAAGTCGTATTGATGGAAGATCATGGAGGAGAGGCCGGCGGGTTGCCCGGTCACGTCCAAAAGAACGGTGGGAATATTGTTTTGCAGGTTGGATTCCGCCTGATTCATCAGGTTTACCCTATCTGCGGAGGAAGAACCGCGGGTAAGGATAAGGACTTGCAGGCCTTCACCCTCCTTTTGGGTTTCGGTAACGTTCAGACACACCAGATGGGTATCTATGTTACTGCCGAGCGTGCCGATGTCAAATTCATCGGCGGCTTGATCCTTGCCGGGGCCGTAATAGGTAAGATTAACCTCCACCTTGCCGTAGATATCAGTTGCCATACGGGCAAGGCAACACATTCCCAATTCGTCTGCGGCGGCGGAAAGGACACCGCGATCCCCCATTAAGCCCGTAAGGTAATTGATCTCATTGGTTTGGATGGTGGTTTCCGGCGAGGAATCGTCCACACCCACATAGATAAACTCCAAGTCTTCGCCTGCTTGACGGAGGATGTAATCGGCAAGCACCAGCTTACGGGTTCTGGAGGCGTGGTATTTCTCCAATGCAGACTCGGGAAGACGGGTGGTGATCTTGTTCCCGTTGGGGCCGTAGCGATAGCCTGCGACAATATTCTCCACGGTGAGATCATCACCCTTAAGCGTTTTGCGAGCGGCTTGACCGTATTCTCTGAGCATATAGTATTCTTCCAGCTGATAGCCGCCGTAAGAAACGGTAGAGGCGAGACGCATAACGGTATCGAAGAGATAGACGGTATTGTTCTTGCACAGATCGATGATGGTATCTGCGATCTCATACTCAAAGGACAGATCGGTATTGTCCAGCCAACGTGAGCCTACCAAGCCGCCGGAAAGCATTTGGTCAAGAGAGATGATGAAGTAGTCGCAGGTCTTGTCCGTCTCCTTCAACCAAGCCAGCAGAGCTTCTCTGTTGCCAATGGTAGAGCCGTCGGGATTGGGGGACATATTATCCAAGGCGGTGCGGTAGAGACTCTCTTCGGGGATCAGAAGCTCCACGCCCATGGACTTGGCAAGGTATTCCACACGATCCTTGTTGACGGGACGGTTATCCAAGGGAATGTAAGCTACTGTATGTTTGACAACGGGCTGTTCTCCCTCTTGAGAAGTACTGCTTTCATCGGAAGCGGAGGTTTCGGTTGCTTTGCTGTCTTCACTTACATCGGGGGTGCTGACAGAAGAAGCAGAATCGCAGGCGAAAAAGGACACTGCCAGCAGAGGGCAGAGCAAAAAACATAAAATTCTTTTGAACGTCTTACTGTACATCGATAACACCTTTCTTACTTTTATTTATAAACAGTATACCAAAAAGCGATCAAAAAAGCAATATAAAAATGGAGTTTTTTAGAGGAGACTGTTTTAACGAGGTCTTGACTTTCCGACCGTGAGATGATAAAATACATAAAAAGATTTCCATGGAGGAACAGATTATGAAAATTGGCGGTTTTCAAAAATTGACGTTATTGGATTTCCCGGGAAAAGTGGCTTGTATTCTGTTCACCCCCGGGTGTAATTTTCGCTGCCCTTTTTGTCACAACGCCTCCTTGGTGACCCATATTGAGGACGAAGAGATCCCTGCAGAGGAAATTCTTTCCTATTTGAAGAAGCGGCAGGGACTTTTGGACGGCGTGGTGGTGACAGGAGGTGAGCCCTTGCTCCAATCCGGTCTGGAGGATTTCTTGAGACAGGTCAAAGCATTGGGCTACGCCGTAAAGCTGGATACCAACGGCACGTTCCCCGAAAGGCTGAAAAGCTTGATCTCCGCGGGGTTGGTGGATTACGTTGCCATGGACGTAAAAAACAGCTTGGAGAAATATCCTGCCACAGCGGGGTGTGCTTCCCTCGATATAAAGAAGGTGGAGGAAAGCATTGATCTTCTGTTGGAAGGGCATGTGGACTATGAGTTCCGCACCACGGTAACGGCGGAATTGCACACACCACAAGATATTGTGTCCATCGCAAATCGTATCAAGGGAGCAAAAAAATACTTCCTGCAAAACTTCAAGGATTCCGGAGACATCGTTTCCGGGGGGAACTCACCCGTTACACCCCAAAACATCGGAGAAATGGCAAAAGCGGCACAAGATATTGTGGTCTCCGTTATGATTCGATAAGCAAAAATAATTCCCGTAAAACGCAATAAAACTATTGACAAAACGCAATATGTAGTGTATAATAGGGTTCCAACGGTACAAAATACTGTGGGAACCCTATTACATTTTGAAATAATAAAAACACAACATATAGGAGATGCTTATGTACAACGTAGTCAAAAGAGACGGCAAGTTAGTTTCCTTTGATCTTGCCAAAATCAGCACCGCCATCCGTCAGGCATTCGATGCCTGCAACAAACAGTATAACCCCGATATCATCGATTTCCTTGCTCTGAAGGTTACCGCTGACTTTTCCACCAAGATCGAGGATCAGCGTGTTTCCGTGGAGGATATTCAGGACAGTGTTGAAACCGTCCTGATCAAATCCGATTACGACGACGTCGCTAAGGCCTACATTCTGTACCGTCGCCAGAGAGAAAAGATCCGCAACATCACCGCCACCATGGTGGACTACAAGGATATTGTGGACAAGTACCTCAACCTCAACGACTGGCGTGTTAAGGAGAACTCCACCGTCACCTACTCCGTAGGCGGTTTGATCCTGAGCAACTCCGGCGCGGTTACGGCGAACTACTGGCTTTCCGAGATCTATGATGACGAGATCGGCAACGCTCACAGAAACGCAGACATCCACATTCACGACCTTTCCATGCTCACCGGTTACTGCGCAGGCTGGTCCTTGAAGCAGTTGATTCAGGAGGGCTTGGGCGGCGTGACCGGTAAGATCACCTCCGCTCCCGCAAAGCATCTGGCAAGCCTTTGCAACCAGATGGTCAACTTCTTGGGAATCATGCAGAACGAGTGGGCAGGCGCACAGGCCTTCTCCTCCTTCGATACCTATCTTGCTCCCTTCGTGAAGGTGGATAACCTCTCTTACGAGGCGGTCAAGAAGTGCATCGAATCCTTCATTTACGGTGTGAATACCCCCAGCCGTTGGGGTACCCAGGCTCCCTTCTCCAACATCACCCTGGACTGGACCTGCCCTCACGACCTGGAGGATGAATACTGTATCATCGGCGGCAAGCGCGTAGACTTCAAGTACGGCGATTGTAAGAAGGAAATGGATATGGTCAACCGCGCCTTCATCGAAATTATGATCGAAGGCGACGCCAACGGCAGAGGCTTCCAGTATCCCATCCCCACCTACTCCATCACCCGTGACTTCGACTGGTCCGAGACCGAGAACAACAAGCTTCTCTTCGAGATGACCTCCAAGTACGGCACGCCTTACTTCTCCAACTACGTAAACTCCGATATGGAGCCCTCCGACGTACGCAGCATGTGCTGCCGTCTCCGCCTTGACCTCCGTGAGCTCCGCAAAAAATCCGGCGGCTTCTTCGGATCGGGCGAATCCACAGGCTCTGTCGGCGTTGTTACCATCAACATCCCCAGAATCGCATACCTTGCGGAAAACGAGGA
>JAZKZH010000029.1:0-2534 GCA_045612545.1 Eubacteriales bacterium
CCTGTTGACCGGTCTTGTTGAGGTGGTAGGCACGCTGCTTGGCTATTTTGCGGTCAGCGTCGCATCCGTCATTCTTCCCTTTGCGCTTGCCTTTGCGGGTGGCACCATGCTGTACGTCATCAGCGACGAAATGATCCCCGAGACCCACGCGCACGGTCATCAACGCGGCGCGACCTATGCCCTTTTGGTGGGATTTTGCGTGATGTTGATCACAGACGTGTTGCTTGGTTAAAGCATTCGGTGCGGTGAAAGCAAGCCCCAAAGTCATTAAGTTAAGGAAAACTCTCATAGCGGGCACCCAAACGATGCGGGTACGCGCCCAAAAGGCGTCCCCCGGGGGGACGCCTTTTTAGCGCACGTTTGTTCCGTTCTCTTGCTTGCTGTGGGCGATTTCTTAACTTAATGACATTGGAGCAAGCCCCCGCCCTACGGTCGAATGGAGAGATAGTTTATGCAGGCAGGAGCAGCAAGCCGCTCCCCTACCAATCGATATTTCAGGTTTCCTTTTCTATCGGTATGGTTTCGCAAACCCTTTATTGGTAGGGGAGGGGCTTGTGTCAAGAGTAACATGGTTTACAAATTGTGAAGACACATGGTTTACAATATGCGACCAATAATTTTGGAGCGAAGGCGAAGCCGAAGCGGAGAAATTATTGGTCGCGCGCGCGTTCGCGCGGGTCGCCCTCGATTAAGTAAGCGCGTTTGAATGTAAAAGCGCGCTTTTCAACATCGATCTGACCGATACGGAATTGCCTGAAATACAGATTGATCAAATGGGCACCTTTACTTGATTCGCGGAACGCGATCTGCTTGTCTCCAAAAGCTTCGCTTAGGAAATATCCTTGCCCGCGAATGGTAATATATCCGGAAGATTTCACGTTACGTACAGATAACTCATTGGGGTATTCCCATTGAGTTATACGAGTCGGAAATTGTCTGTTGCTTGGTGTATATCTTGAAGCAGGTACTTCTAATTTTAACGACATGTGCGGTCTGACATGATTGTAAAACTCTCTGTATTCACTGAAAATACGTGCAGCATCCTCTTGATCACGTATCTTATGATGCTTTAAACACTCTCTTGTGAATGAACCGTTAAAACGCTCTTCTTTTCCTTGAGTTTGTGGATGAAAGATACGGCCGTGCAGAGTGAGAACGCCAAGCTCCATTAACCAAACCTCAAAGCTTGTAAACCCCGTAGATTGTTGGGTGCCCCAAGGATTTCCGTTATCGCAAAGGAACGAAAACGGCATTCCGTATTCTTGAAAAACCCTTTCCATACAAGGCTTTATCTCTGCAAAGGTCTCGGATAACAATGGTTCACAGCATATATTCATTCTGCTGTAATCGTCGATGATGTTCAGAGGATGACAACGAATTCCGTTTTCCATTGCAAAGTGGCCTTTGAAATCTGCTTGCCACATTTCGTTGGGGTAAGACTTCTCAAAACGCTCGTGTGGCGTAGCTGCTTCGCTGGCTTCTTTTGTGATGAGCCCGTTCCTCTTAAAAATGGCATTAAACGTTCTTGGAGACGGTAGATCCGTATAATGCGCATCTTCCATCATACGATGCATCTTTACCGCGCCTATGGCAGGATAACGCTCTCTGTACTCTACGATCTTTTTCTCTATCTCCGGATCTGTCTTATTAGGCCTACTTTTGGGAGCTCGCTTCAGATCCTCCATGGACTCTCCTCCTAAATAACGTGAGATCCATTTGTCTCCTGTAGGTCTGCTGATTCCGTACTCTCGGCACAGCGCGCTCTTGCTTTTTTCTTGTGCCAATACTCGTTCTACAAATTCTTTTCTCATAGTTTCCAGTCCTTTTTCTTTCCACGGCATCTTCTTGTCCTCCAGTGACCTTTTGATGCCTCTATTTTACCATAAAACTGTAAACTATGTCTCTTCACATTCTGTAAACTATGATACTACACTAAACAGCTTGCTCCTCCTGCCTTGCCTTCACTACATCATAAAAAGCCGATACGGATTTTTCCGTATCGGCTTTTGTATCAGCAATTCTTGATCAAACGCATGAAAAACTCCACCGAGCGGTGCAGGGTTTCAAGCCTGATCTTTTCGTTGTTGCCATGGATGGTGGCGCGTTCCTCGCTGGTCAGATCCATAGCCGAGAAGCGATAGACCTTATCCGAAATGCGTCCCCAATGGCGGGAATCCGAGCATTGCACCATGAGATAGGGCGTGACCACGCAGCCCTTCCATGTGGATGCCACCGCGCTTGCAACCTTATCGTAGCCCTCGCAATCGGTACGTGAGATGCGGCTGGGGTTCATGCCGTGAAGTCTTGTGACCTCGACCTTATCGTCACCCACCGTCTTTTTGATATAGGCAAGAGCCGAGTCCATATTGTCCGCAGGATTGAGACGGATATTGGATACCATGCTTGCCTCGGGCGGGATAACGTTGGATGCCGACGAGCCCTGCGCCTGCGTGAAGGCGACCGTGGTGCGCATCAACGCATTCATCTCGCCGCCGCCCTTCTTGCAGATCATATCGAGGACGGGGAGGAAGAGC
>JAZKZH010000030.1:0-37108 GCA_045612545.1 Eubacteriales bacterium
TGTACTCTTTGTTGTTCAGTTTTCAATGTCCGTTCTCGCTACTCCCCTCTCGGGGACAGCTTTGCTATCATACCACAACTTTTTCCTTTTGTCAATAGGTTTTTAAAACTTTTTTCAAGTTTTTTTGCGGTATTCTTTTCATTCCGTGAGGCTTCCCTCAAGGCTTGCATATATTAACACTATTTTCCTTATTTGTCAAGTGTTTTTCACATATTTTTTTGGTTTTTATCAAATAAACAAAAGTCACCTCCCAAAACGCGGGAGGTGACAGAAATTTCAACAAAATCAGCACTTAAACAAGCTGTAGTAACCGTCTTGCTTTTCGGGGAACTCCGTACGCAGTACCCATCTACCGGAGGTGAAATCCGGAATAGCAACGGGAGCGCCGCCCATGGCCACAGAATCTGCGGACAAAGGAGAAATGGAAATCAAGGTTGCGGTGTCATAAGTATCGATAGGAGGAACGGTACCGTCACGCACGCTGTCGATAAATGCGTTGTATACCAGCCAGTCAATACCGTCATGTCCGCCGGTGGGATTCTTCTTATACTCCGCCCAGATGGGATGCTCATACTGCTCCGCATACTTTTCGGCATTTCCCGCAACATTGGCAACGGTATTAAACTCGGAATCTCCATCCATATGAACGTAGTTACCATCCTCGCAGTACATACCCTTGGTACCTCTTACGGTAAAGCCGCGGGAATACATGCGGGGCAGCGTGGTATCCAACGTCAGGGTAATAGTCTCGCCGTTGGCGCACTTGATCACAGTGGTAACGATGTCGCCCTGGTTAAACCGCTTCCCTGCCAAAGGACCGTCAGGACACTTTTCCTTAACATAATCTTCCATGCCCTGAGCACAGGAAGCGATGGAGTTCAAGGTCAGCATACGGTTACCGTGGTTGATATCAAGCACAGCCATGATCGGACCAAGCTCATGGGTGGGATAATTATCGCAATTGCGCAAGAGATAGTTGCGCTGACGATAGTGACGATTTACATCACCGAAGGCGATCTCCTCGCGAAGATCATGGTTATATCCGCCGGAGCAGTGGGAGATTCTGCCCAACGCGCCTTGACGAACCATGTTCAAAACCATCAATTCCCATCTGCCGTAGCAGCAGTTTTCCAAAAGCATACAGTGCTTGCCTGTCTTTTCGTAAGTACGAACCAAGCGATAGCAATCCTCGATGGAATAGACACCGCCAACCTCCATACCCACCTGAATGCCTGCTTCCATAGCGGCGCAAGCGATATCCACATGGCTTTCCCATGCGGAAAGGATCAAAAGGCAATCCAGATCCATAGTCAGCAGATCACGGTAGTCGGTGGTACCAAAGGGCTTTTTGCCAACGGTCGCTTCAACCTTCTTGACCTGCTCTTCCACACGATCCTCGTAGGTATCGCAAAGAGCAACGATTTCAATCTTTCCCATTTCCGCCAAAGGCAACAAGGGAGTACGCACAATAAAGGTTCCGCGAGCACCAAGGCCCACAACGCCAAGACGAACAGGTTTCATAATTTTATTACCATTCCTTATCCTTTTGTAATATAGGTCGTTTGCAGTATACCCGAAATCAAAAGTTTTGTCAACTGTTTTATAAAATTTTGAAAAACCTATTTACATTAATGAAATTTTGTTGTAAACTGAAGATAGCATGAATATCCACATAAGGAGACTGATTTATGACACTGGTAGTAATGGCCGCCGGCATGGGAAGCCGCTATGGCGGTCTTAAGCAAATGGACCCCATCGGACCTAACGGCGAGTTTATTTTGGATTACACCTTGTTCGACGCCGTAAAGGCAGGATTTAAGAAGGTAATCTTTGTTATTAAGGAAGAAAACCTGGAAGCGTTTAAGGAGACGGTAAGCAACCGCATCGAAGCGCGGAAGGATCTCCCCTTGGAGGTAGCATACGCGTTCCAGGATCTGAAGGATATGCCCGCAGGCTTTTCCGTTCCCGAGGGCCGCGTGAAGCAGTGGGGCACCGGTCATGCCATTATGGCGGCACGGCAGGTGATTGGCGATGGCAACGAGGGTATTGCAGTTGTCAACGCTGACGATCTCTACGGCCAAGAGACCTTTGAGATCCTGCACAGCTTCCTTTCCGACAAGGAAGATCCCGCTTGCGGATGTATGGCAGGCTTTGTATTGAAGAACACCCTGACAGAAAACGGATCTGTGGCAAGAGGCGTTTGCGAATGCACCGAGGACGGCTATCTTGCAAGCATCACCGAACGCACCAAGATCGCCAAGCAGGAGGGCGGCGGTGCCGCATATCTGGAGGATGACGTATGGCATCCCGTTTCCGAGGACAGCATCGTCTCTATGAATGCATGGGCATTGAAGGGCGGTTTCCTGGCTTCTGCGGCAGAGGATTTTGTTGATTTCTTGGAAAACTTAAAGGATCCTATGAAGCAGGAATACTACCTCCCTACCGCGGTATGGAACTTCAGTAAGAAATGCGGCAGACCCTTGAAGGTGGTTAAGACCGGCTCCAAGTGGTACGGCGTTACTTATAAGGAAGATAAAGACACAGTTGTCAAATACATTGCCTCGCTGATCGAAGCGGGTGTATATCCGGGAAAGGGCGAATAAGCTCAACTGCCTGCTATGCAGGCCACGAAAGGAATGGTAACAACTATGAAAATCGGTATTGACCTTGGCGGTACTACCGTCAGCATGGGTATAGTAGATGACAATTACAAAATCGTTGCAGAGGCTGAATTCCGCACGGCAGACTGCAAAACTCCCAAGGAGCTTTCCGCCATCGTAATAGACGGCACAAAAAAGCTTCTGGAGGATTCCGGGCTTTCAAAGGAAGACATCACATTCATCGGCATGGGGTGCCCCGGCGAAATTGACACAGAAAAAGGCATTGCGATTGCGGCAGATAACCTCCCTATCGAAAAGATCCCCTTTGCGAAGCTATTATCCGAAGCGTTCGGTGCTCCCGCAAAGCTGGATAACGACGCCAACTGTGCCGCATGGGGCGAACATATGGCAGGCGTTTCCAAGGGATACAAAAACGTGGTTACTGTCACATTGGGCACCGGTATCGGCGGCGGCATTATCGTAGACGGAAAGCTTTTGCACGGCAAGGAAAACCATGCCGGCGAGATCGGACACATGGTCATCGATATCCACGGCAAGCGTTGCGGCTGCGGCAGAATCGGTTGCTGGGAAACCGTGGCTTCCACCCGTGCTTTGATCAAAGAGGTTGAACATCAGGCAAAATACGCTCCCAACAGCCGTTTGGGCAAGCTGATTTCGGCAAACGGCGGAAGCGCTAACGGCAAGACCTTGTTTATCGCCATGAGCGAAGAAGACAACATGGCAAGAAGCATCTTCAATGACTGGATCAGATCCTTGGAAGTGGGTTTGTGGAACGTGATCAATATCTTCCGCCCCGATATGATCGTCATTGCAGGCGGTATCAGCAAAGAGGGCGAGAATCTGCTTGCGCCTCTGCGTCATGCAGTCGGCAAATGCTCCACGTTGATCCGTGCAGGCCGTTTGGGCGGTAACGCAGGCTTGATCGGCGCAGCGGCATTGGACGAGATGAACATTTAATATCCCGGCAGTAAAAGTTTACGCTCTATCTTTTTTCGAGAACCGTTCTTTGTTTCAAAGAACGGTTCTCGTACAATATTTGATAGACGCAAGCATTATTTTTTAGAAATCAAATGATCGGTTTGGCATTGAACAGGAGATAAAAATGATAGCTATTAGCGTTTGGCAGCAAATCTTCTTGCAGAAATTACACGAAGCCTTTGGAGACCGTGTGTGGTTTGTTGGATTGCAAGGCAGCTATGGTCGAGGCGAAGCGACAGAAGCAAGCGATATTGATATGGTTGTAATTTTGGATGAATTGTCCGCCATTGACATCCATACCTACAATGCTATGCTGGATACTATGCCTCACAGGGAATTGATCTGCGGTTTTTTCTCCGGGAGAGAGGAAATTTTGAATTGGGAGCCGTCCGACCTTTTTCAGTTTTGTAATGATACCACCCCTATCAAAGGAAGTCTTGACGAGGTATTAGCTGTCGTTGACGAGGCTGATATAAACAGAGCCATCAAAATCGGTGTCTGCAACGTATTCCACGGATGTGTGCATAATATGCTTTATGAAAAGAGCGAAGCGGTTTTGCGAGAATTGTACAAGTCCGCTTCTTTTGTTGTGCAGGCGATCGCTTTTCGGCAGGCGGGAAGGTATTTCCGCCGGCAAAAGGATTTGCTTTCGGTTGTTTCCGACGAGGAGCGATTTATTGTCGAAACCTTTATAGGCTTGAAACACGGCGAAGCGGTTGCGTTCACCTTGCTGTCCGAGAGATTGTTCGTTTGGGCGAAGAAATGGATCTCTGAAAACAACTAACGGATCACAAACAGCCGTTTCGGATATGAGGCAGCTGTATTGCTTTTGGCAAATTAAGTCGAGAAGATTCTTTAAAATTCCTCTATACTATGATCGTAAGGAGGTGAACGGAAATGGATGGGCATATCGAGGCGGTGCAAAGAATGCAGGACTACATTGCCACGCATCTTGATAGGAATATTACCATGGCAGATCTGGCAACCGCAGCCCGATATTCACCATGGTACGCATACCGACTTTTTACGAATCTGCTCCATATGACACCCGCTGTGTATATTCGGCGGCTGAGATTATCGAAATCTGCACTTCGGCTGCGAGATGAAAAAGCAAAGATTATTGACGTAGCATTCGACATCGGCTACGACAGTGTGGACGGGTATCAAAGAGCGTTTTACAAAGAGTTTGGGTGCAATCCGTATGAGTATTCCCTATGTCCTACTCCCATCTATCTGTTCAAGCCTTACGGAATCAAATATGCCAGGCCAAAGGAGAGAAAAGAAATGAACGATGTGAAAAACATTTTCCTGCAAGTGGTGGAGAAGCCGGATAGAAAGGTGATTCTCAAGCGAGGAAAGGAAGCCACGGAGTACTTTAAATACTGCGAAGAAGTAGGTTGTGATGTGTGGGGATTGCTTTGCAGCATGAAATCCATCAGCGGTGAGCCCGTATGCTTATGGCTTCCCAAAGGCTACATCAAAGAAGGAACCTCCCTGTACGTGCAGGGTGTAGAGGTTTCCATGGACTATACGGGAGAAATTCCCGAGGGGTTTGACGTTATCGAGCTGCCCAAATGCAAATACCTCATGTTCCAAGGGGAGCCTTTCGAAGAGGAGAACTTTGGAGAAGCTATTGGGCAGGTATGGGATGCCATCAAAAAATACAACCCTGAAAGCATTGGTTATGCTTGGGACGACAGTAATCCGCGCATTCAGTTAGAGCCCCTGGGCACCAGAGGGTATATTGAATTGCTACCCGTAAAGGGCATCTGACATTTTATAGAGAAAACTAAGCACGAGAAAAGCCACAGCTCGAAATGAACTGTGGCTTTCTTGTTACGTATTCTCGTGGAGTTCTTTTTCGGAACGGACTTTTTTGATCCATTTCCCGCTGTGGAGGCGAATAACGCACCAAACGGCTTTGAGAACCTGATCGATCTTCAAGGCGAAATACACCCAGAAGGCAGGGAGCCCCCAAACCAAGCCGAACAATGCGCCCAAAGGAACGGAGGCCACCCACAAAAACAAATTGTCCGCCACCATCAAAACCTTGGTATCGCCTCCGCCGCGGAGAACACCCTTGGTCATAATACTGTTGGTCGCCTGGAACAGAATAATCAATGCGATCGACCACATAAGCTGACGGGCGATCCACACGGTCTCTCCCTCCAGACCATAGGCCGCGATCATAGGCTCGCTGAGGAGCAAAATAATCCCCGCGGCAACCAAGCCAAAGAGGAAACCGATTCCCAAGAAAGCATAGCCTTGGCGGTGAGCTTTTTCACGGTCACCCTCTCCCAACGTATATCCGGTAACGATAGCACCCGCTTGGGAAAATCCCTGGGTCATTACCGAGCTGAGCTGTTGAGTAACGGTGGTGACGGAGTTTGCCGCAATAAAGCTCTCCCCCATCCTGCCGATTACCATGGCAACAGAGTTGTTGCCCAACGCAAGAATGCCATCGCTGATCAGCACGGGAATGCTGATACGAATGTATTCTCCCCACAGCTTTCCCACAGGGCGGAAAAATTCCTGCAAACGGTAGCCGATGTTCTTTTCTGCAAAGAACAAATATCCGCAGATCACGGCAAACTCAAAGATACGGGCAATCAAAGTACCAACCGCCGCACCCGCAACTCCCATTGCAGGGAGGCCAAGCTTGCCAAAAATGAACACATAGTTTGCACCTACGTTGACAAAGAACGCTGCAATGGAGGTATACAAGGGCATTCGCACCTTGTTCACATTTCTTAAAACGATGGTACAGGTAAGAGCAAGCCCTTGGAAAATATAGCTGGCTACAGAATACCGCAAGTAATAGATGCCTTCGGAAATAACGCCTTCTTCTGCGGTATAAATCCTCATGATCTGCTCCGGGAACAATGCGGTAGCAACGGAAAACAGAGCCGCCATACCCACGCAGAGACGAAGCATAATGGTGATGGTCTTCCGCAAGGAGGATTTATCGTCCATACCAAAATAACGAGCCACCAAAACAGAAGCTCCCATACCGATGCCCATACAGAAGATCTGGAATACTGTAATGAACTGAGTAGCCATGGAAACGCCGGAAAGGGCCGTCTCGCCCAATTCGCTAACCATTACGGTATCCATTGCGTTGACACCGGAGGTAATGAGCCCCTGCAAAGCAATGGGAATGGCAATCTTTGCAACGGTTTTATAAAAATTTTTGTCCTTGATGATCAGTTGTCGCAGTATGTTCATGGCAAAAGTCCTATGCAGGCAGGAATCTCGCGAATATGGGAGCAATATGATCCCGTTTGTTTTAACAAACGCTCGGCTTGATGTCCGCCGGGAAGCAGCAGGCAGGAGGCGCCGCAATGCTCGGCGGTCTCCAGATCGTGCAAAAGGTCTCCGATGAACCAGGTCTCTTCATTGCACAAGTTATTTTCACAGCAAAAAAATCTTGCCCGTTCCGCCTTGGAGCCTACCTTCCAATCCTCTGCTCCCAGAACTGCATCAAAGTAATGCAAAATGCCCCACTTGCATGCCAGCGGAAGAATAGAATCCTTATGACTGGAAGACAGAATAAACTGCTTTACACCTTGCTCCTGCAAAGTTTTCAGAATTTCCTCTACGCCCTCGCGGAGACGGAGTGTATGGACATTGGCTTGGTAATAGCCATAAAACTCACGGGAAAGCTGTTCCATAGGGTCTACGGAAAAATCAAAGAGATGCTCGTAGAACTTACTAATGGGCGTTCCCATATATGAATAGTACTCCTCCATGGTGATGCCGTTTCTGCCACGGCGGGAAAGCATATCATTCACCGCCTCCAAAGAAAGGGCAACATCATCGCAGAGGGTTCCGTTCCAATCCCAAAAAACGTTCATAAAGCTCCTTTTTCTACACACAACACAAAGAAAGGGTGATCGGAAAACCGACCGCCCTTCCTCACTTGTTTTGGTTCAAGCGGGGCGTTACCCTCTCAGAGCACGCTCCAGCCAAATAGTACCGATGTCAAAAGCATCGCTCAGACTGCGCTTTTCGCACTGCTTGAGGATCTTATCGTTAAAGGCCTTCTCCTCATCGGTATCCTGGATCTGCACCAGAACGCGAGTAGCAACCTCCAAGTCGCCAACCTTCTTGGTATCCAGAATGTTCATAAACAGGATGCACTTATCGTCAGGATTGCCGTAGAAGATAAATCTTCCCTGGCGGACGAGAGGCTTCCCCTTGTAGGTCAGAATGTTCTGTTCTGCCATTTCAATCACCCTTTCTGTTCAAGACGGATGAAATCCTCCACCAATGCACGAAGAAGCTCGTCGCGATCCAGCTTGCTGATGATGGTACGCGCGTTCTTATAGTTGGTAATATAAGTCGGATCCTCCGAAATAATATACCCAACGATCTGATTGGTGGGATTGTATCCGTTCTCGATCAAGGAGTTGTAAACACCTTTCACAATCTCGCGGATCTCTTCTCTGCGAGTATCCTTAACGGAAAATGTGATGGTTTTCTGCTTGTTGTCTAACATAATTTCCTACTCCTTACTGATGTAATGACGGATTTTCATCCTTTATAAATGGTATTATAAACCTTTTCTTGCCATTTTGCAAGAGTTTTTTATGAGTTTGCGATATTTTTTAGTTTCTGAGGGTGATGCCAGCCTCGGATTCCAGCTTTTTCAGCACCTTACGTACGCCATTATCCGCTTCCTCATCGGTCATGGTACGGTCGTTCAGACGGAATACCAAGCGAACCGCAACGGACTTTTTGCCCTCTGCGATGCCCTTGCCCTTATAAACGTCGAAGACGTAGGTATCCACCAAAGACTTGCCTGCATAGGTACGGATCATACTGCACAGGGTGCCTGCCTCCGTTTCATCGTCGCACAGAAGAGCCAAGTCGCGCTCCATTGCCTGATATACGGGCAGAGGAACATACTTCTTCTCTTCGGCTACACAGGAATACAAAGCGTTATTGGAAAGAAGCGCAACGTAAACGGGAACATCGATATCGAAGTTGCCGCATACAGCGGGATGGATCTGACCAATGGTACCCAGCTTCACGTCGCCGCAATAGAGATCGGCGCAACGTCCGGGATGGAAGCTGGGATCCTGCGTGTTGGAAGCATAGCTGTAACCCTTGACCTGCAAAGCATCCAGCAGAGCGTTGGTATCTGCCTTCAGCTCAAAGAAATCGCCGTAACCGTAGAAGGCAAAGCACAGAGTCTTTTCCTCACGGGACATATTCTCGGCCTTGAAATACAGGGTAGCATTTTCGTAGAACTGAGCCGCCTTCACACGGTGTGCCACGTTGTGGGCAACCACGCGGAGCATGGAGGGCAGAGGATGGGTACGCATAACGGAGGTATCCTCACCCAAGGGATTCAAAATGGTAAGCTGATCTCTCAAGGGAGAGTCTGCAGGAATACGAATCTGATCCAGCTCGGAGGGAGACACGAAGGAATAGGTATAGATCTCGTTATATCCCAAGCCGGTGAGATTACGATCGATTGCGGTACGGAACTTCTGAGAGGGATTTTCACCGCCCTCGGTGGCCTTGCCCACAAACTGGGTAGCTTCGATCTTATCAAAGCCGTAAAGACGAACAACCTCCTCCGCAACGTCGGCAGTGGTGATGATATCTCCGCGGTAGGGAGGAACGATCAGACTATCCTCGCCATCCCAAACAAGATCCAGAGGACGGAGAAGCTCTGCCATATCCTCAACGGTAAGAGAGGTACCAAGCAAACGGTTGATCCGTCTCCAATCAAAGGCTACCTTGCGGCTTTCGATATCGGCATGGTTGATGTCGATAATGCCGTCCACCACTTCACCTGCGCCCAACAGCTCTACCAATTCACAAGCACGCTGTACGGCGGGAAGGGTATTGCAGGGAGGAAGGCCCTTCTCAAACTTAGCGGAGGATTCGGTACGCAGATTCACTGCGCGGGAGGTCTTACGGATATTTTCACGGGCAAAGTTTGCGCTCTCGAAAATAACAGTGGTGGTGGAATCCAGAATTTCGCTGTTCAAGCCACCCATAATACCCGCCAATGCCACGGGCTTCTCCCCGTCTGCGATGCAAAGCATATCTGCAGTGAGCTTACGATCAACGCCATCCAAGGTAGTGATGATCTCCCCTTCTGCCGCGTTGCGAACAACGATCTTCTTGCTTCCAATATAATTTGCGTCGAATGCGTGCATGGGCTGACCATATTCAAGCATGACGTAGTTCGTGATATCAACGATGTTATTGATAGGACGAATGCCCGCATTGCGGAGCTTGGTGCGAAGCCACAAGGGAGAGGGTTCGATCTTTACATTCTTCACGGCTCTTGCGGTATAACGAGGGCAAAGATCGGTGTTGCGGATCTCTACGGAAATGTAATTTTCAACATTGTCGCCGTCATCGATGCCGTGGACCACGGGCTCTTGAATGCTCAGGGGCTGATGGAAGGTTGCCGCCGCCTCGCGGGCGATGCCCAGATAGGAGAGGCAGTCGGGGCGGTTAAAGGTAAGCTCAAACTCAACGATTGTGTCGCGCATACCCAAAACGTCGCGGATATCGTCGCCGGGATTGCAGTTCTCCTGCAGAATGAAAATACCATCCTCAATTGCATAGGGGAAATCATGGGTGGTAAGACCCAATTCGCCCAAGGAGCAAAGCATACCCTCGGACAATACACCTCTCAGCTTGCCGGTCTTGATGGTTTTGCCGTCGGGAAGCAAGGAGCCGTTGGTGCAGACGGGAACCAAATCCCCCTCTGCAACATTCTGCGCACCGGTTACGATCTGCAGAGGACGCTCGCCGCCCACCTCAACCTGGCAGATCACCATATGATCGGAGTCGGGATGAGGCACCACAGAGAGGATCTTACCAACAAGAATACCGTGGAGCTTTTCCTCTAAAATTTCGTAGCCTTCAACCTTGGTGCCGCTCATGGTCATGGCTTCGGAGAAGTCATGAGCAGAGTAGGGCAAGTTTACATAATCTTTAAGCCAATTCAAAGAAACTTTCATATCATTCTACCTCCGTGATCCTTAGAACTGCTCCAGGAAACGGGCGTCGTTTTCACACATCAAGCGAAGATCATTGATGCCGAACATGGTCATTGCAACACGTTCGATGCCCATACCGAAGGCGAAACCGGAATATACGTCGGGGTCGATACCGCCGGCGCGCAACACGTTGGGATGTACCATACCGGCACCCAAGATCTCGATCCAGCCCTCGCCCTTGCACAGACGGCATCCCTTGCCGCCGCAAACGAAGCAGGAAACATCCACTTCGGCAGAAGGCTCGGTAAAGGGGAAATTATGAGGACGGAAACGAATGCGAGTGCGTTCACCGAACATGGCCTTGGCGAAGGTTGCGAGAGTGCCCTTCAGATCGCCCATGGTAATGCCCTTGTCGATGACAAGACCTTCGCACTGGTGGAACATGGGAGAGTGGGTGGCGTCTGCAACGTCGCTGCGATATACTCTGCCGGGAGAGATCATGCGGATGGGAGGAACCTTCCCTTCCATGGCGCGGATCTGAACGGGAGAGGTTTGGGTACGAAGCAATACGTTCTCTGAGAAGTAGAAGGTATCGGTATCGTCACGGGAGGGATGGTCTGCAGGAGCGTTAAGAGCATCGAAGTTAAAATAGGTGCTTTCTACTTCGGGTCCTTCGGCAATCTCAAATCCCATGCCGGTAAAGATCTCTACCATACGGTTGCGGGTCTGGGTAATGGGGTGGAGCTTGCCCACCTTTTTTACAGGGGCGGGCATGGTAACGTCGATACGCTCCTCGCGAAGCTTGCGTTCCATGCTTTGGGCCTTCAGATCCGCAAAGCGTGCGGAAAGGCTTTCCTCAATCTCCGCACGAATGGTGTTCACCATAGCGCCGATCTTGGGACGATCCTCGGGAGAAACGGAGCCCATACCGCGCAGGATGGCGGTCAACTCACCCTTTTTGCCCAGAAAACGGACACGGACTTCTTCCAAGGCCTGCTCTGTTTCTGCACCTGCAATGGCGACAAGGGCAGACCCTTTGATTTGTTCAAGCTGTTCTTTCATTTTGCTGTATTGATTCCTTTCGGGTAAGGTTTATTCCAAATAGTCTTTCAGTTTCTTGCTTCTGCTGGGATGACGGAGCTTGCGAAGTGCCTTTGCCTCGATCTGGCGGATACGCTCACGAGTGATGTCAAACACTTTACCGACTTCCTCAAGGGTACGGGGTCTGCCATCCTCCAAGCCAAAGCGGAGCTTCAAAACGCTTTCCTCACGGGGGGTAAGGGTGTGGAGCACCTCCAGCAAATGCTCTCTGAGCATAGTATAGGAAGCGGCTTCCGCAGGAGCCATGGTGTGATCATCGGCAATAAAATCGCCAAGATGGCTATCCTCCTCTTCGCCGATGGGCATCTCCAGAGATACGGGCTCTTGAGCGATCTTTAAGATCTCACGCACCTTTTCCACGGGCATATTCAGTTCTGCCGCAATCTCTTCCTCGGAGGCATCTCTTCCGTTCTCCTGCAAAAGCTGGCGGGAGATACGAAGCACACGGTTGATGGTTTCGACCATGTGAACGGGAATACGAATGGTTCTGGCCTGATCCGCAATGGCACGGGTGATCGCCTGACGGATCCACCAAGTAGCATAGGTGGAGAACTTGTAGCCTTTGCCGTAATCGAACTTTTCTACGGCCTTCATAAGACCCAAGTTGCCCTCCTGGATCAAATCCAGGAAGAACATTCCGCGGTTTACATAACGTTTCGCAATACTGACAACCAGACGGAGGTTTGCCTCCACCAATTGCTGCTTTGCCTTCACGTCGCCCTGAGCCATTTTCTCGGCAAGAACAAACTCCTCCTCGGCGGAAAGCAAGGGAACCTTACCGATCTCCTTCAGGTACATACGCACCGGATCGTCGATAGAAACGCCCTCTTGCGAAAGCAATGCTTCCACGTCTTCGCTGCTTTCTTCGATGACCTCGTCGTCAAACATTTCGTCTTCTTGGAGTTCAAAGCCGGCACCCGTCAAGCTGTTGGTGATCTCGATGCCCTTACGCTCCAGAAAATCACACACCTCAATGAGGGTAGCCACGGATACGTCGGTATCTTCCAACGCAACCAGCACTACCGCAGGCTTCAGCATCCCTTTTTCTTTGGCTGTTTCCAGCTGTTCGGGGGTAAAAAAGTCTTCTCTCATATGTATCCTTTTCCTTGTTTATTCGGAATTTTTATTCTGATTTTGTTTTCGCAGAAGCGCTAAGTATTCCTGCAATGCGGCAGGATCCTCCTTGACTCTTCCGTCATATTCCCTGCGTGAGCGAAGCTCCTTGAGGTTTTCGATATGGGAGCGCAGGGTGTCCATATCGTTTCCGCCCAGCCGCTGGCGGGCTGCACGGTAGCCTGCAACAGCGCCAACCTCACCGGAGGACAAGACGCCATCCGGATTCAGCTCCGGCTCGTTCCCTTCCGCAAGGTCTGTGCGGAACAATTCCCAAAGCTTACGGTTGAACGAGGTGGCGAAATCCTCTGCCTCCAGCATTGAAGCGGCTTCTTTTCCAAGCTCCGGATGCAAAAGCAAAATACCAAGCGTTGCCTCCTCATGAGGAGCCTCCGCAGAAAAACGGAGTTTATCGCTATTGACCCGATCCCCCATACCCGTAAGATTTTGGGTGATCTTGGCGTTTTCTTGCTTTTTCGCAGTTTTTTCCATGCCCTTACGCTTAGCTTCCGCCTCCGTGCGGATGGATTCTGAGGAAAGCCCCAGCCGCTCTGCGGCGCGACTCGCGTAAATTTCCCGTTCGAGTCTGTTGCCAATGGTGGCGATATATTCTGCCATTTCGTGGCTGCAACGAAGCTTTTCGTCCGGAATGGAAAGATCAAAACGGGAAAGGATCTCACCGATACGGTAATCGATCTGACCCTGAGAACCCGTCAGCTTTGCACGAAATGCCTCAGCACCGTGATTTTTGATAAATTCGTCCGGGTCCTTGGAATCCCCATCTCCCAGCTGGATGATCTTGGTATCGACTCCCACTTGATTCAAAAGCTCAATGCCGCGCATGGTAGCCTTGCGGCCTGCCTTATCGATATCGTAGGCCAGATAAACCATTTTCGTGAAGCGAGACAGCATACGTGCGTGTTCACCGGTAATGGCGGTTCCCAGCGTGGCGATGGCGTTGCCGAAGCCTGCCTGGTGCATAGCTATGCAATCCGGTGCGCCTTCGCAAAGGATCAGGCCGTTTTCCGATTCGTTCTTGGCAAAATTTAAGCCAAAAAGAACGCGGCTCTTTTTGAACACGGGAGTGTCGGAGGTATTGACGTATTTGCGCTCCTCCGCCTCGTTGAGACGTCTGCCCGAAAATGCCACAACCTCTCCGGTGAGGTCAAAGATGGGGAACATCAAGCGGTTACGGAAAAGATCATACATTTTTCCGTTTTTGCCCTTACGCCCCAAAAAAGCTACGGTGATCTCCTCGTCTGTATACCCCTCTCCCCTGAGATGGGTATAGAGAGAATCCCATTTATCGGGAGCAAAGCCTATGCCAAAACGGCGAACGGTAGCCTCCGAAAAGCGACGCTTTTGCAGATATTCTCTGGCATAGGCGCCCTCGGGAGATTGCAGCTTGGCATAAAAGAATCTGGCGGCAGATTTGTTCATGGCAAGGAGACGATCCTTCTTCACCGCAGGGCCTTGCCCCGACGTACGATCGTAGGGTTCCTCCTCCATGGGAATGCCAGCCAGCTTGGCAAGCTGCTCCACTGCTTCCCGATATTCCAGCCCTTCCGATTGCATGACAAAAGTGATCACGTCTCCCCCCGCGCCGCAACCAAAGCAATAGTAACTCTCCGTGCCGGAAAAAACGGTGAAGGAGGGTGTTTTCTCGCTGTGGAAGGGGCAACAGCCAACCATGTTGGAGCCGGCCCGCTTCAAGGGCACGAATCGGGAGATCACATCCGTGATCCGATTTCTTCGTTTGACCTCTTCAAGAAAGGGTTTGGAAAATGCCATTACTTATAACTCCATACTCTGGGAACAAACAGTTCCCCAAAACAACCGATGGCAAAGCGGTCGGTCATTCCCGCTATGTAGTCCGCTACCACACGGCTGATGCCGTCTGTATCGATATTTTTGCGATACTCTGCAGGAATGCCGGAAGGATTCTTGCAAAAGTAGGTGTACAAAAAGGCGATCATTTGGGTGACCTTATCGTCCTCGCTCTTGGCGATGCGGTGGGTATACACCCGATCGAACATGAACGTGCGCAGATCGTTCATCAAGCTGCCGAAGGGCTCATTCATACCAATACCGTTTTCCACGCCGTGATCGATAACGGCGGTAACCAGCGTAGTGATACGGTCGCTGTGGGTCTTACCAAGCACATCGCTGATATAGGTGGGAATGTCCTCGTTGGTCAAGATTCCCGCACGGCAGGCGTCGTCGATATCATGATTGATATAAGCGATGCGATCGGCGTATAAAAGCAGCTTCCCTTCAAGGGTAGCAGGATTCCCCGAGCCGGAATGATTGACGATGGCGTCCCGCACCTCTTGGGTCAGGTTCAAACCCGTTCCATTATGCTCCAGCTTGTCCACTACGCGGAGACTTTGCTCGTAATGACGGAAACCGCCCTCGCAGATCTCGTCCAAAGCGCGCTCACCGGAATGACCAAAGGGGGTATGCCCCAAATCGTGACCCAAGGCACCAGCCTCTGCAAGGTCCTCATTGAGACACAGGGCGCGGGCGAGGGTGCGGGCGATCTGGGTAACCTCCAAGGTATGTGTGAGACGGGTACGGTAATGATCTCCCTCGGGAGCAAGAAACACCTGCATCTTGTGCATAAGACGGCGGAAACTCTTGCAATGGGTGATGCGGTCACGGTCTCGCTGGAATTCGGTTCGGACAGGACAGGGCTCCACGGGGAACAGCCTGCCTGCGGTATTTTTGGAAAAAAAGGCTTTGTCGCAGAGGAATTGCTCCTCGCGGCGAAGGGTAACATCTTTCATATTATGACCATTCCTTTCGTAGCCCGCCCGGGCGGTCGAGAAAGATTTTGTGAGTGAAGTCAAAAATCATGTTTGAAAAAGGATCCCTTTTTCAAACTTCGCCTCCGAAAATACACTGAAATTCCTTTTCCTTCGAAGATATACGCAAAAAAGAAGCAGAATACTTCTTTTTAACAAAAAAAATTAAAAAAACATAGGAAAATTCAAAGCAGGAAAAGTATTTTTTCTTCATTATATATTGCGTTTTTGATTTTTTTGTGCTATAATAACACATTATGATAGGAGGAGTGCGGGTGTTCGGATACATACGGCCCGTGAAAAGTGAGCTGCTGGTCAAGGAAGCAGATTTTTACGGTGCCGTTTATTGCGGACTGTGCCGTTACTGCGGCAAGCACATTACTCATTTTTCACGGTTTTTACTCAACTATGACTTTACGTTTCTTGCCGTTTTGCGGCTCTCGTTAACAGAGGCCGATGCCACGGTGGAAAAGAAGCGCTGCCCCTACAGCTTAAAGAAAAAGCCTACCGTATGCTGTGATGAGGTATATTCCTACACGGCCAACGCCTTCGGATTGTTCAGCTACTATAAGCTGGAGGACGACGTGCTGGACGGCAAGGGCTTGAAGCGGTTGGGCAAGAAAATGCTACTCCCCTTCTTCCGCCGCATGAAGAAGAAATGCAAGGCTTATCCTGCCATGGATGAGATCATCAGGGAGCAGATCGAAGCCCTTCACCGTTTGGAGGCGGAAGGCTGTGATTCCCCGGATCGTGCGGCAGATTGCTTTGGGCAGCTGATCAAAAAGCTCACCGCTTACGGGCTGGAGGGAACAAAGGCCGCCGTTGCAGAGCAATGCGGATATCACGTTGGGCGGTTTATCTATTTGATAGACGCTTACGATGACTACGAAAAGGACGCGGAAACCGGAAACTACAATCCTTTCCTGCAAAAATACGGGTCTGTTTCGGGTGTGGAGCAACACGCCGAGGAGATCCGACAAACGCTGATCGACAGCATGAACGTTTTTTCACACTCCTACGCACTGGTTTGCCCCCCTGTCCTTACGGGGATGAACAGGATCGTATTCAACATTTGCGATCTTGGCGGCAAAGAGGCCGTGAAGCAGGTGGAGGAGAAAAAGCAAAACAGAAATACCACGAAAGGAAACTGAAAAATGTCTGATCCTTACAAGGTCCTGGGCGTTTCGCCCAATGCAACGGACGACGAGATCAAAAAAGCATATAGAGCGTTGGTAAAGCAATACCATCCCGACAATTACGCAGACAATCCTCTTGCCGATCTTGCGGCAGAGAAGATGAAGGAGATCAATGAGGCGTACAGCGAGATCCAGAAGATGCGTTCCGGTGGCGGTTCTTCTTCCGGCGGCTCCTATTCCGGCGATTCTGCGGGAAGCGCAGAGCTGGGAAGAGTGCGTCAGTTGATCAACGCCGGCAGAACCAATGAGGCTGAGATCCTGCTGAACCGCATTCCCGTGGGAGATCGTACTGCAGAATGGCATTTCCTGAAGGGTGTTATTCTTTATCGCAACGGCTGGGTTCAGGATGCCAGAAACGAGATCGAAACGGCTTGCCGTATGGATCCTTACAACAACGAGTATCGTTCCTTCCAGCAACGGATGAACAACAGCTCCCCTCAAAGCCCGTACGGTACCACCTACCACACCCATCACGCAGGCTGCGACATTTGCGATGTCTGTCAGGCGCTGATATGCCTCGACTGCCTGTGCGGCGGTTGCCGTTGACGGAGAGAAGGCGTTTGCATGGGTAAAAAAAGCAAAGAAGTGGCCTTGGCAGGCATGCTTACAGCGCTGGCGGTGGTGATCCTGTTTTTGGGTTCCTTGGTGGAGCTTCTGGATCTTTCCGCGGCTGCCTTGGCGGCTTTGGTCGTAATGGTGGCTGTCATTGAGCTGGGCAACGGCAAGGCCTTCGCCGTGTATCTTGCGGCGGCTGTGCTTTCCGTTTTGATGTTCCCCAAAACCGCTTCCATTGTGTTTGCGGCGTTTATCGGCTTCTATCCCGTCTTGAAGGTGTATTTGGATAAGATCCCCGCCAAGGCGGCGCAATACATGGTGAAGCTGATACTCTTCAACGGATTTTTGGTATTGATCGTTTGGATCACCGAAACGCTGTTGAGTCTGCCCACCGATTGGGGGTCTTTGGGAAAGGCCCTATATATTTTGGGGAACGTTGCATTTATTCTTTTTGACTTTGCCATCGGAAGGCTTGCGGTGTTCTACATTGTCAAAATCAAGAACCGCTTGCGTAAGCATTGAAATTATTGAAAATGGAGTTTTAATATGGTAAAAAGCATGACCGGTTACGGCAGATGCCGTGAGGTGGTAGATGGAAGAGACATCCTGGTGGAGGTCAAATCCGTCAACAGCCGTTACATTGATGCCAACATCAAGACGGGGCGTCTTTACAACGCGTTGGAGGAGAAGCTGAAATCCTTGGCTTCCGCATATATTTCCCGGGGTAAGGTGGATATCTACCTCACCGTGGAAAACCTGAACGGTGAAAAGACCCAGCTGAACGTAAACAAGGAATATCTGGAAAGCTATATTCACCTTCTGCGTAAGATTCAGCAGGAGTACGGTTTGGGTGGAGACGTCACCATTCAGACGGTGGCGAACAAGCCCGACATCTTCTCTCAGGTAAAGGCCGACGAGGATATGGACGAGGTTTGGGCGGCAGTAGAGCCGGTTGCAAAAAAAGCCTTTGATATTTTCGTTGAGATGCGCAAGGCGGAAGGCAAGAAAATGGCCGCAGACGTGCTGAATCATCTCGAAACCTTGGAGACTATCCGTGCCGAGCTGGTAACCCGCGCCCCGCAGGTGGTAGCCGAAAGCAACGCAAGAATGCAGAACCGCATTCGCGAGATCTTGGCAGGCGTTCCCGCCGACGAATCCCGTTTGCTGACGGAGTGCGCAGTGTTTGCCGACAAAGCCGACATCAGCGAAGAGCTTGCCCGTTTGGACAGCCACTTCAAGCAGTTCCGCAGTATGCTGGAGGAGGAGGTTCCCGTGGGTAGAAAGCTGGATTTCCTGGTGCAAGAGATCAACCGCGAATGCAACACCATCGGCTCCAAGTCCAACGACACCTCTTTTGCCAAGCTGGTGATCGAGGCCAAGAGCGCTGTGGAAAAGATCCGCGAGCAGATCCAGAACATCGAATAAGGGAGGAACTACTTTGGAACTGATTCCCTTAGGTGGAGGCAATTACATCAACGCCTCCCGTTTGGTGGCTTTGGTCAGCCCCGATTCCCTACCGGTAAGACGGTTGGTTCAGGACGCCAAGAATGCAGGCAGAATGATCGACGTTTCCGGCGGTAAAAAGACCAGATCGGTTTTGATCACCGACAGCGAGCATATTATATGCTGTGCGGAGGAAACCTCCGTGCTACAGGAGAGGCTGACCTCCCATGAGTCGGCAGAATAATTTTTGATTACGATTTGATTATTATTGAAAGGCAGATAAATATTATGTTGTATCCTTCTATTCAGCAATTGACCGGCGGTGAGATCAACCGCTACCGTTTGGTAATCGCCTCTGCAAAGTGCGCACGTCACGTAACCGACAAGATGATCGAGGAGCGTGAGTTCGCAGAAAAGCACAAGGATTCCGATTGCCCCGTAAAGGACTCTTTCGCCTCTTACGAGATCAGAAAGCCCGTTTCCATTGCTCTTAAGAAGATCGCAGACGGCGAATACTCTATCAACGAAAAGGACAACTAAGGCTTATGGAAAAAGCGTACGTTTCCGTACACATTTTAGACGCTGGCTATCGGCTTGATCGGGAATACAGCTATTTCCTGCCCCCGGAGCTTCGCGACCGTGTACGGAAGGGCACGCTGTTGGTAGTCCCTTTCGGCGTTTCCAACAAGCAGGTATCCGCCGTTGCGGTGCGTTTTTCCTCGGATTGTGAGTATTCCAAGGTCAAGTCCGTGCTTACCGTATTGGACTATCCCTTTGATATTCCCGAGGAATTCACAGAGCTTTGCCGTTTTATGAAGGAACGTTTCTTCTGTTCCTTCGGGCAAGCCTTCCGCACCATGCTTCCCCCGGGGGTGAATCTGGACACGGAGGTGTTTTACACCGTGACAGAGAAGGAGCCTCCCGAAGAAATGAACCAAGCGGCATATTCGTTATATCGCAAGGTTCGTACCGATAAAGAATCCACCCGCCGCAAGCTTCTCGAGGAATTCGGAGACGAAGCGGAGAAAATGCTGGATTCTCTTTGCGGGCTGGGACTTTTGGAAAAGAAGACCCGTGTGCGGAAGCAGATGAACGAAAAAACCGTGACGGTTCTGAAGCTTTGCGGCGATGCGGAGGAAGTTTTCGCATTGCTGGAAAGCGACAGCGGTCTGACGGAAAAGCAAAAGGTTCTTGTTGAGCTTTTAACCCATTACCCCTGTGCAACCATGCGAGAAGTCAGCGAGATCGGAGGTATCTCCTCCGCAGTCGTTTCCGCTTTGGTGCGGAAGGGCATTGTACGCCGAGAGGAAATCCGGGTACAACGCGGGGAAATTTCAGACGAGGAGCTACCCGCCAAGGCAGAAGCCGTCACCCTTTCCGAGGAACAGCAGACCGCTGTGGACACGCTGAAAGCCCTTTCCGATGCAGAAGAAGCCAAGGCGGCTCTGCTCTACGGTGTTACCGGAAGCGGAAAAACCAAGGTGATCATCGAAGCGGTAAAGCACGTTCTTTCCAAAGGGCAAACAGCCGTCGTTCTTTTGCCGGAGATTGGGCTGACAGCTCAGGCCATGGGCAATTACCGCAGAGTTTTCGGCAAGGATCTTACGGTGATCCATTCTATGCTTTCCGTAGGAGAACGCTTGGATGCCTTCCGTGCTATGCGGGAAGGAAAAGTGAAGGTTGTGCTTGGCACAAGAAGTGCCGTCTTTTCCCCTTTGGATAACTTGGGACTGATCGTCATTGACGAGGAGCAAGAAGGCACGTATAAAAGTGAGCTTTCGCCCAAATACCACGCAAGGGATATCGCGCGATTCCGTTGCGCAAAAAACAAGGGTCTGCTGTTATTGGCCTCTGCAACCCCTTCCGTAGAAAGCTTCTACAAGGCCATGACCGGGGTTTACACCCTGATCAAGCTAACCAAACGATACGGCAATGCCAAGCTGCCTCAGGTAGTCATTGAGGATCTTCGCAACGATGGCAAGATATTCCCGGAAAAGTTGATCGGCAGTCGCTTGGAGACGGAAATGCTTCGCGCCAGCGGTAAAGACAAGCAGACCATTTTGTTCGTGAACCGCAGAGGGTATCATTCCCACACCTCCTGCCATAGCTGTGGAAAGGTGTATTCCTGCCCCCATTGCTCGGTATCCCTGACGTATCATAAGTATGACGGAGACAGAGCCGGAGACGGTTGGTTGGCTTGCCATTACTGCGGATATATTTGCAAAATCCCCGAGCTTTGCGATGAATGCGGAAGCAAGCATATCAACCATTTTGGATTCGGCACGCAAAAGCTTCAGGACGAGCTGGAAAGCCGCTTCCCAGCTTTGCGAACTATCCGCATGGATGCAGATACCACCACAGAGAAGCTTTCCTACGATAGAATTTTGGAATCCTTCGGCAACAGAGAAGCAGATGTGCTGTTCGGCACGCAAATGGTTTCCAAGGGATTTGATTTCCCTGCCGTAGAGCTTGTTGGTGTGATTTCCGTGGACAGTTCGTTGTATCAAAACGATTTCCGTGCGGGAGAAAGGACCTTCTCTTTGGTGACCCAGCTTGTGGGTCGGGCAGGGCGGAGCGGAGAAAACGGGCTTGCGGTATTGCAGACCTACAATCCTGACAACGAGATTTTGAATCTTGCCGCCCAGCAGGATTACGAGGCTTTTTACAGTTCCGAGATCGCTTTAAGAAAAGCGGTTGCATTCCCTCCCTTTTGCTCGGTAATGGTGTTCGGCTTTTCTGCTCCCACGGAAAAAGAATGTGCCGCCTTTGCAAAAGGCTTTGACGGCTTGTTTGAGCAGATCAAGGCAAGCAAATACCCCAATTTAAAGATCCAGAAATTCGGACCTCACCCCGGCGGCATTTATAAGATCGGCGGACGGTTCCGACAGAAAATGATTATAAAATACTCCGACAACGCTGTAACCAGAAGTTTTTTCGGAGAGGTATATGAATCAGGGCTGGCAAAATGCCCCAAAAACGTCCGCTTAGATGCGGACGCAAACCCCATGGTGATTTAGGAAGGAAGATACCTTTATGGCTATTTTGAATATTTTAACCGGCAAGGACGAAACTCTTCGCAAGAAGTGCCGCCCCGTGGATAAGATCACTCCCCGCACCTTGACACTGCTGGACGATATGAACGATACCATGCGCAAGGCAAACGGCGTTGGCCTTCCCGCCCCTCAGGTCGGAATCCTGCGGCGTATTGTGATCGTTGACGTGGGCGAAGGCCTGCTCGAATTGATCAACCCCGAGATCATCGCCACAGAGGGAGAACAGACAGGAGAAGAAGGTTGCCTTTCTGTTCCCGATGAGGTGGGCATCGTAACGCGCCCCAACATTGTTACTGTAAAGGCAATTGACCGTAACGGTGAGCCCTTTACCATTCGCGGTGAGGGACTTTTGGCAAGAGCCTTCTGCCATGAGATCGATCACCTGGATGGCGTGCTTTATATCGATAAGGCAGAGCGGATGCTCTCCCCCGAGGAAATGGAACAGGACGAGGAGTAATCGGCGTGAAAATCGTTTTTATGGGCACCCCCGAGTTCGCAAAAACAGCTTTGGAGGCATTGGTACAAGCAGGATATGAAGTTCCTCTTGTAATCACCCAGCCCGACAAGCCCAAGGGGAGAAAATATGTGTTGACACCTTCCGAGGTGAAGGCTTACGCATTATCCGTAGGGTTGCGGGTAGAAACACCCAATTCCATGCGGACTACCGAGGCAGAGGAAATGCTGAAGGCCGTGAATGCAGACGTATTTGTGGTTGCGGCGTACGGAAAGATCCTGCCTAAAAACATTTTGGATCTTCCGCCCATGGGATGCATTTGCGTTCACGCTTCCCTTCTTCCCGCATGGCGCGGGGCGGCTCCCATCCAACGCGCAGTGATGAACGGCGACAAGATGGGCGGCGTAACCATGATGTACATGGACGAAGGGATTGACACCGGAGATATTATCCTGCAAAAGGAGCTTCCTATCAGCGAGACCATGACAGCAGGGGAATATCACGATGAAATGGCCTCCTTGGGCGCAGAAGCTTTGCTGGAATATCTGGAGCTGTCAAAGAACGGCTCCGTTCCCCGCATTAAGCAGGAGGGAGACACCTGCTATGCGGAGAAAATCACCGGTGAGGATCTTTACGTTTCGTTTGAGGAAACTGCGGAGCAGACCCACAACCGTATTCGGGGGCTGGCTCCCGTACCTTCTGCCTACTGTACTTTGGAAGGCAAACGTGTTAAGCTCTGCGAATCCCGTGTCTCAGACGGTAAGGGATTGCCCGGTCACGTGCTTTCCGCCGGGAAGGATGGCATTGAGGTTGCCTGTAAGGAAGGAAGCGTTATCATCACTGCTTTACAGCCCGAAGGAAAGAAACGAATGGATGCCGCAAGCTTCCTGAATGGGCTTCAAAACAAGGAAGGGTTCCGTTTCAATGGCTGACATAGCAAGAACCACAGCGTTCGAAACGCTGAAACGTATTGAAAAGGACGGCGCATTCTCCAATCTTGCCACAGCAAGACTTCGGGAGCTATCCCCCGTGGACAATGGATTTGCCACGGCCTTGGTAATGGGTGTATTGGAGACCCGACGGGCGCTGGATCATCTCATTGGTCTGTATGCAAAAAAGCTTCCTGAAGGCGATCTGCTGCTCCTATTGCGTTTAGGCGCTTACCAATTGTTTTATATGGATCGGGTGCCTGACAGTGCCGCATGTAACGAAACGGTAAAGCTGGCAAAACGATTCTGCGGCGAAAAGAGAGCGGGCTTTGCCAACGCTGTGCTTCGTTCCCTTTGCAGAGAAAAGAATGCGGCGCAAAGCACATTGGATTCCGCTCCCCCGGAGATTCGCTATTCCTTTGGCGACGGAGTCGCTTCCCTGCTGAAGGAGCAATACCCTGCGAAATGGGAAGCCATTTTGGAAGGCTTTTGCAGAAAGCAGCCTTTGATTTTGCGTATCAACACCATCAAAGCAAATGCCGAGGAAATAGCCGCACGGTATTCCTCTACCGCAAACGGAAATACGGTTACCCTTTGGGAACACCAAGCGGAGGCAATAAAAGGTCTTGAATGCGGAGAATACTTTGTGCAAGGCTATGGATCTCAGATGGCTGTACAGATGCTGGATCCCCACTCCGAAGACTTTTTGATAGACGTTTGTGCCTGCCCCGGAGGAAAGTCCTTGGGTGCCGCAATCGCTATGGAAAACCGCGGACGTATCCTCTCCATGGATCTCCACGGAAATAAGCTTCCCTTGATTCAAAAAAGCGGAAAGCTTTTGGGAATCGACATCATAGAAACCAAGCAGCACGACGGCAGACGGGCCGATCCCTCTCTGGCAGGAACTGCAGATCGAGTGATCTGTGACGTACCCTGCTCCGGATTGGGTGTGATCGGTGCAAAGCCGGAGATCCGATACAAGGATCCCGCTGAGTTTGAAGGCCTTTACAACACGCAAAGGGAGATCCTGGCTTCCGCTGCCTCCTATCTCAAGGAGGGTGGGTGCTTGGTCTATTCTACCTGCACACTGAATAAGAAAGAAAACGAAGAGGTTGTAAAAGATTTCCTTTCCGCACACAGGGCGTTCGTTCTTGAAGAAGAGCATACTTGGCTCCCAATCGGAGAGTGTTCGGAAGGCTTTTACGCCGCAAAATTAGTGAAGAAGCATGACGAAGATTGACGTTCTCTCCCTGCTCCCCGAGGAGCTGGAAAATTTTGCATTGGAAATAGGCGAAAAAAAGTTCCGTGGAAAGCAGGTCTTTGAGGGTCTATATCGCGGAGCAACGGAATTTTCTCAGATTACAAATTTGCCCAAGAGCTTGATTGCAAGGCTTGACCAGGTGGCGGAAATCCGGGGGATGACCACCGAGCGCATGCTGGTCTCCAAGCTGGACGGAACGGTGAAGTTTTTGTTCGGTCTTCAGGACGGCGAAGCGGTGGAAAGCGTATTTATGCGATATAAGCACGGCAATACTCTTTGTATCTCCACGCAAGTGGGCTGCCGCATGGGATGCGCCTTCTGTGCCTCCACCAAGGCGGGGCTTAAGCGTTCACTACTCCCCTCGGAGATGCTCCTGCAGATCCTTTGCGCCCAAAGAGAAACGGGTGAAGTTGTTTCCAACGTGGTACTGATGGGAATGGGAGAGCCGCTTGATAATTACGACAACGTTTTGAAGTTCCTGCGCTTGGTCAATCTGGAAAAGGGATTGAACATCGGTATGAGGCATATTTCTCTCTCCACCTGCGGATTGGTAGACCGTATGGATGATCTGGCAAAAGAAAATTTACAGATCACGCTTTCCGTATCTCTGCACGCCGCTACGGACGAAAAGCGTAAGGAGATCATGCCCATTGCAAGGAAATACAGCATTTCGGAGCTTATGGCTGCTTGCGACCGCTACACCAAAGCCACCGGGCGACGTATTTCCTATGAATATGCGTTGATTTCCGGCGTAAACGACACGCCCGAGGACGCAAATTTGCTGGGAAGCCTTCTCAAAGGCCGTTTGGCACACCTGAACCTGATTCCCGTTAATCCCATTAAGGAACGGGATTTCAAGAAAAGCGAAAAAGAAGCTATTCGGATCTTTACAGATATTACCGAAAACAAGTATAAAGTCAGCACCACTGTGCGCAGAAAGCTGGGCGGAGATATCGATGCCTCCTGCGGACAGTTGCGCGCACAACGAGACGGACTTTAAAATATTTTTTGGAAAGGAGTGTCCCCTCCATGAAATGCTATGGAAAAACCGATATCGGAGCAAAGCGAAAGAACAATCAGGACAGCTTTGCTACCGCTGAGAAAAGCGATTATACCCTTGCTGTGGTTTGTGACGGTATGGGTGGTGCCAGAGGCGGCAACATTGCCAGCGAAACTGCTGTGCGTGGCTTCTGTAATACCATTCGCGTTGCTTTTTCCAAAAACCCGCCTCTTGATGCGCAGGGCGTGGAGGATCTTCTGACACAAGCCGTAAATGACGCCAACACAGAAGTCTATCGCAAGGCCGCGGAGGACAGTGAGTTGGAAGGCATGGGCACTACCCTGGTAGCTGTTCTTCTATGCAAGCACGGTTCTTTTGCGGTGAACGTGGGAGACAGCAGGCTATACCTGCAAAAGGATGGCGCGTTGACCCAGGTCACCAAGGATAACTCCTTCATTCAGTACTTATTGGATAAAGGTCTGGTCTCCCCCGAGGAGGCAGCCACCCACCCCAACCGCAACATTATATTGCGAGCGTTGGGCGTAAACGAGGAGGTGGAGTGCGATCTTTATTCCATTCCGCCCTTTGATCGACTGCTCTTGTGCTCTGACGGGTTATACAATATGATCCCTGCCGAGGAGCTTGCCATCCTTGCAGATGGCAGCTACAACGGTAAGCGCCGTGCTCCCGGATATCGGACACGACTGGGGGAAATGATCCGTCGGGCAAATTTCTACGGCGGTAATGACAACATAACGGCAGTCCTTTTGGGGACGGATTGATGAAATTGAAGCTGTGGGCCATCGGTTTGACCCCACAGAAGCAGAAAGGTTTGGTCGTATGAACGATTACAGCAATTTTATCGGCAAGATACTTGATAAGCGTTATAAGATCCTCGGTCTTGTGGGCATCGGCGGTATGGCTTGCGTCTTGCGAGCGCAGGATCTTGTTATGAACCGTGTGGTCGCTATCAAGATTCTTAACGATGAATACAACGGAAATGAGCAAGCGGAAAACCGTTTTATCGATGAATCCAAAGCGGTTGCTATGCTTTCTCACAAAAATATCGTAAGCATTTACGACGTTGCCATTTATCCCGATATGAAGTATATCGTCATGGAATATTTGGACGGTATTACTCTGCGGGAGTATTTGGACAACAAGGGCGCACTTCCCTGGAATGAGGCCTGCATTTATATTCTGCAGGTTTTACGCGCTTTGGAGCACGCTCACAGCAAAGGGGTTATTCACAGGGATATCAAGCCGCAAAACATTATTTTGCAAAAAAACGGCGAGATCAAGGTGATGGATTTCGGCATCGCCAAAATTCCCACTTCTGCCTCTATTTCCGGAGACAAGGCGGTGGGCACCGTATATTATATTTCTCCCGAGCAGGCCAGTGGCAAAGAAACGGGGGCGTATTCCGACCTTTACTCCGTTGGCATTCTGCTGTTTGAAGCAGTGACGGGGACGCTCCCCTTCAAAGCCGGCAGCCCTATGGCTGTCGCCGCCATGCAGGTAAACGACGAGCCGCCCAATCCCAGAGATCTGGTGCTTTCGATTCCCGTTGGTGTCTCTCAAATCATTCTGAAGGCAATGACAAAAGATACCGCAGGCCGATTCCGTTCTGCGCATTCCATGGCCAAGGCCATCGAATGGGTTTTGCGCAATCCTGAGGTGATCTTTTCCCTTTCCGGAGAAAATGGAGCAGCTATCGGCGATACCAGTGTAGTCTCCATTGATATGATCAATACCTCGGAGATCAAGCCTTACGGCGAGGATGAAATCGCCCATTCCTTGGATCGGACAACTGTCTCCGACAAAGAAAGGGAACAGAAAAAAAAGCAGCTTGAGGAAGAAAAGAAGCTGCAAAAAGAAAAGCTCAAGGCCCAAAAGAAAAAGAAGAAGAAAAAGAAGAAAAAACGTTCCCACGGAACTACCATCTTCCCCATCATCGCCGGTATTTTCTTCCCGTTCCTGCTGATCGCGTTGATTCTGGCAATCTTTTTGGGTGTGACGTTTGTGAAATCTCTGTTTTTTGCAGATGACAGTACCATCACAGCCGTCTTCCCCAATCTGATCGGGAAGGAATATGACAGCGAATTGATCTCCCGTCTGCAAAATGGCTCTTACGGCGCCACCTTTGAAATTGCCCCCGGAGCTGTCAGCTATACCTTTAACCCGGGCTTTGCCAACGGCGAAATCGTTTCCACAGAGCCTGCCAGCAACACCACCAAGAAAACAGAAGGAACGGACGGGAAAGCTACCTTTTATTTCACTTCCATCGTTGTAAACCGTATTGAAACAACCAGCACTATGCCCGATGTGATCGGTTTTATGCGAAGCGACGCAAAGGTAAAGCTAACAAACGTTTACGGTATTGACGGTTCTTGCATTGAGTTTGAGGAAGAAACGGACGCCAAATACAACGTTTTGTTTGACAACCAGATCACACGCTCCTATCCCAATCCCGGTGATCCTTACAACCCCGGTGACACTATCATTCTTTACGTTTGTACCCGAAAGGATTCCAAAAATACTGCACCTATGCCCGACTGCGTTGGTTTGGATGCGGCATACGCGCAACGGCTTTGCGAATATGCGCTGTACAAGGTGAAAATCGTGGAACAGCCTACTCCCGACGGAGACAATACGGTGATCAGACAATCCATCGCCAAGGACAAGGTCAACGGACGCGATACGGAAGTGACACTTACGGTCAACACCAAGTTGGAGGGTATGCCCAATTTCTATATGGGTTCTCTGATGGAGGCCAAGAAATACTTGGACAATGCGGGTATTCCCTATCTCTACCTGATTTATGACGGTAAGATTTCCGAAGATATGATTCTCGGCTTCACGGATTATATGGAGCTGTTGGTTCGTCTGGAAAGCTGCGGCGCAAAACCGGGCACAAAAGTCGACAGAGACACCATGATCATCTTCCAAAGCATTCCCATGGGCGGCGAAGTTCCCGAGGGAAGCGTATTACAGTTGGTATGCTTGAATTATGAAGCTGGTTGAGCATGGATTGATATTGGGCGGTAAAAACGGACTTTACCAAGTTGAAACCGAGGATGGCATTCTTCTTTGCAGAGGCGCAACGAAGATCAGAAAAAATGGTCTTAAGCTTCTTGCAGGTGACCGCGTTACTGCGGAGGACAACGGTGACGAAACCGGATTTATCCGTGAAGTAACCCCTCGAATCAACAGTTTGGTTCGTCCGCCCATTGCAAACATCGGGTTATTGGTTTTGGTGATCGCAGCCACCTCTCCCAAGCCTGCACCCTATACGTTGGACAAAATGACGGTTATCGCAGAAAAATCTAAGATTCCCGTTGCCATCGCTATTACAAAATCGGAATTGGGCGGTGCGGAAGAAATTGCCGCCCACTTCCACGGAACACCCTACCCCATCTTTTTCCTTGCGGAAAAGGGTACGGTAGGAAGCGAAGCGTTGTACGAACATCTTAAAGGCAAGATTTCGGTGTTTTGCGGTGCTTCCGGCGTTGGTAAATCCACACTTTTGAACCGAATGTTCCCTGAGCTCCACGCGGAGGTTGGAGAGCTTTCGGAAAAGATCCAGCGAGGAAAAAATACCACTCGTGCCACTACGCTTTATCGCGTAGGTCCCGACACATACATAGCAGACTCCCCCGGCTTCACCATGCTGGACACGGAAATGTATTGTCGTTTGGAGCGAGATGAGCTTCCCTTGCTGTTTCCCGAAATTGAGCCTTTTCTTGGGATGTGCCGATACACCAAATGCGGCCACACCCGTGAAGATGGCTGTCGGATTCTAGAGGAAGTCGAAATGGGTCACATTTCCCGTGAAAGACACGAAAGCTATTGCAAATTGTTTCACGAGATGAAAGACCTTCATTCATTTAAATAGAAAAGGGGTATACATACCTATGAAAAACAGATTTGTGATCGGATACTATAACCTGGCAAATTTCGTAACCTTAGCAGGACTTATGTTCGCTGTGTTGTCTTGCTTTATGGTAGCAAGCGGAAATCTTTTCCTGACCGTTCTTTTCCTTGGCCTTGCGGCACTTTGCGACTCTATGGACGGACGCATCGCCCGCGCCAATCCCTCCGCAACCAAGCGTTCCCGGTTTTACGGAGTACAGCTCGACAGCCTTTGCGACATGGTAAGCTTCGGCGTTGTACCTTGCTTTATCGCTTATCTCATGGGCTATAACGGCGTGCTGGATATCATTTTGTACCTGCTGTTTGCTGCTTGCGGCGCTACTCGCTTGGCAAACTTCAATACTGAGGCTGCCTTAGATAGCGGCGACATGAAAATGAATCATTTCACCGGAGTGCCTATCCCTGTTTCTGCTATGTTGTTCCCCTTGCTGGTGATCGTACATATGCTGGTAGGGCCTCTTTCCATTCTGTTCCGTTTGGCGTTCCTGGTTGTGGGTGTCGGCTATATTATTCGTATCCGCATTCCCAAGCCCTCCGGAAAAGTATTGATCGGTATGGGTGCGTATATGCTGGCAACCCTGATCGCCGTTCTTATCATCCAGATCGTAAAATAAAAAAAAGAAAAAGTGCGTATCGAATTTATGGCTCGATACGCACTTATTTTTCACTTTGTATTTCGAAGAGCACGGCGTTTGGGCAATTCCTTCAAAAGCCACCGCACCATACGCTTATGACGACGTTTTTGTTTTGCCCTGGCCATCGCTGCACGTAACACTTCTTGCTCCCGCAGAATGACCGCCAACGTTTTTTGATCCCCGGGGAACAGCCATTTCAAAAGGAAAACCGTGATGAACAAGGTAACGATCTTTTCCGGCGTAAAGGGAAACCAAAGAAAGGTCATATACGAAAGTCCAACTACATACATCCAAGTAATATCCAAGACTCCGCCAACAAAAGCAAACACATAGCTCCAGCCATTGGTTATGAACCAAGCCAGCCCAAAGCAAAGCAAAAGCCGGGGGTTGAGGAAGAACTCCAGAACACGCTTAACCAAGGATTTTATGCGCTGGCGATTACATTTTTTCATAAAATCCCTCCCTCGTATACTTTCTACAATTTATCACAAGATTCGACAATTGTCAAGAACTTATCCGAAAGTGTTACAAATTGCTTACAAAGCAGAACATAACTGCTTCATATCCTCCGGCAAGGGAGACTCAAAAACCAAAGCCTCACCGGTGGAAGGGTGGTTCAATTCTACGCGGGAAGCATGGAGCGCATGGCGGGAAATCAAAGGGCTGAGTTTTCCATACAGATCATCCCCAACAATGGGACATCCCAAATGGGACAGATGCACTCGAATCTGGTGGGTGCGTCCGGTGAGAGGGTGCAACTCGATGATTGCATGATTTTCGAAGCGATTCAACACTTTATACTCCGTAACCGTAAGTGCGGCTCCCTCCTCCGTTTCATCGCAAACCTCCCGTAGAACAAAAAACTCACGGGCTCTTCGCGTCCCGGTAGACACTGTATCCTGCTCCTTGGGCGGGAACCCATCTGTAACGGCTATGTAAGTTTTTTTGATTTGGCGGGCTTTCATAGCCTTACAAAGAATTCCGGCAGCGTATTGATTCTTCGCAAGGGTAATAATACCACTGGTGTTACGATCCAAGCGGCTTACAGGACGAAAAACGAAGGGTTCGCCACGCTGAGCAAACAACCAGGTCAATCCATTTGCCAATGTATCGCCGTTGTGGCCTGCTGAGGGATGGGTAGGCATATATGGCGGCTTATCCACAATGAGAAGATCGTCATCCTCATAAAGGATGGTGAAGGATAACTCCACGGGCGGAAAGGCATCCTGAGGGAGGTGATCGTCCACAGCGACTCGCAAAATATCCCCTGCTTTCAGGATATGCCGCACAGTAACATGGTTGCCATTGAGGATAATCCCATCCGGACGTTTTTTCAATTGTGTCAGCAGACGGGAGGAAATACCGCAGGTTCCTTTCAGATAGGAGCGCAACAGTACACCGTCATGCTTTTGATCTACGCGAAACTCCATAGGTCACCTATTACAGAGAAAAAGGAGCAAAAAGCTCCTTTTCTGTTTGTGAAATTAAAGAATCTTTGCGCCGCTGTCCTTATCGCAGTACATCACAGCGTGTGGATGATTCCGCATGGCGGTGGCAGGAACATCCTCAGTGATGGGTGCAGTGGCGGTGAGATAGACAGCTTCGGCCTTGGTAGCGCAGGGAACGGTGCAGAACATGTGCTTAGCCTTCACCAAAGCGGGAACAGTCAAGGAAAAGGCGTGGGTGGGAACATCATCCAACGTCGGGAAACATCCGTCATGAACCTGCTGATTGCGGCAAACCTCATCAAGGGGAACAAGCTTCACTAACTTGGGATCGTTGAAATCTGCAATCCAAGGATCGTTGAACGCAATGTGTGCGTTTTCTCCGATGCCCAGGAAGACAATGTCCGTAGGATACGCGGTGAGAAGATCTGCGTATCTTGCGCACTCAGCTTCGGGGTCCTCTGCGGCTCCATTGATGTAATGTACCTCGCCAAAGGGAAGCTTACCGAAAACGTGATCGTAAAGGTACGTACCAAAGCTTTGGGGGCATTCCCTGCCAAAGCCTACGTATTCATCCATATGGAAAGCACGAACACGCGTCCAATCAATGCCCTCCTCTGCAAGCAGAGCAGATAAGGTATCGTTTTGAGAGGGCGCAGCGGCAAAAATAATATTCACCTTCTCCTGCTTGGAAAGAAGGTCGCGAATAACAGCGGCTCCTTCGGCAGCCGCCAAAGCGCCGCCTTCGGCTCTGGTATCAAAAACACGGAAAGTCAAAGAATCTTTTGTAATGGTTTTCAAAAGTGCCATGTATATATTCCTCTCAATTCATTAGATAATCGTTGATAAGTTTGATAACGTTTCCGATCACGTATTCATCTTCATCCTTGCCCTCCGAAGCGTTGATCATACCGATCACGTAGGGGGTGTCCTTCCAAACGATGGAGCCATCGTTATAGACGGGGTTAGGTTCAAACTTATCACCGGATTTATGGGAGTATTTTTCGTCTAACATTTTTGTAGCGTAGTTATAAGGAGTGTTGGTCGTTGCCTTTTTATAAAGCTGTGCCATTTCGGTATTGGTTTCGAAATAGAAATACAGCTCACGCCAAATGATTGCGAGATCTTTTGCGGTGGTGTTGTAGTTCCAAACCGAAGAGATGGAGGTAGAAGAACTAAGACACAGACGGCTGACCCCAAGCTGCTTCATCATTTTGTTATAGCCATCCTTGCCAAAATAATGCACCAGCATTTTATAGGCAATGTTATCGCTGTAACGCAAGCTGAGGCGTATCAATTCCTTGATGGTATAGGGCGTGCCGTATTCCGCATTTTTGATCAAACCGGAGCCGCCATGCTTATACTTTTCTTCGTAGATCATGACGTCGTCGCCGGAAACGATCCCCTGCTCGATGGCAAGACAGCAATACAACATATACCCAGCCTTGATGGTACAAGCAGAGAAGATGATCTCCTCGCAATTGTAGGCAATGGCGCGGGAACCGTCCAATGAATAGACGAATATGCCAAGCTTTTTATCATAACCTGCCAAAAGCTCTTGAATCTGGCGAATAGCTTCGGCGGTTTCGGGGTCGGACAGATCGAAATCACCATACAGATCCAGCACATTCTCTTCCGTCTGCTTGATGGAACGGATGGGGATCTTGATTACCTCTTCTTCCGGAAAAGATGCGTCACCGGAAACTTCTGAAAATTCATCCCCGGAGGTGTCGGATCCATCCGTAGTATTGGTGTAGGTCTGATGAAGTTTTACTGCAGGAAGATTTACGGAAGTCACTGCGGATGCGTCCGCCTCCGATTGCAACGGATCGCTAAAGGAAATATGACATGATGCAAGTGAAGACACAGCAAAAACCAACACAAGCATCCAAGTGACGATTTTACGAAGCATGGTAAGGATTCCCCTCAAAATGTAACAAACTCTTTTTCCATGATAGTATACCACAGTACGGCGAAGAATGCAAGAACATTTTTTCGGTTATTTATGACTTTTTTGCAATTCTTCTGCCCAACGAAGATAAGTTGCCATACGTTGCTTTTCATCCAAGTATTGTCGCAGACAGATTTCCTCGGAATTCAAAATTCGTTGCAGAGCGTCTCCCCATTGCAATCTGCGGGATGGAGTAAAATCCGCCTTCTCTTGCCGTAGTGCATTGAAAATCGGCATAATATGCTTCTCAATCAATGCTAAATGTGCTTCCAAATGATCCACGTATAAGGAACCTGCTTCCGCAAACCACTTAAGCGCACCGGAAATCAAAATACGTTCACCAACAAAGGTGGAGAACGAGAAGATATCTGTTGTGACTTCACCGCGAGAAAACCGATTCAAATAGGTGATGGCAGCTGTTCTCCCGGACAAAAGCTCTTGGCCCGGCGATTTGTCTTCCATAAAAGCGGTATCCAACAGTTGCGGATCCGGGGCAAGCTCTCTATCATTGCGTTGCAAAAGAGTGACGGTGGATTCATTTTGAAGAATACGCATTAGTCCATGTCTGCTGAGCAATTGTTGATGCCAATTATCATCCATGGTCAAGAAACAACCGGTATCCCCATGAATTCCATAGAGGAAAAATCGCTCTTTGTTATCTTGGGAAAGCAAAATACCGAAGCCTTGATGAAGGGCATTTTCGAAAGCTTTCACGGGTTCAACCGGGATCTCCCTTTTGATTTCTCGCAACATGGGAAGCTCTCCAAGGAGCTCATAGCGATTTTCGGAAGCACGATATCGACGAATAAAGCGACAGGATAATATCTCGGCGGTGCTTTTTAACATGGCAAGGCGAGGTGCCAGCGGAAAAGGAAGCAACGGTGTTTTATCCAATGGAAGCTCAAAGGAGGCCTTGGCAACATGGGTCTCCCCTGCCAAAATCACGGGAATGCAATAGAAGCCATCTGCCGAGACCTCGGAAAGCAAGTTTGAGTTTCCGGATAATACAACACGGGTATGGCAAGCGCGAAGCAGCTCCGATAACTCCACAGTCCTTCCTGACTCCCAAAAGATTGCTTGCGCTCTTACGGGTTCACCATTGTTTTGACGAACCAATTCTTGTAAGTAGCTTGCTTCGGGAAGCAGTGTTACTTCCGAGGATTTTTGCAAAAGGTGTAGGGTTTCTTCTGTATAACGGTGTTTGCAAGCTACGGTAATGGGCAGGCTATGTTCAGCGGCGAACTGCATGACAGCAGGCATAAGCATTTCAGGAATGTTCCGCAAAAGAATTCCGAAGGCTTTCTCTTCTTGGGTGCGCAAAAGCTCCCGCAGAGATAACGGGTAAATTCCTTTGCAAGAAAGATCCTCATGGATCGCCTTCAGTTGCTCTATATGATTGTGTTCCAAAGCGTACATCCAGCGCTCCATTTGAGGTTTCCTCCCATACCTTATGTTCTTTTACAGTATACCACAGCCTTTTTCATTTTGCAAGAAAAAAAGAAGGCGGTTGCTTTCACAACCGCCTGAAATCCTGCTATCGGAGAATGGCTTATTCAGCAGCCTCTTCCTTCTTGGACTTCTTCTCTTTCTTGGTCTCGGTCTTGGGAGCGTAGATAGCCTCTGCGTCCACCAGCTCGATGATTGCCATTTCAGCACCGTCGCCACGTCTGGGACCGATCTTCAGAACTCTGGTATAACCACCGTTGCGTTCCTCATAGTTGGGAGCGATCAAGGTGAAGAGTTTGTAAACTACAGCTTCTTTCTTCAGGAAAGAAAGAGCCTGACGCTTAGAAGCAAGGGTGTTAGCCTTACCCAGCGTGATCATCTTATCGGTCAGAGCGCTGACTTCTTTAGCACGGGTGACCGTAGTTTCGATTCTGCCCTTCTCCAGGAGGAAGGTAACCATACCTTTCAGCATGGCCATTCTCTGGGAAGTACTTCTGCCTAATTTTCTGTTACCGGGCATTTCTCTGTGCCTCCTTCTTACAAAATGTTAGTCTTCGGGCTTTCTGAATGCAAGTCCGAGAGACTGCAACTTCAGAATGACCTCCTCGAGGGACTTCTTACCAAGGTTACGAACCTTGATCATTTCTTCCTCGGTCTTGCTGATCAGATCTTCCACGTTGTCAATACCTGCACGCTTCAAGCAGTTGAAGCTTCTGACGGACAGATCAAGTTCTTCGATGGTCATCTCAAGAACCTTGCCCTTCTTTGCTTCCTCACGCTCAACCAGGATCTCGGCGTTCTTTGCTTCCACAGAAAGCTCTACGAACAGATTCAAATGCTCGTTGAGGATCTTGGCTGCCAAGGAAACTGCCTCTTTTGCATTGATGGTACCGTTGGTGGTCACATCCAGCTCAAGACGATCGTAGTCGGTGATGTTTCCGACACGTGTGTTGGAAACGGTGTAATTAGCGGTATAGACAGGCGTATAAATGGAATCCGTATAGATCACGCCGATAACGGAAGATTCCGCTGCGGCCTTGTTCTTATCGGAAGATACGTAGCCCCTGCCATGCTCAAAGGTGAGCTGCATAAAGAAGGGAGAACCGGGTTCTACCGTTGCAATATGATGGGTGGGGTTGAGAATCTCGATATCGGAATCCGTCTGAATATCGCCGGCGGTAACTTCGCCGCCGCGAACATCGATCATAACGGTTTTCGGCTCGTTGCAATGCAACTTCGCAACAATACCCTTGACATTGATCACGATCTCAGGAACATCTTCCTTTACACCGGGAACGGTGGAGATTTCGTGAAGAACACCGTCAATTTTGATATTAGATACTGCAACGCCGGGCAGGGAGCTCAAAAGCACTCTGCGCAAGGAGTTGCCAAGCGTAATGCCGTAGCCTCTCTCAAGGGGTTCAATGACAAAAACACCGTGTTTTCCGTCTTCGCTAAGCTCGGCGGTAACAATGTTCGGTCTTTCGATTTCAATCATTATGATAACCTCCTATTTCAATGGTCGGCTCTGTAGCAGAGACGATTACTTCGAGTACAACTCGACGATCAGGTGTTCTTCGAACGGGAAGTCGATGTCGGCTCTGGTAGGAAGATTGTTGATCGTTGCAGTAACATTTTCCGCATCAACGGTAAGCCATGCGGGAACGGGTCTGCTGTTGATATTCTCGATAAGCACTTTAATCTTCTCGGATTCCTTGTTGGACTTCTTGTCCTTCAGAGCGATTACGTCGCCCTTCTTTACCAGGTAGGAAGGAACATTTACCTTCTTGCCGTTGATGGTAAAGTGACCGTGGAGTACGAGCTGACGAGCTTCCTTACGGCTTGCTGCCATACCCATACGGTAAACTACGTTATCGAAGCGACGCTCGATCATGGTCAGCAGGTTTTCACCAGTCTGGCCGGGGAGTCTGTCAGCCTTCTCAAAGTAGTTCTTAAATTGCTTCTCCAGAATACCGTAGTATCTCTTTGCCTTCTGCTTCTCGCGGAGCTGCAGGGTGTATTCCTTAGGTCTTCTTCTGGACACGTTAGCGCCATGCTGACCGGGAACAGTGCCTCTGCGGGACAAGGGGCACTTGTCGCTTGCACACTTGTCGCCCTTCAGATAAAGCTTGGTGCCTTCTCTGCGGCACAGTCTGCAAGAGGGTCCTGTATATCTTGCCATGTGTTTGCCTCCTATTCTTGATTAAACGCGTCTTCTCTTG
>JAZKZH010000031.1:0-5562 GCA_045612545.1 Eubacteriales bacterium
TCTTTTTTCAACTAAATCCACTGTCGCGGATGAAATCGCTTCGCGATGAAATACGACTTCGTCGGGATAGAAGGGGCGGATTTAATTTCATCTGGGGCGGCACGCCGAAGATTTCATCCGAGCTTGCTCGGATTTCATCGTGCAATCAGTTGCAGAGCAACTGCGCACGATTTCGTTCATATACAAGGCTTACGCCTTGATTTATTTGCGAAAGTGTGATATAATAAACTCACCGATAAATAAGAATTTGATGAGGGGTGTTTGCGTGGTTAGAGAAGTCTACGAAAGCGAATTAGACGATTTGTTGGAATTGTATTTATTCTTGCATGAGAAGGCTGTACCAGAGATGACAGAGCACCTAAAACATACATGGGACACGATTATCCATGATAAAAATCATCACATTATTGTGAATGAAGTAGACGGTAAAATTGTGTCTTCCTGTGTTTGTGTGATTATTCCAAACTTAACACGGAATATTAGGCCGTATGCGTTTATAGAGAATGTTGTCACAAACGAAGATTATCGTGGAAAAGGGTATGCAACAGCCTGTTTAAACCATGCCAAAGATATAGCGGAGCAATCAAATTGCTACAAAATGATGCTGCTGACTGGCTCAAAGAGTGATGCAACGTTGAACTTCTATAGCAATGCCGGCTATAATAGTTCAGACAAAACGGCATTTATTCAATGGCTTGAATAGTTTCATAAATTCCAATTTATCGAGCAGTTTTCCGGTTTACTTTTTACTGTTCTTACCTACATTTATACACCTTTTTACTGCTCTTTCGCTTGCGAAGCAAGTATATCATGCGGCGTTAGCCGTATATCATATCGCGCAAGCGATATCTCATTTTCATCCCGCAAAAAAGACCCCGCAGGGTCTTTTTTACATGATCGTTTAACCAACGCGGATGGACTTGAAGACTTCCTTTACCACCCGGTCAATGTCGGTTACCTCGGTAACAGTGACGGTGAAGTGCTTCTCCTCGCCCAGTATGATGTACTGGTTCAGGGTCATAGCTACACCCTGCATAGAAGCGCTGTAAGTCAGGCAGATGATCTCCACGTCGCCATCATTGGTCTTCTTTTCCACGGAATACTCACCAATCTCCATACCCATTGCCTCCAGATAGTTCCCCAGCAGCTCCATAAAGGTGCTCTTGGAAAGCTTCTTGTAGTTCTCGGTGTTCTGCTTGGTGGCGGCCTCGTACACCACGTTAATGTTGTTGCCCTTGGTATCCTGCATAATAGGATTGGAGCCGTTGGTCAACGTCCAGTCCTTGGGATAAGCAAAGGATACGCCGTCCTTATCAAACAGCTTATAGCCATCGGCAAGCACGTACTCCTTGGATTCGGACACGGTCTCGGCAGAAGAAGCCTCCTCTGCTTCGGATTCCTTCTTGGGATCTTCATCCTCTTTGCAAGCGGTCATAGCGAAGGCGCAGGTAAGCACCAGAGTCAGCGCCAACAGAAAGCTCAACAGTTTTTTCATTTTCAAAAAATCCTCCTTTTTTTGTTTTTTGTTAAAGTATAGCATATTTTTCTGTTCTTGTCAATTACCCCCCCTGTTTTAAGAAACATTCCAATCTACTTTTGTGTGTTATTTGTCCCGAGCGCAAAATTTTACAAAAATCAGGGTAGAATGTGGCATTGACATTTTCCTTTTTTATGATACAATAGAAAGGAACAGAAACGAAAGGGAAAAACCGCTATGAAAAAGAGTTTACTTGCCCTATTTGCCTTGATGGCGATATTAGTTTGTATGCTTGCCGCTTGTGCAGGCGAGACAGCAGACACCTCCTCCCCCGCTGCTTCCTCTGCCGAAGTCTCTCTTGAGGCGTCCTACATCCCCGAGGAGATCTCCCGTGTGGAAAGCAGTACCGAGGAAGGCTCCGAGGAAGAGATTGCCGACCCGGAGGACATGGTGGAGCTGTTGTTCGCCCGCTATACCTCCAAGCCCTCCTTTGTGATGATCGGCACCTGCGCCCAGGGGGCTGAGATCACAGCACAGATCGGAGATCAGTCTGTAACCGTTCCTTCTTATATGGGGTGGTTTACGGTGACCATGAAGGCCGACGGCGGTGATAACCAAGAAATTACCTTCTCCCAAACCATTGACGGTGCGGAATACGACAAGCCACGCACCTACTCCATTCGTGTTGGCACTCCTGCCAACAAGGGCACACTGGGGTTGGCAAGCAATGAGGCGTATCAGTTCTTTCTGACCCTTATGCTCCCCGACCATATGGGTACTGCTCCCCTTTACAGCGACTCCCAGCTCAACAGTATGGCAAGCCGTGTAGAGGATCGTTTGGAGCAAATGCATTCCTACAATCCGAACGCTGAGATCATCTATATGGTCATCCCCTCCCCCATGACCATCTACCCCGAGCTGGTGCCGGAGGAATACCCCAAGGGTAACGGGCAATCCCGCAGAGATCAGGTGCTGGCAAAGCTTGCGGAAGCCGGTGCCACGGTGATCGACGTACAGGATCTGTTTATGGAGCATAAGAACGACGAAATGCCTCTGTATTATCACCTGGACAGCCATTGGGCGGATTACGGTGCGTATTTGGCGTATACCCAATTGTTTGAGCATATCGCGGAAAAGTTCCCCGAAGCGGCTCCCCGCGGGCTCGATGAGTTCACTTGGACGGCGGATTACTACACCAGCGCGGATGCAATGCTGTTCCTGGATATTCCTCAGGTGGACGTGAAAGAATACGGATATTACCGTGAATTTAAGGAAAAGATCAATTCTCAGATCGCCGCTGTTCCTCGTTACAGAGGGATGCAGTTGATCTACAGCGAGGATACCACCCAAGAGTTCAACTTCAATACCAAGCGGAAGGAGCTGCCCTCCTGCATGGTGTTCAGAGATTCTTACAGTGCCGCTATCTTTGATCTAATTCCCGAGCGGATGAACCGCACCCACTACATCGGTATGTGGAACTACGGCTGGAACAAAGCCTACATCAACAGCGAAAAGCCGGACTACGTGATCTACCTGATCGCCGAATGGAACATCGACCAAGTGGTTTACAAATAAGAACAAATTACGAGAGGGGACCTTTTTCGAAAAAAAGGTCCCCTCTCGTGCTCTCCTTCGAAAAACCTATTTTAAAATAGGTTTCTTTGGAGATTCATAAGAACCTTTCTTTTTCCGAAAGAAAGGTTCTTATGAGAAAATTACAGCATTAGCAGCTTATACAGTGTAGGTTCAAACCCAAAGGCTTCCATGGTCTGCCGCACCTCCAAAAGAGCTTTTTCCTTTACCGCTTTAGGCGTAATGGGGCGCTTGACGGCGCGTATGAGAACATTCTTGGGAGTGTGATCCAGATCGATAAATTCCAAAAGCTGAGTCTTGTACCCGCAGTACTCCAAAAGATTGGCGCGAATGGCATCGGTGGCCAAAGCGGAGAACCGTTCTCCCACAATACCGTAGCGGGAAAGAAGGGTCAAGGCCTTCGGCGCAAGCTGTCCGTTCAGCTCGTGCTGACAGCAGGGCACGGAGAAGATCATTTTCGCCCCCCAAGAAACGGCGTTGAACAGTGCGTGATCCGTGGCGGTATCGCAAGCATGGAGCGTGACCACCAGATCCACAGCAAAGGGTGCGTTATAGCCGTTGATATCCCCCATTTCAAAGCGCAAGCCATGGTAGCCGTACTTCTTCGCGGCGGCGTTGCACTTTTCGATCACATCCGCCTTGAGATCCAGCCCGATCATTTCCGTGGGAATATGGCGCACCTCGGTCAGGTAATAATACAGAATGAAGGTGAGGTAGGACTTACCGCAACCGAAATCGATCACGTTCAGCTTCTCCGTTTTTCTGCAACGCAGTTCGTCGTCGATCATCTCCAGGAAACGATTGATCTGCTTGAACTTATGGTACATGGAAGCGACCACCTTGCCCTCCTTGGTGAAGATCCCCATGTCCACCAAGGGCGGGATGATCTCACCTTCGGGAAGGAGGTATTCCTTCTTGCGGTTGTGAGCGTCGGTATGCTTTGCGGCAGTAGCCTTCCCTTTGACGGAATACTTGCAGGCGCCTTTTTTGGAGATCAACAAAATATGCTCCCCCTCCGGAGCAAAGCCGTTGACCTGACGGAATTTGCCCGCGGTCAGATCGGCAAGAACGTCCGACAGCTCTGCAAAGGTGACGTTCTCGTGGAACACCTGCTTTTCGGTATATTTTGCGATCTGAAAGCCGTTTTGCTTCTTCTCCGCCGTGATCTTTTTATAGAGTGCGGTTTTGGTCACGGGATTGCTCACGGTGAACCTGGTCACCCCGGAATCCAGCATGGTTTGTAGGTACTGTTTCATATGGAGATTCCTCCTATCTTTTTTGCAGTATACCACAGGAAAAAGGAAATGTAAAGAGGAAAAAGAAGTGACTGTATCACTTGACAAAAGAAGTCTGCGGGTTTAAAATAAGAAAAAACAGACAAGGAGAAGCTTATGGCAGAGAAAAGCACCCGGTATTACGTGACGGGAATGACCTGCGCCGCCTGTGTCTCCCACGTGGAAAAGGCAGTGAAGGCCGTAAAGGGCGTGGAGTCCGTATCCGTCAGCTTGCTGACAAACTCCATGCAGGTGTCAGGCCATGCAAGCGAAAAGGCTGTCTGCGCCGCGGTGAAAAAAGCGGGATATACTGCCGTCATCCCCGGCAAGGAAGCTCCCGTGGAGGAATCTCCCCGTTTGGTAAAACGGCTTTTGCTCTCTCTTGGATTTTTATTGCCTCTCATGTACCTTTCCATGGGGCATATGATGTGGGGCTTTCCCCTGCCCGCTTTTTTGGAAGGGCATTTAACCGGCGGACTTGCACAATTGTTCCTTGCGGGAATCATCATGGTGATCAACCGCAAATTCTTTATCAGCGGCACGCTGGGGCTTCTGCGCGGTGCGCCCAACATGGATACGCTGGTTTCCTTGGGAGCTTCCGCCGCATTTCTTTACAGCGCAATCGTGCTGTTCCTTGGGGAAGGGCATTTGTATTTTGAATCTGCGGGAATGATCTTGACCCTCATCACCCTTGGCAAGCTGCTGGAGGCCCGCAGCAAAGGAAAGACCACGGATGCCTTGAAGCAGCTCATGAAGCTTGCTCCCAAGACGGCGGTCTTACTTTCGGAGGACGGCAAGGAATACACCGTGGAAATCCAACAGGTGAAGGTGGGCGATCGGTTTGTGATCCGCTCCGGGGACAGCATTCCCACCGACGGCGAGATCCTGGAAGGCTCCCTTTCTGTGGATGAATCTGCTCTCACAGGGGAAAGCCTGCCCGTGGACAAGGAAGCGGGGCATACCCTTTCCGCCGCCACGGTGTGCAGAAGCGGGTACGCCGTTTGCGTTGCCACCCGCGTGGGGGAAGATACTACCCTTTCCCAAATCATCCACATGGTCAGCGATGCCGCCGCCACCAAGGCTCCCATCGCCAAGGTCGCGGACAAGGTCTCGGGCATTTTCGTCCCCGTGGTCATTTCCATCGCCCTGATCGCCTTTGCCGCCTGGCTCATCGCAGGGGAAGACGTAGGCTTTGCCATCGCCCGCGGCATTTCGGTG
>JAZKZH010000032.1:0-27365 GCA_045612545.1 Eubacteriales bacterium
CAACTCTTCTTATATCCTCAAGGGCTACCGCATCGTTCAGGACGTTATGCCCGGCGGAACCTTCATGCTGGACTGCCGTTGGACCGCAGAAGAGCTGGATGCTAACCTGCCCGCAGACGTTAAGGCATATATTGCAAACAACAACGTGAAGTTCTATATCATCGACGCTACCACCATCGCTGCAAAGCAGATCGGTAACGTAAAGGTTAAGAACACCGTATTGCAGTCCGCGTTCTTCTCCTTGGCAGGCATTCTGCCCAAGGCTGACGCCATCGAGTACATCAAGAAGATGGCATACAAGTCCTATATCAAGAAGGGCCAGGCAATGGTTGATCTGAACTACGCCGCTATCGATGCAGGTGCAGACGCAGCCGTTGAAGTAGCTGTTCCCGAATCCTGGAAGACCATCGTTTCCGACAAGCACGAAGAGGTTGCAACCGGCACCCGCAAGGATCTGGTAGACTTCGTGAACAACGTGGTGATCCCCGTTGACCGTATGGACGGCGACACTCTGCCCGTTTCTACCTTCCTGCCTTATGCAGACGGTACCTTCCCCCAGGGCTCTGCGGCTTATGAGAAGCGCGGTGTAGCAGTCAACGCTCCCGTATGGAATCCCGAGAACTGTATCCAGTGTAACAACTGTTCCTTCGTTTGCCCCCACGCTGCTATCCGTTCTTACGCTATGACCGAGGACGAGGCTGCCAAGGCACCCGAAGCAACCAAATTTGCGGCTAAGCCCGTTATTAAGACCAACTACAAGTTCACCATCGCTATCAGCCCCCTCGATTGTATGGGCTGTACCCTGTGCGTGAAGGATTGTCCTGTTACCGCAAAGGCTCTCAAGGACGCTCAGGCAGCCGCAGCAGCAGAATATCCGGATGATCCCAAGAAGGCAGCTAAGGTTGCCGCAGAGCTGGCAGCTCCTAAGAGCGCTCTGCTCATGGTTCCCATGGCTTCTCAGCTGGATCAGCAGCCCGTGTTCGACTACTGCGTAGCAAACGTTGCCGAGAAGACCGAGTTGGTTAACAACACTGTTAAGGGTAGCCAGTTCAAGCAGCCCCTGCTTGAGTTCTCCGGCTCCTGCGCAGGCTGTGCAGAGACTTCTTACGCAAGAATCGTTACTCAGCTCTTCGGCGAAAGAATGTATATTTCCAACGCTACCGGCTGTTCCTCTATCTGGGGCGGCTCCGCTCCCGCTACTCCCTACACCGTCAACCGCGAAAGCGGCAAGGGTCCCGCATGGGCCAACTCCCTGTTCGAGGACAACGCAGAGCACGGTATGGGTATGGGTCTGGGTCAGAAGGTTCTCCGCAACCGCGTGATCGGCTTGATCCGTCAGCTGGGTGAGATCGTTACCAACGAGGAGAAGAAGGCCATCATCGATGCATACCTCTCCACCCTGGAGAACGGTGCCGAGAATGCCAAGGCTTCCAAGGATCTGATCGCAATGCTGGAAGCTTCCACCTGCGAGAAGTGTGCTGATCTCCGTGCGCAGATCCTGCTTTACAAGGATTACATCGCTAAGAAGTCCGTTTGGATCTTCGGTGGCGACGGCTGGGCATATGATATCGGCTTCGGCGGCTTGGATCATGCCATCGCTTCCGGCGAGGACGTAAACATCTTCGTATTCGATACCGAGGTTTACTCCAACACCGGCGGTCAGGCCTCCAAGTCCACTCCTACCGGCTCTGTTGCACAGTTTGCAGCAGCTGGTAAGGGTCAGAAGAAGAAGGATCTGGCTGCTATTGCAATGTCTTACGGCTACGTATACGTTGCACAGGTTTGCATGGGCTACGATAAGAATCAGCTGCTGAAGGCACTTTCTGAGGCAGAGGCTTATAACGGTCCCTCCTTGATCATCGGCTACGCTCCTTGCGAAATGCACGGTGTGAAGGGCGGTATGCAGAACTGTCTGGCAGAACAGAAGAAGGCAGTTGAGGCCGGTTACTGGCAGACCTTCCGCTACAACCCCGAGACCGGCAAGGTGATCTTGGATTCCAAGGCTCCTACCGGAAACTATCAGGACTTCATCCGCTCTGAGGTTCGTTACGCTCGTCTTGCTCAGTCCTTCCCCGAAAGAGCAGAGGTGCTCTTTGCTCAGGCTGAAGGCTATGCAATGGCTAAGTACGAGAAGCTGAAGAAGCTGTCCGAGCAGTAATATAACGAAATGAATGCGGGCGGGGCTTTTCTCGCCCGCATTTTGCAAAGGATTGGTTATATCTATGGAAAACAGAACGAAAAGAACCCGCCCTGAGTATCTCTATGCGGCGCTATTGTTTATGGGTGCGGCTTTGCTTTTGGTGATCCTCATCATTTGCGGCAGCTGCGAGCCCTCGGAAGAGCCGGCAGGGGAGAGCTCTGCTCAAAACTCTCAAACCTCCCAGACCTCCGTGCCGTCTTCGGAGTCCTCTTCTGTGACGGAAGAATCCGTGGAGGAGTCTTCGGAAGCGGAAGTGCCTGTGGACTATGCCGAAATGGAAGTTCCTACCGCCGGAAAAATGACGGGTATTCTTGCGTTGACCGATCCTGTGTATGCGGCCGGGATCACTGCGGAGCCTGATAATCTGGTGCGGATCAACTCCTATAAAAACGATGCTTACGGCTTATCGGGAACGGCGCTTATGCTCCACTCCGACGCGGTTGAAGCGATGAACGAGATGACCAAGGCGTTCCGTAATGCTCAGGGAGCTAATTCTCTCATCATCCACGAGGCGTACAAATCTGGTTCCTCTGTGAAGGATGACGCCATCAAAAAGGATCTTTCCAATGGCTATACCGTGTATTTCTCCCTTTATCCTGCTGATCCGGATGGGGACAATATCGGCACGGGCAAATACCTTTGGTTGGCGAACAACTGCAACCGCTTTGGCTACGTTCTTCGTTATCCTTCCGAGAAATCCTCTATTACGCAGGTTTCCGGCTACGGCTCCGGCAGGGTTTATCGCTTTGTGGGATATGAGCACGCGGCGCATATGGTCAAGTACCATCTCTGCTTGGAGGAGTATTTGGAATCTCTGCGCTTGTATACTGCGGAAGCTCCCTTGACCATCAAGTACACGGATGCTTCCGGTGATGAACGGATCTGCTACGTGTATTACGTCCCGGCAGGGGAGGGGGAAACCACCTCTGTCACCGTTCGCGGCGGCGAAGATGCTGTCTTCTCTGTTTCCGGAAATGGAAGCGATGGATTCATTGTCACTTGCTACGAATAATTCAAAAAAATGCAAAATGACCCACGTTGGTCGAAAAATGGCGAAGAACATACGTTTTGTTGTAAAAGGCAGTGTGTAAAAAATACACTGCCTTTTTTGTGCAATTTTTACCCTGTTTTTCTTTTCTGAAGGCGGCATTTTTGCCACCAATGAAAAAGGTTTAAAAAACGGAAAACTTGCGTACATAAATTGTGGAACGAATAAAGACTTTTTCATTGACACTAATTTGACAAAATGTTAATGTATATATAAGAAAAATAGACATTTGTGAATCGAATGTGAAATTTTGAGCAACTTGAAATGTTTCTTGAAAATTGTCTGTTGAATATTATCAATGAAAAAAAGATCAAATAGTGCTTACTTAACCCTCATTTATTCTGCCTAAAACCCTTCTGCTACGCCGTTTTTAAGAAGAAGCCATGCTTGACAAAAGAAGCGGTCTGTGGTACTATTACAAGGTATTGAAATATGGTGTATTCCTATAACTATATACGCGTGCGCGCGAGCGCGTCGGTGTGTGGTTTTTGGGGTATGCCGTCAGCATTTCTCAGGAGGAAAATCGCATGACCAGCTTCAACCAAACCTTTAAGCGTGTTCTCGCAATGCTCATGCTCGTGGTGATTACATTCACCGGGCTTTGCACGGGAACTCTCGAAGCGATGGCGTCCGTCGAGCACAGATATAATTCTGACTCGTTGGTGCGTACTTCCCTTGACGAGATCAAGAACGTTCTGACCTCTACCAGCTACAGCGAGTATCTGTTGTCCTACAACGATGCCGACGTTGCTACGGGTAAGATCGTTTTGGATCTTGTGAACGGGATCGACGCCGCGGAAACCACCGCCACCATTAACGTTGTGAAAAACGGCGACGATCTGAGCAAGTATCTTGCTCAAAAGAACGGCGCTACTTTGCAGATGCCGGAGGGCGTAGAGGCCATCCTGCTTTGCGGAGACGACGGCAAGGTATCCTTTAAGGTCACCGTGTCCCAGTCCGGTCTTTACAACCTTAACGTGAGCTACTTCACCGGCAACGTTGCTGTTTACAGTAATGTTGTTGACGAAGACGGCAAAGTCGTTTATGAAAACGGCATTCCTAAGGTGGACTTCACTTCTAATCCCACCGTTGGTAACTATGCCGCCATCGAACGTTACGTTCTCATTGACGGTAAGGTTCCCTATACCGAGGCACGTTCCGTGGAATTTGCCCGCGTTTGGAATGACCTTTACACTTACACCGATTCCGAGGGTGTGGAGCATCAGATGTACTCCGATTCTCCCGAGTTCAAGGAATTTGTGAAGAACCACTACGGCGACTACGATCTGAATCGTCCCTTCGATACCGATAACAACGGTAACGAGCTGAAGCCCGAGAAGGTTCTTGTAAACGAGTGGGCAAACACTTACGTGTACGACTCCACCGGCTACTACAACGATCCTCTGTGCTTCTACCTGTCCGAGGGCGAACACATTCTGTCCTTCCAGGCAGTTAGAGAAACCGTTGCTATCAGCGGCGTGGTTTTGGAAGCAGCCGGGGCTTTGCCCACCTACGCAGAGTATTACGCATCCCATGGCGGAGACGCTGCTAAGTACAAGGGCGACGCTCAGATCATCGTTCAGGCCGAGTACGCTACCACCGTTTCCGAGCGTACCATTTACCAGCTCAACAATCGCTCCTCTGTCTACTCTCAGCCTCAGGATCCTGCTTTGATCCGCTTGAACATGATCGGCGGCGACAAGTGGAAGTACGTAGGCCAGTGGATCGAGTGGGAAGTGGAAGTTCCCGAGGATGGCTTCTACAGCATCATTCCTCGTTCTCTCCAGAGCTACTATTCCGGTGTGTATGTTTCCCGTAAGGTTTCTATCAACGGGGAAGTGCCCTTCCAAGAAGCAGGCTTCGTTCGCTTCAACTACTCTTCCGAGTGGGTGACCGAGCCTCTGAACAACGGCGAAACCGAGTTTATGTTCTACCTGAACAAGGGTACCAACACCATTCGTCTGGAAGTTGTTTTGGGCGATATGGCAAGCATTCTCAGCCGTGTTAATAACTCTCTGACCAAGATCAACGCTTACTACCGTAAGATACTGATGATCACCGGTACCGAGCCCGACGAATACCGTGACTACCGCTTTGAGCGTCTGATTCCCGACGTTTTGAAGGGCCTTCGTGAGCAGGCAACCGAGCTGTACGCGGTGTCCGAAGAGCTTGCAACGCTGATGGGCGGCAAGGGTTCCCACTCTGCTACTCTGGACCGTGTTGCGAACGTTTGCGAGCGTATGGGTCAGTACCCCTCTACCATCGCAGGCTATATGAGCACCCTGAAGTCTTACAGTGCTTCTTTGGGTACCTGGCTTGCAGATACCCAGAACCAGCCCTTGGGCATTGACTACATCTGCGTGCAGGCTTCCGACGCGGAAGCGCCTCAGGCAGAGCCCGGCTTCTTCGCAAGCCTGTGGGGCGGTATCGAGAAGTTCGTGATGTCCTTCTTCTCTGATTACGATTCTCTTGGCTCTTCCGAGGAGCTGAACATCGAGGACGCTGAGAAGTACGCTATCGAGGTTTGGACCGTCACCTCCCGTGACCAGGCGCAGATCGTTCGTAACCTTGTGGACGACTCCTTCGCTACCACCTACGGCCTTCCCGTAACTGTTAAGCTGGTTGCCGGCGGTACCTTGCTTCCCGCAACCTTGGCCGGCACCGGTCCCGACATCTACATGGGCGCAGGTCAGGGCGACGCCATCAACTACGCGATCCGTTCTGCTGTTCTTTCCTTGAACAACACCACCGGCGACGATAACATTGGTTATAACTTCAATGACCTGTCCCGTTGGGCAGATGATCCGATCTATTCTTCTCTGCTCGAGAAGAACTTGATCCCCACCTTCGATCAGGTGAAGACCCGCTTCGCTGCGAACGCTATGGTTCCTCTGACTCTCTACGGTCAGACCTACGGTATCCCCGAAACCATGAGCTTCGCTATGATGTTCTATCGTAAGGACATCTTCGCAGAGCTTGCAGCAGAAAACAGCGACGTGAAAGTGCCCGACACTTGGGACGAATTCTACAATATTATATATACGATGCAGTCCAACGAGTTGGATATCGGTTTCCCCACCGGTGTGGCAGGCTCTACCTTCCTGATGTACCAGCAGGGAGAGACCTACTATGATCAGGGTAACTACGATTACTATTTGGAACTCTTCCGTAAGTATTACGAGAAGAAGGGCTACGATTCCTCCTATGCAAACGTAGATGAGTACCTGAACGCTATCGGCTATACCTATACCGATGCGGATGGCAACATCATCCCCAAGACCGACGGTATCTCCATCAACCTTGATTCCGACGTTTCCTTGGCTGCCTTCAAGAAGGTCTGTGATTTGTTCACTCAGTATGAGTTCCCTGTAACTTATAGCTTTGCGAACCGTTTCCGTTCCGGCGAAATGCCCTTGGCCATCATCGAGTACAACAACTACAACTCCTTGATCGTCTTTGCTCCCGAAATTAACGGTTTGTGGGAATTCACTCCTCTGCCCGGTACCTTGTCTGAAGACCCCGTTACCGGCGAGACCGTTATCAACAACTCCACCGTGGGTGCCGTTTCCACCATGCTGCTTATGCGTTCCGTAACCGAGAATAACGCCCTCGCAGCTTGGACCTTCATGCAGTGGTGGATGAGCGCTGACGTGCAGACCTCTTACGGTAACGAAATGATCGCACTGTTGGGTCCCTCTGCTAAGCAGCCCACCGCCAACATGGAAGCTCTTGCAGGTATGTCCTGGTCTAAGGATGAGTACGACAACCTGTTTGCGCAGTTCAACGCAGTTGAATGTACTCCCGAGTATCCCGGCTCCTACATCGTATCCCGTTACACCAGCTTCGCATTCTTGAATGTATATAACGATGGCGACTCTCCCATTGAATCCATGCAGTCCTATATCACGGATATCAATAATGAGTTGACCAGAAAACGTGCCGAGTTTAACCTTCCCACTACGGATGTCATCAAAGAGATGGAAAACTATCTGAAGAATGAAGGTATTTCGCTCGAGACAGAAAAGGAGAGATGATCATGGCAAAGGAAAAAGCTGTCATTAGAACAGACATGAGCCGTTTCCAATGGACTTTGCTGGAAATGAAAAAGCATAAGGTCGCATACCTCATGATCGCGCCCTTCTTCATTCTGTTCACGCTGTTTACCATCGTTCCCGTCGTTTTGTCCTTGATTTTGAGCTTTACCAACTTTAACCTGTTGGAATGGCCCGAATTTGTTCTGCTGGATAACTACATTCGTCTGTTCTTGGACGACGATGTGTTTATCACTGCAATCCAGAACACCTTGATGTTCGCAACGGTTACCGGCCCCGGTTCTTACCTGTTGTCCATGCTGTTGGCATGGTTCATCAACGAGCTGCGTCCTCGTATCCGTTCTATCGTAACCCTGCTGTTCTACGCTCCCTCCATTTCCGGTAACGTATATTTGATCTGGACCATCTTCTTCTCCGGTGACGAATACGGTCTGGTCAATGCTTGGGGTATTAAGCTTGGTCTTCTGTCCGAGCCTGTACTGTGGTTCCAGGATGAGAAGTACATCTTCGTTCTCTGCTGCTGCGTAGCACTGTGGACCTCTCTGGGTACCTCCTTCTTGACCTTCATCGCGGGCTTCCAGACGGTTGATACCTCTCTCTACGAAGCAGGCGCTGTGGACGGTGTTAAGAACCGTTGGCAAGAGCTTTATTACATCACCCTTCCCACCATGCGTCCTCAGATGATGCTGGGTGCAATCCTGGCCATCACCGGTGCGTTCGGCTTCGGCGGCGTTATCACCGCTTTGGTAGGCTTCCCCTCCCCGAACTATGTGGCACATACCATCATGCACCACTTGGATGACTACGGCGGAATGCGATTCGAGATGGGTTATGCTTCTGCGATTGCCACTCTGTTGTTCTTGATGATGATCGGCTGTAACATGCTGGTTACCAAAATCTTGAGAAAGATAGGTACTTAATATGAAGAAGTTAATCGAAAAAATTAAGGCTGCCTATCGCAGATATGACACAAACCGTGTCCACTTCAAGCGTTCTGTCAACCGTTCTGCCGGTGGTGACGTAGGTATCTACATCATGCTGGCGCTCATCGCAGTCGTCATGGTGCTTCCCATGGTGTATGCGATCTGCCAGTCCTTGAAGCCCTTGGACGAGATCTTCGTATTCCCCCCCAGATTCTTCGTTATCAACCCCTCCTTCGAGAACTTCCGTGAGTTGTTCCGTACCATGGGTGAATCTTGGGTTCCTTTCTCCCGTTACATCTTTAACACCATTTTGATCTCCGTGGTTGGTACCATGGGTAACGTGCTGCTTTCCTCTTATGCGGCTTACGCCATTGCAAAGATCAAATTCCCCGGTCGTGGCCTTTTGTTCGGCATTGTTCGTATGTCCTTGATGTTCAACGCAACCGTAACCGGTATCTCCAACTTCTTGATCATGTCTGCCCTCGGTTGGGTAGACACCTACATGGCAGTTATCGTGCCTGCTTTCTGTACCAGCTTCGGTCTCTACTTGATGAAGCAGTTTATGGAAACCAGCGTTAACGACTCTGTATTGGAAAGTGCCCGTCTGGAGGGTGCTTCTGAAAACAAGATCTTCTGGAAGATCGCCATGCCCATGGTAAAGCCTGCTTGGGCAACCTTGATCCTGTTTGCGTTCAAGGATCTGTGGAACTCCGGTGCAAACCTGTACATCTACAGTGAGCAGCTCAAGACCTTGAACTATGCCATCAGCCAGCTGGTAACGGCAGGTATCGAGCGTTCCGGTGTATCCGCAGCTTCTACCGTTATCATGATGATCGTTCCGATCTTGGTATTTATCATTTCTCAGAACAACGTTATTCAAACCATGTCGTCCGCCGGCATGAAGGACTAAAGGAGGGCACACAATGAAACACAGAACATTCAAAACCCTTCTCATCGTCGCTCTCGTGGTGCTGATGCTTGGTTCCGTTACCGCAGGTGCTATTGTTCCTTACACCACCTATACCTACGGTGTAAGCAACATGATTCAGGAAAGCCCCGCGGCGTACGTTCCTTTGAAGAAAATCGATTCCGCCAGCCTGAAGTTCTCCTTGACCGCCGAGGGCGGTGCCAGCGACAACGCCAAGATCAAGTACAGCGAGACCTTCGGCACTGTCAACCTGGCTTCTCCCGAGGACATCTTCGTTGACGACCTGAACCACGTTTACATCTCCGACACCGGTAACAACCGTATCATCGTTACCGATGAGGAATACAACGTTCGTCTGGTCATCAGCACCTTTACCAACAACTACGGTGTACCCGACAGCCTCAATCAGCCCTACGGTCTGTTTGTTACCGAGAGCGAGATCTTCGTTGCTGACAAGGGTAACTCCCGTATCGTCGTGTTTGACAAGCTTGGCAACTTCGTGACCATCGTTCCCGAACCTGCCAGCGAAGTTATGCCCGACAACCACGTTTACAGCCCCGTAGCTGTAGCCGTTGACTCCGCAGGACGTATCTACGTGGTATCCTCTACCACCAACTACGGTGTCCTCTCTCTGAACCGCGACGGTACCTTCAACGGCTTCGTCGGCGCACAGAAGGTTACCTACAGTGCCTTCGACTACTTCTGGAGAATGTTCCAGACCGCAGAGCAGATCGCCGCCTCCGAGCAGTACGTTCCTACCGAGTATAACAACATCGCTATCGATGAGGACGACTTTGTCTTCGTTACCACCGCTTCTATCGAAGAGTCCAGTGTAGCTTCCGCCATCACCGGTAAATCCAAGGCCGCTGACTACATGACCGTTAAGAAGCTGAACCCCAAGGGAAGCGACGTTATGAACCGTAACGGCTTCTGGCCTCCCGCGGGTGAAGTCAACATGAGCGGCCCCGGCGGTGCTTCCATGAAGGTCTCCGGTCCTTCCACCGTTGTGGACGTTGCAATTACCGAAAACGGCACCTGGAGCTTGATTGACTCCAAGCGTAGTAAGGTCTTTACTTACGACTCCAACGGTAATATGCTCTACGCCTTCGGCGACTTCGGCGACCAGCTTGGTAACATCCAGACCTTGGATGCTATCGACTACCAGGGCACCAACATTCTGCTTTTGGATAAGTCTGCCGCTTCCATCACCGTTTACAAGCGTACCGACTACGGCGATCTGATTGCCGCAGCTATCCAGAACGATATCGACCAGAACTACTCCAAGGCAGTTGAGTACTACACCGGTATCCTTCAGCGTAACAACAACTACGATACTGCATACGTAGGCATCGGTCAGTCTCTGTACCGCGAAGGCGAGTATATCGAGGCTATGAAGTACTTCCGTTCCGCGTACGACGCTGAGAACTACTCCGAGGCGTACCAGGCATACCGTAAGATTTGGATCGAAGAAAACCTGTTGCTCTTCTTGGCTGTTGCAGCAGGCTGCTTGTTCGGCTTCATCAAGTTCTTTGGCTTTGCAGGTAAGTACAACAAGAAGAACACCAAGTCAAAAGAGAAGCGCGGCTTCTGGGAAGAAGTAATGTATGGCTTCCATATCATCTTCCATCCCTTCGATGGCTTCTGGGATCTGAAGCACGAGGGCCGTGGCTCCGTCCGCGGTGCAGTGTTCTGGCTTCTGGCAGCGGCTGCAGCCTTTGTATACAACTTCATTGGCGGCGGTTATTTGTACTACGGCGGCCAGGGCGCAGGTAACTTTGTTATCGCGGCAATGTCCATCGCAACTCCCGTTATGCTGGTTGCTTTGGCGAACTGGTGTCTGACCACTCTGTTCGATGGTGAAGGCTCCTTCAAGGACGTGTTCATCGCTTGCTGCTACTCTCTGGTTCCTCTGGTAATGATTTTGTTCCCCGTTACCGCTATTTCCAACGTGTTGACCACCAACGAAATGGGTATTCTGTCCATGCTGACCACCGTTGCATGGGTATGGGTAGGTATCCTGGTGTTCTTCGGCGTTATGGTCACTCATGACTATACCCTCGGTAAGAACTTCATCACCATCCTCGGTACTCTGTTGATGGTATGCGTAATCATGTTCATTGCCATCCTGTTCTTCGCATTGATCGGTAAGATCTACGCATTCGGCTATAACATCTACTTCGAAATTTCCACCAGGCTATAAGAAAGGAGCGTAAACGAATATGTTAAAATCTAAATTCACAAAAGCGCTCCTGATGGCACTCTGCGTGGCAATGCTGCTTCCCGCTCTGTCTAACGTTCTTGTGTTTGCGGCAGAGGATGAGCAATCTTGGGAAGATATGTGGAAGGATACCGTATATCCTGCCTACATGAGCACCGAGTTTACCACCATCGAGGATCGTCTTGAAGCGAAAAATAATACCGCTATCGATCCCATGACCTTGTATGCTGTAGTAAACGGCATCGCCTTCTATCTGGATTCCATCACCGGCGAAATGGTAGCTCTCACTCTTGCCGATCCCTCTATGACCAAAGAGGATGTAGAGGCTCTTGGTGAGATTCCTGAGTACACCGCTTACTATTCCACCAACCCCTATAACGTTGGTTCCAGTAAGTCCTCTCAAGGTACTGCAAGCTCTAACTCCGTCAAGGCAGAGCTGTATTCCCAGTTGATCATCCAGTATTCTCAGAACAACACCGATAACTCCATGAACTCCTTTACCGACGCCGCTGCCAACAAGCAGATCAACGTCAGCAACATTCGTGGCGGTGTTCGTGTTGAGTATTCCATCGGCCGTGAGCAGGTAACCTATCTTGTGCCCCGTTTGATCCGTGCCGATAAGTTCAACGATCCCGAGAACCCTGAATCCAACGCATTGGTTCAGCAGGTTGAAAGAAACTCCGACCAGTCTCGTGATGCCAAGACCCTCAAGGCGTTCTACATCTACTACGATAAGGACGACCCCACCAAGGCAAAGAAGACCATCGAGGAGTATCTGAAGGAATATCCCGTTCTGGAGAAATTCCCCATCTACGCTTGCGAAAAGCGTATCGCTACCAAAGAGCTTCTCCGTATCGAGAACATCATCAAGCTCTACACCGACTATACCTTGGAGCAGATGGAGATCGACCACGCCGAGACTGAATATACCTCCACGGAAGAAAATCCCCCTCTGTTCAAGCTGGCCATCGAGTATAAGGCCGACGATCAGGGCGGTATCACCATCCGTTTGAACGCAGGTAATATCCGTTTCGCTTCCGATCTGTACTCTCTGTCCAACGTAGTCCTGCTGCCCTACGGCGGTGCAGGTAACACCAACAACGAAGGCTACATCTTCATTCCCGACGGTTCCGGTGCCATCATCGACTTTAACGATGTGGTTGCTGTAGGTAACTTCACCTCCGTGAACCCCATCTACGGCATCGATAACGTGTACCATACCGTTACCGGCGCCAATAGGGAAGTGATGAGATTGCCCGTATTCGGCGTTGTTGAACACGCCGTGATCGGCTCTCATACGGAGGACGTTCCCGTTCTGGATGCCGAAGGTAACATCGTTTACCAGACCGATCCCGAGACGGGTGAACAGATCCTGGACGAAAACGGCCAGCCCATCCCCGTTCTCGAGACTGTTACCGTAGACGATGAATTGAAGATCGGCTACCTGGCAGTTATCGAGGAGGGCGACTCCTTGGCAAAGATCGCGGTTAAGAACGGCGGCTCTCTGAATATGTTCGTCTCCGTTTATACCACCTTCAACCCCCGTCCTCAGGATACCTATGAGCTGTCCGGTGGTATCGCAAATGACGCAAACGCTACCTGGACCATGGAGTCCAAGCGTAAGTACACCGGCGACTTCAAGATTCGTCTCTTCATGCTCAGCGATACCGTTGACTATTCCGAGATGGCTAAGGTCTATCGTGAATACCTCATCAGCAAGGGTGTCCTCACCGAGCTGAACGACGAAAGTGAAGACATCCCCCTGTATCTGGAGACCTTGGGTGCCATGGAGAAGGACGATACCTTCTTGGGTATTCCCACCACTACCATGGTTGCTCTTTCCAGCTTCCAGGATGACATCGACATCCTCAACGAGCTGAAGGAGCAGGGCATTACCAACGTTGGCATGAAGCTTTCCGGCTGGATCAACGGCGGTATGTTCTCCACCGTTCCTAACAAGATCGACATCGAAGATGTTTTGGGTGGCGATGAAGGCTTCAAGGCGCTTCTCGAGCACGCCAAGACCACCGGTGCTACCATCTTCCCTGAACTGGAATACTCTCTGCTTCACCAGACTGAAACCTTCGACGGCTTTGATCTGGATGACTTGGCAAAGACCGTTGACGATCGTGAAGCCATCATGCAGCAGTATAGACCCGAGTGGCAGATGTTCGTACAAATGGGTTCCGGTGTTATCTCCGCAGGCAAGATGGATTACTACTATTCTAAGGGTTATGAGGAATACAAGGAATACAACGTAGGCGCAATCTCCGTTTCCTCCTTGGGTAAATACCTCAACTCCGACTTCAACGAGGAAGAGCCTCTCACCCGTGAAGACTCCAAGATCCTCACCAAGCGTCTCTTGAAGAAGATCAAGGAGCAGAACGGTAAGGTTATGCTCAACGGCGGTAATGCATACGCTCTGGAATTCGCTACCGATATTCTGGAAGTTCCGCTGGAATCCTCCAACTACCGTTACGCTTGCGCTTCCGTTCCCTTCATGAGCATGGTGCTCCACGGCTACAAGAACTATGCCGGCGGCGCGCTGAACCTTGCAGGCGACTATGAGGCTTCTCTCCTGAAGTCTATCGAGAACGGCGCTTCTCCCTACTTCGTTGTTGCAAGCAACAACACCTCTATCATGAAGGACTACGTGAGTCCCATCGTTTCCAAGTATTACTCCGTGCGTTACGTGATCTGGAAGGAACAGATCGTGGCGGCTTACAAGATGCTCAACAGCGCGCTGAAGAGCGTTAAGAACGCAACCATCGATAAGCACGAGTTCTTGGATCGTGAGTATAAGATTGTCAAGGTGACCTATTCCAACGGTGATGTGTTCTATCTGAACTACCTCATCAAGGATTACACCGTAAGAGTTGGTAACACTCTGTACGACATTCCCACCTATGGTTTTGTTAAGGTAGGCGCAGATGGCTCCGTTTGGACCTTCGATGGCGTTACCTATACCCAGCAGTAAAAGGAGGCAATAGGCATGACTAAAACTAAAAAAATGACTAACTCCGTTGACACTGCAAAGCGTTCGAGCAAGGATAGATCCCTTGCTCGGACGAAAGCCAGAAGCGGTTGGGTCTTCATTGCACCCTTCCTCATCGGCTTCTTCCTGATCTATCTGCCCATGATCGTGGAGTCCATTCAGTTCTCCTTCCACGAAATCAAAATTCAGGGCGGCGGCGGTTATCAGCTGATTCCCGTTGGCTGGGACAACTACAAATACGCCCTCTTTGAAAACACCGATTTCGTTAAGACCTTGATGGGCAGCCTTGGTGAGCTTATCTTCAACGTTCCCGCCATCGTCGTCTTCTCTCTGTTCGTAGCAGTATTGCTGAACCAGAAGATGCGCGGCAGAGCGATTTTCCGTGCTATCTTCTTCATCCCCGTTATCGTGTCCACCGGTATTATTGAGTGGATCGACTTGCAGGACAAGATGGCTGAAAACGCAGGCGAAATGACCGGTGGTACCGGCGCAGGCATCAGTGCCAGCACCGGCGGCCAGGAGGAGACCGGTAACGGACTTCTCAGCATGATGGACGTGAGAAACCTCTTCGGCAACATGGCTATCGGTACCGAGCTCGTTTCGTATGTTGTTAATATCGTTAACGAGGTTTACGACATCGTTAACAAGTCCGGTGTACAGATGCTGATCTTCTTGTCCGGTCTGCAGTCCATCTCTCCCGCGATCTACGAGTCCTGTCAGATGGACGGTGCTACCGGTTGGGAAACCTTCTGGAAGATCACCTTCCCCATGATCAGCCCCATGATTCTGGTAAACGCTGTATACACCGTTATCGACTCTTTCACCGCTCAGGATAACACCATGATGTCCTTCATCAAAACGATTTATGAGGGCACAAAGGGTACGGTACGTGCAACGGCCATGTCCTGGATCTACTTCCTCGTTGTCATTATTGTGCTTTTGATCGTAGCGGCGATCATGGGCGGCTACGTCTTCTATCAAAGACGTGATACTTAAGAAAGGGGGATATACAAATGGATTTGTCTTCTATGTCAAAAAAGGAAATCCGCGCTCTGGAAAAGCAGCAGAAGAAAGAAGCTGCTATTCGCAGAATCAAAGCGCAGGATAAGCTTCCTTTCTGGACCTTGTTCCGCTATAAGTATCTGACCCCTTACTACGCAGGTAAGCTGGGCATTGCCATCTTCCGCTTCGTGCTGTTGTTCGGTCTGTCCTTCGTTATTCTGTATCCCTACATCTCCAAGATCTTCTTCTCCTTCATGGGCAGAGATGACTTCGTTGATGTCCGCGTTATCCTGATCGCTAAGTATCCCACGCTGGATACCTACAAGGCGATTTTGAACGACAACCAATACTTCCAAGCGTTGATGAACTCCACCGTGCTTTCCTTGATGTGCGCTGTTATTCAGACAGCCACTTGTACCTTGGTTGGTTACGGCTTCTCCAAGTTCAACTTCCGCTTCAAGAAGCTGTTGTTTGTGCTTGTTATCTTCACCATGATCGTTCCCCACGATACCATCCAGCTGTCTCTGTTTATGAAGTTCCGTTACTTCGACATCTGGGGTGCGGGCGGTATGATCTCCAGCCTATTTGGCGGTGAATGGACAGGTCTCAACCTGTTGAACTCCAACTGGCCCTTGGCGATCCTTTCCTTCACCTGCTTGGCGTTTAAGAACGGTCTGTATATCTACATCATGCGTCAGTATTTCAACGGCGTCCCCGACGAGCTGGAGGAAGCCGCATACGTAGACGGTGCAGGCGTTTACAAGACCTTTATGAAGGTTATCATCCCCATGTCCGCCACCATGATGGTTACCATCTTCATGTTCGCCTTTGCATGGCAGTGGTCCGATATGTTCTATACCGACCTGTTCTACACCGGTCAGTCCGATATCCTTCTCCCCGATATCGTAAAAGTTCCCTCCTCTCTGGACACCGATTACGCTGCTCAGACTGCTTATGAGTCTGCCGCACGTAATACCTGCGGTCTGTTGATCCTGGCTCCTCTGGTCGTGCTGTACCTGTTCACTCAGCGTACTCTGATCGAAGGTGTGGAACGTTCCGGTATCACCGGTTAATCCCAACCAATCCAAAAGCACCGAGTATTTCTCGGTGCTTTTTCCTTTCCGTCTCTATTGACTTTTTTTGAAAACATGGTATACTATAAGCAGTTTTTCCAAAGTGAGGAATCCACCATGAGCAAAATCACCATCCCCGCAGCCTATCAGTCTGTATTAGATATATACGACACCCAAAAAGCCATCGAGACCTTAAAGCGCACCTTTGAGCAAAAGCTTTGTCTCGCCTTAAACCTTACCCGCGTCTCCGCTCCCTTGTTCGTAGACCCCGCTTCGGGTATGAACGACGACCTCAGCGGCGTGGAGCGTGCCGTGGTGTTTGATATCAAAGATACCTCCCGTGAGGCGGCCATCGTTCACTCTCTTGCAAAATGGAAGCGTGTCGCCCTCCGTGACTACGGCTTTTCCGCAGGGGAGGGACTGTATACCGACATGAACGCCATCCGCCGCGACGAGGAGCTGGACAACCTTCATTCCGTCTATACCGACCAGTGGGACTGGGAGAAGATCATCACCCCGGAAACCCGCAACGAGGACTACCTCAAAACCGTTGTGAAGTGCATCGTGGGCGCTATTTGCGAAACTGCCGACGTTCTCAAGTGTCGCTACCCTCAGCTGAAGGTAGATCTCTGTAGGGAAGTTACCTTCATCACCTCTCAGGAGCTGGAGGATCTCTATCCCGACAAAACCGGCAAAGAGCGGGAAAACCTGTTCTTAAAGGAGCACAAAACCGTGTTCATCATGCAGATCGGCGGCGCACTCCGTTCCGGCAAACCCCACGACGGCAGAGCACCCGACTACGACGATTGGACGTTGAACGGAGACATTATGTTCTGGAACGACCTTTTGGGCTGTGCATTTGAGATCTCTTCTATGGGTATCCGCGTGGATGAAGCCGCCATGGATCGCCAGCTGAATTTGGCAAACGCCAACGATCGCCGCGAGCTGCATTTCCACAAAGAGCTTTTGGCGGGCAAATTGCCCCTCACCATGGGCGGCGGTATCGGTCAGTCCCGCCTCTCCATGCTTCTCTTAGACAAAGCCCACATCGGTGAGGTGCAGGTTTCCCTTTGGGATGAAGATACCAAGCGCGTCTGCGCCGAGAACGGTATCGTTCTGTTGTAAAGGAATACGTTTAGGGGCACCGCCCCTAAAAACCCCGGCAGGGAAATCCTTCCCCTGCACCCCGTTATATAGTTCCCAAAAACGACAGTTTTTGGGCAACGGATTTTCTTTGGAGATTAAAAGAACCTTTCTTCTAAAAAGAAAGGTTCTTTTGCGTTCTCTCGTAAATCTCTTCTGCCGTCTCACAGATCCAAGCGGCCTCTTTCTCATCACAACTCTTCAAAACCCGCTTCCTCGGTAGCCCCCAAACGTCAAACCACTTAGGGCCTATCCATTCATTCTTGCCGCAATCCTCCGTCAACCCCTGCAAAATGGAAAGGCACGCCCGCTTCGGCTTCATAAAGATCACCTTCATGGGGTGCTTGATGATGGCAAAGATCACTTTGGGATAGTGCGCCGTGATGTTGGTAAAGGTGATCCCCGGATGCACTACCGCAAGCCCCGCCTTGCCCTCATATAGCCCGTATAAAGAGTATATCAAGAACCGCTTGGCGTTTCCATAGGCAAGACTGTGCTTACTGCGGGTGGAAAAATCTACGTCCTCTGGATCTGTCTTGGAATAGTCGTGGGCAATGCTCCCCACCGCCACCAATTTGCCCCCGCGGGATGACAAATGTGGTTGTAACGTCTTTGCTAAGTAATAAGGGGCTGCGAAATTGATTTGGAACACGTTGTCCAGCCCTGTGTCACATTTATGGCGAGGAATATGGTAAGCACCCGCATTCAATATCAAACCGTCCACAGGGGTTTTCAACAGCTCACACGCCGCTTCCTTCACGGACGCCATGTCCTCCAGATCCATGGGGATTCTGCGGATCTTTACGGCGGGGAAGTCCTTTTCCAATCTTCTCTGCAACGCTTCCGCCTTCTCTTGGTTTCGATCCAATAAGATCAGCTCCGCTCCCAAGAACGCCAGATGCTCACACAGCACTACGCCGATTCCGCCCGTCGCCCCGCTAACCGCAATCACCTTCCCCGATAGGGAAGGCATATTCTTTTGTATCCAGGTTTTCGTCTTCATGACTTTTCCTTAATCCCGGGGAATGTATTCCGTACAGCAATGGTAACCCACAGGGAACCGTTCGTCGGTGCTTTCCTCAACGATAAGCCATGTATAGCCCGGGAAAAACTCAATTCTTCCCATCAGCCCGCTTCCCTCAAAGTGAAGCACGCTGTTTTCCATGTCGCCGGTTACTTCAAGAGAGGATTCTGTCACGTCCTCCTTCATGTAGTTTTCTCTGTCCGGATCGGGGTAGAAATAAGTAAACGTGTACTTGAAATTCACCTTGACCTGTGTGCCCGTTAGCTTTTCAAAGGTCAAATAGGTACATCCATTGGCAAGCTCCTTGCCTGTGGTCTTCTCCAGTGTAGCACTCTTGTGCCATGTCTTATCCATGGCATCGACGGTGGGATCCTCCGTCTCTTCAAAAAGCGGGGTATAGTTCAGCTTGGAAACCATTCGGGTCTGCTCCGTGGTTTCAAAAGGCTCCTCGTAACGACAGTAGTCGTTGAATATTTCCATGGATTTTTCAAAGCTGATTTCCTGCGTCTTCCTGTTTTGGATAAGAAAACGGGTTCCGCTTCCATCCAGCAGAAGGGAATATACCTGGAAAAAGTCTCCCTCTTTCGTGAATCGGTATAGGCTGTATTCCAGCTCGTAGTATTCCTCCCGATCAACGTGGATCAAGCCTTCCTCGTCCAGCCAACAGGTCTCGGAATCGAATGCGGCATACAATAACTCCGGCTCCTCGTTTTTTATGGTAAAGATAGCGTTGATATCGTAGTCCGGGTTCAAAAGCACAAGTTCGTCCCGTCCGTCTTCGTTGAGGTCGATCTCATCGTACCCCATGCGTGATCCACCGTGATAAGTTGCATACAGAAGACGGGTGTAATATTCAAAAGAACGGTCATCCGGGAAGGAAAAGAGATTGTCGTAGCTCCCTTTTACCCACTCCAAGGTCTGAAAATCCTCCAGACAGCCGGAGATCGCTTTATAGGTTACCAAAATCGCCTTATAGTCGGAAAAATCTGCCGCGGGCAATCCCTCGTCCGGGACAGCTTCCGCCAAAGGCAAGTGAATGCGGGGCGCCATATACTTGAAGACGTCGCCGGATCCCGGACCGAGAGCCTGATTGTGTTCCCAGTGCAGCTTGTTAAAGGTCTCTTTATCAATGCTTGTCCTTTTGCCGTCCGACAGCTTGAATCGTTCAACAATATCCTTTTCCGTCAAATCATAAACCGTGCCGTAGATCTTATCATAAACCATTTTGTCCCCATCCACACGGCAGGTGTAGTAGGTGGTTTCGGCAATTTCCTCGCCCATAACGTTCCGTGACAAAAGGAAACGATCTCTTGCGGCAAAATAGCAATAATTGTCCTTCCCATAGGCTGCTTCAAGCAAAAGGGGCTTTTCCTCCGAAAGGGTGAAGATAGCACGTACGACGGTATGTTGTGTCAAAAGGATCAGCTCAGGAACACCGTTGCTGTCAAGGTCTTTGTAACCATAGCCCAATCTCTCTGCGGCTTCTCCATCCGCACAAGCATCTACAATGCCGTAAAGAGTCTCCGCAATGGTGGCTTGACGCTCGTCCATCTCTTCGGTATTGGGGACGGTCAGCTCTTTGCCGCTATGCTTTTCGGTAAGCAGGGAAGTGTACTTAGATATAACGTCGCCGTACAGCGCCTTTTGTTCCTCGTACGTCTTTGGCGCCTCGGGCGTGTCTCCGCACCCAACCATAGAAAACAAAAGAACACCGCAGAGCAATACAGCTATAAGTCTACGCATAAAATATCCTCCTTTTTCGTCACACAAACATAATACAATAATACGCTCTATCTGTCAAGAGAGCCGCAACAATAACAGTGAGTTTCCGCTTCCAACAAAGAACAAACTCGCCGAGCAAAAGCCCGACGGGTTTATTTTGGTCGGAGTGAAAGGATTTGAACCTTCGACTTCCACGTCCCGAACGTGGCGCTCTACCAAACTGAGCCACACCTGAAATCTGTCAAGGACGTGGTGTGGCGTTAGCCATTCGGCACAAAGACCAATTTAATGTTGAAGTCTTGACATCATCGGCAATATCCCACAGATTGTCTGTGATTCGTATTTCTACATTTCGCTTCAATAGCTCACCAAATAAATCCGTGATTACATACTTTTCTTTTGGATATTGTGTCGTGATTGCAACGTAGTATCCGGCGGTACTATCCTGCAATACGAAATCCTCTGTGTGGAATTCATATAAATATAGTGTTGTGTTTATTATAGTTTGATACCACCCGCTCTCGATTACGATAGCGTGTGAAATTCCGGAGGAAGTGAAAAAACGGTTTTTATCAGCTTCGTTTGTTTGGCTTCCCACACGATAAGCAACACGCGGACAATCTCTGGGCGTTAAAAAGTTGGGCAATCTTGCTTCGTCTATCGCCCACACCAACCCGATGTTTGGGTTGAGATCCTTTCGTGTTGGTAGGCGCGGTTCAAAGACTTTGATATCGGATTCTTCACTAACATGAAATAGACGCATAATTTTTCCGCCCCTCCTATGAATCAACATTTCTAATGAAAAAAACGGACACCAATCGTAACGAAATTGGTGTCCGATTTTGGTCGGAGTGAAAGGATTTGAACCTTCGACTTCCACGTCCCGAACGTGGCGCTCTACCAAACTGAGCCACACCCCGAAATCGCGCACCGTATTCGGCGCACGCTGTACATTATATATGAAAAAACAAACTTTGTCAAGCCTTACGGGAATTTATTTTTTGATTTTGTCCAGATAAGACTGCAAAATGATCTGGGCAGACATGGCATCGATCACAGCCCGCCGCTTACTGCTTTTGAAATCCGTAATGTTCATGTAAGTATATGCCTCCACCGTGGAAAGCCGTTCGTCCATAAACTCCAAGGGCAACCCCGTGGCGGCTACCAACTTATCGGCAAACACTCTGGTCTTCTCCGCACGGAAGGATTCGCTTCCGTTCATATTGTAGGGGAGACCGCAAATGATCTTCTCGCCCCCCAAATCCGCAATCTTTGCGGCGCATTTCTTCACCGCATCGTTGACTCCCGTCACGTTCAAGGAGCATACGGCACTTGCCAGGATCTCCGTCTCGTCCGAAGCGGCAACACCCACTCTGGCATCGCCGAAATCTATTCCGATGATCCGCATTGTTTCTTCCTTTCTTTTTTGTCAAAATATTCCAACCCGGAAAAGCGTATATCTTTTACCCATCCGGCTAAACTATGAGTGTCCGAAAGAGAAACACTCAAGCGGACAGACGGAGCAAATGATTATGGCGAAAAAACGACCGATCCGAAACGTTATCACCAACCGACGTGATCGACAAACTTTCCCGATTCATTCCACACCGAAAAGGATCAATGATGGCTTTTACGATATGACTACAGACTTCATTGGTGAGATGAGTATGTACAGCGAAACCGATCCGGCAGGTAGCTACACGGGTGTCCCCCGGGACGATGATACGCCGATCCAGGACGCAGACGATCTGTAAAAACCACGATCCGAAAGAGCGTGAGCAAATGCGACTCCCCACTTGGGGTGTTGCACTTGCTCCCTCTTTTTTTAACCCAAAATTTCCTTGATCTTTTCCGCCAGCAGGGCAGACACACGGTAGGAGGTGTTCAAATTAGGATGTCCTCCGCCGCCGATCTCATCGGGTACCTGGTGCATGGACTGTACCCCCAGGAAGTATGCCTTCCCGTTGACTTCGTTAAACTCCGTAACAGCCTTTTCCACGGCACCCATCTTGGTCTGATCCATCACGCCGTAGCAGTACAGAATGGGGCAATCGGGATACGCCGAACGTACCTCGCCCATCAAGAGCTTTGCCGCCTCAATGAATTCCTCGTCGCCAACACCGCCCCAAGCATCGTTGGTGCCTGCGTTAATCACCGTGAGATGGGGTGTCCAAACCTCGTGGTTCCACTCGCCGCCCTGACGGTTCAGCCATGCAAAAGCCTGGCGCAGAGTCATATCCTCGCGGTCACCGTTGCAGTTGGCAACGATACCCTTGCCGGAGGCTCCGGAAAGCATTACCTCCGCGTTCAGAAGATCTGCCGCCATGTAAGCGTAGGAACGGGAGGAATCCTGCTCGTAGGTCACGTAACCCACTGTAGCGGAGTTGCCTAGAACGCCGTAGCCGCAGGTAATGGAGTCACCGATAAATGCCAAGCGCAAGGGTCTTTCCTCGGGGGCTTCCAAAAGCTTGGGTGCTTCGCCCATCAAGGTCAGCTCCGTAGCGTAAAGGCATTCCATACCCTCCACAATGCGCATCACCTTAACGGTGTGTACGCCCTTTTCCAGATCCTCAAAGATCACCTTTTCGGTTCCGTTTGCGATGGCAAAGCGCTGTGCCTTACCGTCCACCCAAACCCGCACGTAGGGAACTGCAGGATCTGCAAATGCACCGAAATGCAGAATGAATCCGGTACCAAAGAAACGGAAAGCAAAACCGCTGTCCGACCAAGGCATGGCAACAGAGCCGTTTTCTTCCAAATAAGTCTTGCCCAAAAGCAGGCAAGCATTGTCTTCACCGAATGTATGCTGAGAATAGATCATATCATTTCCATCCTTTTTATTTTGTTGTCTTACATTATACAGGAATGGAAGGCTTTTTGCAAGCATTCCCGCACATTTTTCTTGACAAATTCTTCCTCTCTTTGGTATACTGAAAAAAACAATGGGAGGAACGCCATGGAATGCACCCTTTGTCCCCGCCGTTGCGGGGCAGACCGCCAAAAGAATACAGGCTTCTGCGGAGCATCCCGCCTCATCAAGGTAGCCCGCGCCGCCCCCCACTTGTGGGAAGAACCCTGCCTCTCCGGAGAACAGGGCTCGGGAACCATCTTTTTCTCCGGCTGTCAGTTAAAATGCGTTTATTGCCAGAATCGCGCCATCTCCGATGGGCAAGCAGGGAAGAGCATCACCATCGAGGAGCTGACCGCCCTTTTCTTCCGTATGGAAGCCCAAGGCGTTCATAATATCAACTTGGTTACTCCCGATCCCTACTTACCTCAAATCGCAGAGGCTATCCGCAATGCTAAGGCACAAGGCTTTTCCCTGCCCTTCGTGATGAATTGCAGCGGCTACGAAACGGTGGATTCCTTACGCCTCATGGAAGGCTTGATAGATATCTACCTCCCTGACTTCAAGTATATGTCCTCTTTGCTGGCAAAGAAGTATTCCCGCGCCCCCGATTACCCCATTGTGGCAAAAGCGGCTCTTTCCGAGATGTCCCGCCAGCAACCCGCCATGCAGTGGGGAAGTGACGGAATGTTAAAGAAAGGCATCATCGTTCGCCACCTTCTTTTGCCGGGATATACCGAGGATTCCAAGCGGGTACTTGCCTACCTGCACCAAACCTACGGCGACAAGATCTATATCAGCATCATGAGCCAGTTCACGCCTCTATGCCTTGAAAACTACCCGGAATTGAACCGCACCGTCACCGAGGAGGAGTACGATGCCCTCATCGACTTCGCCTGCCGCTTAGGCATCCGAAACGCCTTCATCCAGGACGGCTCCGCCGCATCCGAAAGCTTTATTCCCTCCTTTAACGGCGAAGGGGTGTGAAATCGTGAAAAGGCGGATGTCCCTTGGATTGCCTTTGTATCCCATACTCCGCAAAAAAGCTGTAGCCAACCGACTACAGCTTTCTTTTTTTATTCTTCAAAGAACAGGAACAAATGCAAATTCGACTTGCTCACCGTGTAAGAAAGGGAATCCACCTCCGGCAGCATGGTATAGATCTTTTGCCCGTCGATCAACTCCGATTGCGCCTTCAAAAGCTCACCGTAGCTGTCAAACCGAAGCACCGCAAAGCTTTGCCCCGCCTGAGCATCCAAAGCCGCTTTAACCGCTTCCTCCGTGTAAACGGAAATGTTCAACCCCTTGTAGACGTAGTAATTGAACTCCGTTCCCTTGCACGCCGGTGTGGGAGCATCCTCTGTCATCAGATTGTTAGACTTGGAAAGCTCCTCCTTGCTCACCCCGAAATAGGTGTGGCCATACGCCATATATTTTTGGTACACCTCCGAATCGAAAGAGGTGTCATCCCAAGTGAGATCAAAGTAATAATACTCCTTCCCCAGCTTGCAGTAATTCCAAACGTGTCCCTCGAAGGCGGAGAAATTGCTGTAATTGTTAAACTCAACACCGCACTCATAGCCCAAGCGTTTCATCACCGCGTCGAAAGCCATGGCGTAACCGCTGCAAATGGTTTTTCCTTCCAGCAAGCAGCCGTAAGCGTTAATACCTACGTTATCGTAATCGTTCTTTTCCGCCAATGCGTAATCGTATTCCGTGCGGTTTAAAATGTAATCGTAAACGAACAAAACCTGCTCAAAGGTCTCGTCATAGTCTTCCGCTTGGGAAACGATCTCCTCCAAGGTATCTTCAAAGGAGGCTTTCATCTTCTTTGCTTTCTTTTCGCTGACCAGATAGCCGGGGCGAATGGAAAGTCGGTATTCTTTGCCGTATTGTACGTATTCAATGGATACGTTGTAGGGATCCACCCAGAAGATCTCCGATTGCTCAAAAAAGATCTGTCTGTAAAGGGAGCTGATCGTGTCTAACGCCTCCTCCAGCTCTTCCTCGCTGTCATAGACAGCTATCACGGCGGAATCGCGGAACTCCATCACAGCACTGCAAATGTTAAGATAGATCTGCCGATCCTTTTTGTTCAAGGAGTCATAAAGGGGATAGATTACGTCCTTTTCCAAAACGTCCTCCCGATCAGCCTGCGAAACCTCCTTCGTGGGAAGAAGTTTGTCGCAACCTGCCAAGGAAAGAGAAAGGAGCAACGCAAGGACAACCGCAAAAAGGTTTTTCATCATCAAACACACTCCGTACTTAATTCCTGCCGGTGGAGCCAAAGCCGCCATCTCCCCGTTCCGTGTCGGAAAGGGAAGAGCACTCTTCAAACTCTGCTGTCAAATAGGGTACGATCACAAGCTGTGCGACCCGTTCACCCGGCGCCACCACCTGATCGGTGTCTCCGTGATTGTGCAGCACCACGCGGATCTCTCCCCTGTAATCGCTGTCGATCACTCCCACCTTGTTGGCAGGGGCAAGATTCCGCTTCGCGCCCATACTGCTGCGGGCAAACACCAATCCCACGAACCCCTCGGGAATTTCCATAGCGATGCCGGTGCTGACAAATACCGTTTTCCCCGCAGGAATCAGAATATCGCTATCTGCCAAAGCATAAAGATCCGCCCCCGCCGCGCAGGCACTGCCATAGGTGGGCGTCACCGCGTTGGGCTGAAGTTTGATAAATGGCACCTTCATCTTCATAGAATCAACCTATCCTTTACAGTAAATTTGCAATGTCGTAGATCAGTCGCTCGGTCTTTTCCCAGCCCAGGCAGGGATCGGTAATGGATTTACCGTAGCAGTTGTCGCCGATCTTTTGGCTACCGTCTTCGATGTAGCTTTCAATCATCAAGCCCTTCACCATCTTGCGAAGGTTGTCGGACTGTCTGCGGGAGTGCAGAACCTCCTTGGCAATACGCACCTGCTGATCGAACTTCTTGTTGGAGTTGTAGTGATTGGTATCCACGATGCAAGCGATGTTCTCCAAGCCCTTTGCCGCATAAGCGTCGTAAAGCTTTATCAGATCCTCGTAGTGATAGTTGGGAATGCACTTGCCGTCGTTGTCAATGCTGCCGCGCAAAATGGCATGGGCCAAGGGATTTCCCGAGGAAGTGACCTCCCAGCCGCGATAAATAAAGGTGTGAGAATGCTGTGCCGCCATAATGGAATTCAGCATAACGGAAAGATCACCGCAGGAAGGGTTTTTCATACCCACAGGCACTTCGATACCGCTGGCGGTGAGACGGTGCTGTTGGTCCTCCACAGAGCGTGCGCCGATGGCAACGTAGCCCAAAAGATCGGAAAGATACCGATAATTTTCGGGGTAAAGCATTTCATCCGCGCAGGTCATACCGGTTTCTGTGATGACCCGGGTGTGCAGGTTGCGAATAGCCAAAAGACCTGCCAGCATATCCGGCTTTCCGTTGGGATCCGGCTGATGGATCATTCCCTTGTAGCCGTCTCCGGTGGTGCGGGGCTTGTTGGTATAAATACGGGGGATGATCAGAATTTTATCCTTCACGTCCTCTTGAATCTTTGCCAAACGGTGAACGTAATCCATCACGGATCCTTCATAATCCGCAGAGCAAGGGCCAATGATCAAAAGGAACTTGTCGCTTTTTCCGGTGAACACGTCAGCGATCTGATTGTCACGCAGCTCCTTTTGAGCCTTTGCGGTTGCGGAGAGGGGATACGCTTCCTTAATTTCTTTGGGGATAGGTAATTTTCTGTGGAATTCCATGGACATAGCGGGGTTCTCCTTAAGGGGAAATGGAAGATAGCGGATTGAAAGCTTAATTCTCCTTATTCTACGACAAAAATCAGAGTCTGTCAAGACAAACCCTATTCTTATTCTTCAAAAAAATAAAAAAGATTCCGCCAAACACCCCCAAAATTTCCGCAAACAGAGCGTCCCTTTCTTGACAAATAACCTTGTGGTATGGTATGATAGAATCAGTGAATTATCATCACAGTTTGGGAGGATGTTTCGTATGGAAAAATATCTGTTATGCACCCTGTTATCCTTGTCCTTGTTGCTTTCCGCCTGCGGAGGCGCGGTGGAGCAAGGGATCGAAAGTATGACCTCCTCCTTCGTGCAGGAAGAAAATAGTTCCACCCCCGAGGAGTCCGTCCCCGAGGAATCTACCCCCGAGGAGTCCGTCCCCGAGGAATCTACCCCCGA
>JAZKZH010000033.1:0-29134 GCA_045612545.1 Eubacteriales bacterium
GAAGGGTGCGTAGCCATTACCGAGCGAAAATTCTTGTTGCGTGCTTCTTTGTTTACCAAACAATATGCGTATTCGTAGGGGACGACGCCCACGGCGTCCCGTTTTATCCTGACTCCATTTAAAAACAGATACCTCATCCACCGTCTGCAAGCATCCGCTCCCCCGAAAGTAATCGACCGAAGGGAGATTTCTTTTCCCCAGAGGGGAAGGTTGGCACACCTTCGGTGTGCGGTGAAGTACTTTCCTATACGCTTACCGTAGCGTATATGGTAAAATCATTTGCCGCGAGCAACGCGAGCTCACCTTCCCCTTTGGGGAAGGGGGACCGCCAAGTGAAATTTTCACGCCGGCGGGGGATGAGGTTTCCTCAAAGCGCCATATCCAGCGCCATCATCAGGGCAAAGCCAAAGCAAGCCCCCACCGTGCCGGGAACGCCCTCCTTGTGGGACACCGCCTCGGGGATCAGCTCACACACCGTGACCCCCGCCATGGTGCCTGCGGCAAAGGAGAGAATAAAGGGCAGCAGCGGGGTCAGAATACTTACCAGCCCCCAGGCCAAAAGGGCGCCCACCGGCTCCACCACCCCGGAAAGCACTCCCCGCCCGAAGGCTTTCCCGGAGGAGTCCTCGGGGGAGGTCACCACAGCCCCCTCCGGCAGGTTTTGAATGGCGATGCCCAAGGCCAGGGCGAAGGCTTCTCCCATGGTCAAGGGGGAGTCCGCCGCCAGAGCCCCTGCCATGGCAACCCCCACCGCCATCCCCTCGGGGAGGTTGTGTAGCGTCACCGCGAAGAAGAGGAGGGACGCTTTTTTCTCCCCTGCGGCAGCTTCCTCCCCGCGGGATGCCAGCCCCCGGGCCAACAGCAAAAATCCCGCGCCGCACAAAAAGCCTCCCGCCGCGTGAGCCCAGCCGAGAGAGCCTGCGGCGGAAGCCATCTCCTCCGCGGGTAATAACAGCGACCATACCGCGGCGGCAAGCATGACCCCCGAGGCAAAGCCCAAAAGGGTCCGCCCGCCGAACACCTTTTTCAAGGGCAGAAAGGCCGCGGCGGCACCCATAGCCGTACCGATAAACGGCAGAAGGAGACAGCCCCCTGCCTGCAAAAACAGATCCATAACCCCAAAACCTCCGTTTGATTTCGTTTTACGTCCTGGTTTCAGTATACGCGGCAGGGGAAAGACGGTTCTTGACAAATTCTCGGAAATAGAGTATACTGTTCATAATGTAACGTACCCCAAGGAAAGGAGGCCTCCCGTGAAGAAACGCATTTTCACTACCACTCATATCATTCTTCTCAGCTTTTTGGCGTTGATCCTTTTGGGGAGCTTGTTGCTTGCCCTGCCTATCAGCACCAAAAGCGGGGAGTCCGTGCCCTACGTGGACGCCCTGTTCACCGCCACCACCTCCGCCTGCGTAACGGGATTGACCACTCTGCCCACCTGCTCCACATGGAGTGTATTCGGTCAGATCGTGATCCTTGTGCTGGTGCAAGTGGGGGGCTTGGGAGTTATCACGGTGATGACCGGCTTCATGCTTGCCCTGAAGCGAAAAATGGGGCTTTCCGACCGCTTGCTCATTCAGGATTCCTTTAACCTGAACACCTTGTCGGGGCTTGCTGCCTTTGTGAAAAAGGTGATTCTGGGCACCTTGGTGGTAGAGGGTGCGGGAGCACTGCTGTATATGTGCGTGTTCATCCCGGAATACGGTGCCGTGGGCATCTGGTACGGCGTATTCCATTCCATCTCCGCCTTTTGTAATGCAGGGCTCGACCTGCTTTCCGAGAACAGCCTTTCTGCCTACGCCTGCAACCCCTTGGTGAACTTCACCACCTCCGCCCTGGTGATTTTGGGCGGCTTGGGCTTCGTGGTGTGGTGGGATCTGCTGGGCGTGCTGAAGGAATTTCCCAAAAAGGGCTTCGGCACCTTCCGCTTTTTGACCCTGCACAGTAAGATCACCCTCGCCATGACGGCTTTCCTGCTGTTTGGCGGTGCGGCGGCCTTCCTTTGCCTGGAATACGGCAACCCCGCCACCATGGGGGAGCTTTCCTTCTTTGATAAAGTGCAAACCGCCTTCTTCCAATCCATGACCACCCGTACCGCAGGGTTCTTCACCCTGCCTCAGCAGGGGCTGACGGATGCCTCCGCAGTGCTTTCCATGGTGCTGATGTTCATCGGCGGCTCTCCCGTAGGAACTGCGGGAGGTGTCAAAACGGTGACCATTGCGGTGCTGATGGCGGCAACGGTTTCCACCGTGAAAAACAAAGACCACACCGGGATGTTCGGCCGCAGGATCTCCCCGGATTCCCTGCGGAAGGCGGTGGGCGTGGTGTGCATCTCCTTCGCCGTGCTGTTGGTCGCCACCGTTTCTCTTTCTGCGGTGACGGGAGCAGGTCTGACGGAGGTTTTGTACGAGACGGTAAGCGCCGTCGCCACCGTGGGGCTGACCCGCAGCCTTACTCCCTATTTACCCATGGCGGGGAAGCTGATCGTCATTTGTTGTATGTATTTAGGCAGAGTGGGGCATATCTCCCTTGCCCTTGCCTTTAATCGCAAAGGGGAGAATTACAATCTGATCAAAGAGCCCACCGAGGACATCAGCGTGGGCTGACATCAGCGTTGCTGATGAGAAAGGATAGTTGTATGGGAATTCATCAAACGTACGCCGTGTTTGGCTTGGGAAGATTTGGCTACGCTGTGGCAAAGGAGCTTGTGGCAAGCGGCGCAGAGGTTTTGGCGGTGGATGCGGACGAAGCCGCCGTGAACGCCGTGAAGGGGGAGATCCCTCTTTGCAAATGTGCCGACGTGACCGACCCGGAGGTGCTTGACCGTCTGGGTGTTGCGGGCATTGACGTGGTCATCGTGGCCATGGCCAACAGCTTTGAAGCCGCCGTGCTCACCACCACCCTCTGTAAGGAGCTCGGTGTGAAAACGGTGGTGGTGAAGTGCGCCAACGAGACCCACAAAAAGATCCTCACCCGTGTGGGCGCGGATCGGGTGGTGTTCCCGGAGAGTGAATCCGGCTCCCGCATGGCCAAGAATCTGGTCAGCTCCGGCTTTGTGGATCTTATGGAGCTTTCCCGCGGGGTATCTATGATCCAGCTGGACGTGCGTGAGGAGTGGATAGGGAAATCCATTTTGGAATTGAACCTCCGCAAGAAGTATGCCATCAACGTGGTTGCCATCCGCAAGGGCGGCAGTGTGGACGTGAACGTCCGTCCCGACACGGTTCTGGACGGGGATATGAATCTCATCGTCATTGCCAACGCCGACAAGCTGAATAAGCTGAGATAATCCGCGCTTTGGAGGGGTTTTCGTGATCTCATTTTTTGCAAAATTTTTCATCAAAAACAGCGGAGATACAAAAAATCCCGCCGTCCGTGCCGCCTATGGCACGTTGTGCGGCGTGGCGGGGATCGTCTTGAATTTGTTGCTGTTCGGCTGTAAGCTTTTTGCGGGGTTGATCAGCGGCGCCATCTCCGTGGTGTCGGATGCCTTTAACAACTTCATGGATGCCGCCTCCTCGGTGATCACCCTCATCGGCTTCCGTCTTTCCGAGCAGAAGGCGGATAAGGATCACCCCTTCGGCCACGGCAGAATGGAGTATCTGGCGGGGCTTCTGGTGTCCCTTTTGATCCTCCTTGTGGGCTTTGAATTGGGGAAATCCTCCGTGGAAAAGATCATAAATCCGGAGGAGGTCACCTTCTCCCTCACCGCCGTGGTGATCCTTGCGGTCTCCGTAGGGGTAAAGCTTTACATGGCCTTTTATAATTTCCGCATCGGCAAGCTCATCGATTCCGCTGCGGTGAAGGCCACGGGAACGGATAGCCTTTCCGATTGCATTGCCACCGGCACGGTTTTGGTGTGCCTTTTGATCTCCCGCTTCACCGGCTGGCAGTTGGATGCTTATTGCGGTCTGGCGGTTTCCGGTTTCATTCTGTTCTCCGGGCTTCGCGCCGCCAAGGAGACGGTTGACCCTTTGCTGGGCAAGCCTCCCAGCTCGGAATTCATCGATCAGATCACTGCCATCGTGTTTTCCACACCCTGCGTCAGCGGTATCCACGATCTGGTGGTTCACGATTACGGTCCGGGCAGAACCATGATCTCTCTCCACGCCGAGGTGCCTGCGGACGCGGATATTCTGGAAATGCACGATGCCATCGACCGCATTGAAAAAGAACTGCGGGAAAAGCTCCGCTGCGATGCGGTGATCCACATGGATCCCATCGCCACCGACGACGAGGCGGTACACGCCCTGCGGGTGCAGGTGGAGGCTCTTTTGAAGGAGATCCATTGCAAGATCACCATCCACGACTTCCGTATGGTGGTGGGCAATACCCATACCAATCTCATCTTCGACGCGGTGATCCCCTTTGAATGCAAGGAATGCGACAAGGAGATGAAAAAGCTCATCGGAGAGAAGATCAGCACCCTTGACCCCAGCTACTTCGCTGTGGTGGAGATCGATCGGAGCTACGTATGAAGAAAGAAAAGTCGGCGTAACGCCGGCTTTTTTGTTGGGGGAGTAAGCCTCCCGCATGGAGTATGGTGTAAAATTGTTTCGTCCTTCACCGAAAACGGGACGCCGTGGGCGTCGTCCCCTACGGTCATTGACAGGAAGGGTGCGTAGCCATTACCGAGCGAAAATTCTTGTTGCGTGCTTCTTTGTTTACCAAACAATATGCGTATTCGTAGGGGACGACGCCCACGGCGTCCCGGAACCAAAAGCAATGGTTTTCGCCGAGATAACAATATTCTCCGCCTCCCCTCTCACATGAAAAGGACTCTCCCTAAGGGCGTGCAAAATTAGCGGAGAAATTATCTAACACAGCGGTAGGGGAGAACTACGTTCACCCGCGGACGTTCACAAAACGCCCCTACGGATATGTGAAAATTGCTCCGCAGAAAACAAAGGACTAACCCCTGTATATTTTTCCAAGCAAGCATGATAACAAACAGGCAACTTGTTGCGTAACAAGTTGCCTGTTTGTTTATATTATTCGTTTTTGATCCATAAGATCATGAATACTACGGTCACGACAATGTGAATAATGGGCAGAAAACTAACGAAACTTATCCTTTTATTAGCGAATGTCTTTGTGGCAGAAAAAAGATATGTCAGTGAATAAGTACCTGCAAGTATCATAGAGATTGCAGCAACTATTGTAACGAACAATGATTGTTCTATCATAACGCTTATGTTTGCTAAAGAAATGATAGAGCCTAAAATTGTGATTAACGAAATCGGTATAGGCAGTGCTTGCAAAATCATAACTATCCATATCATCACTTTGTTTTTCATTGATATATTCCTTTCTTCGTTTTATCGCCAGTTTCGCCTTTGTATTACAAAGGCATAGGGCAAAGCCCATACCCATCTAAGGTTGCGCGCACCCAAAGGCTCCCTCCGGGAGGGAGCTGGCGCCGTAGGCGACTGAGGGAGAGCGCGTTACAATGAAGTTAGCACAAACCTAAAGTCACGCAGGCTCCTTCCACCTTGCTTGCAAGGTTACCCTCACCTCCCGGAGGAAGGCTTTTTTGCTACTCTCATTATAACACAAATAGGCAGAGAAAACAAGTTCTCTGCCGAAATTTTTGTACCCGTCATTTCTCCGCTAAGAATGCAGAGAGAACGGAAAGTCCTTTTTTTGTGCTTATTTCCCTTCCAGCTGTTTTTGGTCGTATTGCAGCTTATACAGTCCGTAATATCTGCCCTTTTGCTCCAAAAGCTCCTGATGGGTGCCCTGCTCCATAATCTTACCGTGGGAAAGGAAGAAGATGTTATCCGCGTGCTGGATGGTGGAAAGGCGGTGGGCAACGATGAGCATGGTACCGATATTGGACATCTTCTCCAGAGAGTCCTGGATCAGGATCTCCGTCTCGGTGTCGATGTTGGCGGTGGCCTCGTCCAAGATCATCACCGCAGGGCGGTGGATCAGGGTGCGGGCGAAGGAGAGCAGCTGTCTCTGCCCCGCAGAGAAGTTGTTGCCCCGCTCACGAACTTCTTCGTCCAAGCCGCCGGGCAGCTTGTCGATAAAGTGGTTGGCGTTGACGTAACGGCAGGCCTCGTTGACCTCCTCGTCGGAGACACCCTCCATCCGCAAGAGAATGTTGGAACGGATGGTGCCGGAGAAGAGGAACACGTCCTGCAGCATCTGCCCGAAGTGCTTCCGCAGGGAAGAGATCTTGATCTTGGTGATGTCGATGCCGTCCACCAAGATCTGTCCCTTCTGGATGTCGTAATTGCGGCACAGCAGGGAAAGGATGGTGGTCTTGCCCGAACCGGTGGAGCCAACGAAGGCCACGGTCTGCCCCGCCTCCACCTTAAAGGAAACGTCCTGCAGCACCCACTCGTCCTCCACGTACTTGAACCATACGTTTTTGAACTCGATCTCTCCCTTTACCTCCTCCAGCTCGATGGCGTCGGGTGCATCCACCACGCCGGGGACGATGTCAAGGACGGTGAAGATCTTTTCCGCCGAGGCGAAGGCGGACTGGAGCCAGTTGAACTGCTCCGCCAAGCTCTGGATGGGGTTGAAGAACTTGGAAATGAACATATAGAAGGAGACCACCGTTGCGGCGGTGATGGTCTGCCCCATGAATTCCACTTCCTTGATGTAGCCTCTGCCGCCCAAGTAAAGCAGGCAAAGCACCGAGGAGATGTACAGCATATACACCAAGGGGCGGAAGATACCGAACACGAAGATCTGCTGTCTTTTTGCCTTGCCCAAGGCGGCGTTCTTTTGGTCAAACTCCGCTTTTTTGGTGTCCTCGCGGTTAAAGATCTGGATGATCTTCATGCCGGAAAGATGCTCGGACAAGAAGGTGTTGATGTCCGTGGTGCCGTCCTTCACCTTGCGGTATGCCTTGCGGGAGAATTTGCGGAACACCACGGTGAACAGCACGATAAAGGGAACGAAGCAAAGCACCATCAGGGTCAGCAGGTAGTTCAGCATCAGCATGGCCGCCAGAACGCCGATGATCACGAAGCAGTTCTTCACAAGGTTCACCAGAATGTGGGTGAACATCATGGAGATGGCGCCGGTATCGTTGGTCACGCGGGTCACCAGCTTGCCCACGGGAATTTCGGAAAGCTGGGCGTGGGAAAGAGATTCGATGTGGGTGAATACGTCCTCGCGGATCTTGGAGAGGATCTTCTGACCCACCTTTTGCAGCAGGATGGCTTGGAAGTAAGAGCAGATCAGAGACACCACCAAAATGCCCGCATATACCGCCACGGCGGCAAAGAGGTAGGACATGGGGGATTCTTTTACGATCAGCTCCTCGATATGACCCACCAGCAGGGGAGAGATCACGTCGTAGGCCACGGAGAAGATCATGATCACCAGGATCAGAAGGAAAGTTTTTCCATGGGGCTTGGCGTATTGCAAAAGCCGCTTGACGATCTCGCTGTCCTTCATGTTGCGGTCAAAGCCGATGGCTTCCTTTTGGCCACGGATGGTAAGGTAGGCGATGAACAGGATCAATGCCACGATTCCGATCACACCGCCCACGATCAAGAGAGGTAAGAATTCTTGCATTTTGTTACTTTTCCTTTCGTAGCCCGCTTCCGGCGGGCGGTTGCGATCGTTTGAAAAAAGGAACCCTTTTTCAAGCTTTGCTTCCTTCCGCTTCCAATTTTTGCAGCTCTACCATGTTGCGGTAGGGAATGCAGGTTTGGTAAAGCTCCGTATGGGTGCCTGCGGCCACCAGCTCCCCGTCCTCTAAGAACAGGATCTTATCCATCTGCTCCACGGTGGAAATGCGGTGGGCAATGAGGATGGTGGTCTTACCCTTGCGAAGAGTCCGCAGGTTTTCCAGAATCTTTTTCTCCGTCTTCACGTCTACGGCGGAAACGGAGTCGTCCAAGATCAAAACGGAAGCGTTCTTCATCAGGGCGCGGGCGATGGAGATACGCTGCTTCTGACCGCCGGAAACGGTAACGCCCCGTTCTCCCAGCACGGTCTCGTAGCCCTCGGTGAATTCCGCGATGTTGTTATGCACGTCGGAAAGCTCCGCCGCCTGCTTGATCAGCTCCTTGTCCTCGCTGTCGGAGGCGAAGGCGATGTTTCTTGCAATGGTGTCAGAGAACAAAAAGTTATCCTGAGGCACGTAGGCGCAGAACTTCCGCACCGTGCGGATGGGCAGGGTGTTCACGTCTCTGCCGTCCAGGAATATGGTGCCGTCGGGCACGTTGTAGGTACGCAGGATCAGATCCACCAGGGTGGTCTTGCCCGCGCCGGTCTTGCCGATGATGCCCACGTTTTCCCCTGCCTTGATGGTAAAGGACACGTCCTTCAGCACCTTGTAACTGCCGCCGGGGTAGGTGAAGGTGAGGCTTTTGAACTGAATATCCCCTGCGATATGCTCCACGTCGGTGAGTTTTTCCTTGTCCTGTACGTCGATGGGAGCCTCCAACAGCTCCGTGATGCGCCCCAAGGAGGCCTTGCCGCGGGATTTCATCTCGATGAGCTGGGAAATGGCCATAATGGGCCAGATGATGGCGGTGAAGTAGCCGATGAATTCCATCAGCTCACCGGGGGTCAGCACGTCCTGATAAACAAGGTAGCCGCCGTAGCCCAGGACCACGCAGATCACCGATTCCACGAACAGGGTAACGCAGATGTTGAGAACGGTGGATGCCTTGGTGTAGCTGACGTTGGTCTCTTCGTTGTGCTTGTTCAGCTTGCGGAAGGCCATCAGCTCCTTGGTCTCCTTTACGAAGGCCTTCACCACGGCGATGCCGGAGAAGGATTCCTGGGAGAAATCGGAGAGGGAGGAGAAGGAGGCCTGGCGGGCCTCCCACCGCTTTTGCAGGCTTTTGCCCACCACGGTGCTGACTGCCAAAAGAAGAACCATGGGAATTAAGGAAAGCAACGTCATGGACAGGTTTACCACCGCCATTTTCACCAGTGCCAGAACACCCAGGAACAGGGCGTCGCAGAAGGACAGCACGCCCATGCCGAAGCAGTCCTGCACCGTTTCCAGATCGTTGGTGAACAGGGACATCATCCCGCCCACCTTGTTGGTTTGGTAGTATTGCTGGGAAAGATCCTTGCAGTGGTCGAACATTCTGCCTCGCAGATCCGTTTCCACCTTGATCCCCGTGCCGAAGAAGCAGATACGCCAAAGGAATCTGCCCACCACCATGATCAGAATAACGCCGATCAGCGGGAAGCAGATCTCTTCCAAAAGAAAGTCCATATCAAAGGGATGCGCCACCCCGTCGATCAGAACCTCCCCCCGGTTGAGTCCGTCGATCACCTTTTGGTACAGCTCGGGAACTACCAACTGAAAATAGTCCACTGCGATCAGCACCAAAACTCCCAACAAAAGCATGGGAGCGTGCTTGAGATAATAGCGATTGATTTGTTTACCGAACAGCATGATGTTTACCTCGTGCGCCTTTTGCTTTAATCAAAATGCTTTTCAAACCAAGCGTGAAATCTTGGGAAGCAGGGCGTGAAGCGGAAGAACCGATCCAAAAGCTTGCCGAAGCCGGTGATGAGCGGGGTGTTGATCGCCGTGACGATCAGGGTTCCCACGCCGATCATGGAGAGGGAAAACTCCCCGAAGATCAAAAGCATCAAAAGGATCGCCACCGCCAGGGAGGACATATCGTAGATCCATTTGACCTTGCCCATAGCCCAGCCGTAGCGGACGGACAGCTCCTTGACCACCAGCTCATATCCCTGCTGAGGCAGGTAGGTGCGCAACAGCAGTGCGATGGCGAAGGCGGTGATACACGCCCCGGCTCCGCAATAAATGATCCGTTGCCACAGCTCTGTGGGGACATCCGTCCCGAACAATCCCCGCCAAAGATCCAACGCCACGCCGTAAAGGACGGCCGTGCCGAAGGAGAGAAGGAATTTCTTTTTGAACCGCCCCACGAAGGGGCAAAGCAACAGGATCAACCCGCCCTGCAACACGTATTCCGCCACGCCGAAGGAAAAGAAGGAGAAGATCGGCTGAAGCGCACAATGAAGAACGTAAGCGGGGGCTACCACCATGGACACGCCGAAGCCGCTTTTTGCGGAAAAACAAACCCCCAACGCACAAAGCACAAGGCCCAGCACGTAGGCAAGCTCTCCCATTCCGCCAATCTTTTTTTGATCCTTCATTGCCGCTTTTCCTCCGAATTTCGTTTTTTAGGGGGGGCGCAAAAATACTTCCGTATATTATATCACAGTGAAAATATATTTGTCAATATATGGGGGAGAGAAAGAAATAAGTTCTCAAGATGGCAGGATTTTCCTGCCTTTTTTTTAGCAAAAAATGCAAAAGGAGTTTGGGGGTTGCTATTGACTTTTTTTGTAAAGCAGGCTATAATAAAATAGAATAAATGAAAGGATGCGTCCCACATGGTTTTAGACCGCAACGGCAAAGAAGTTTTTGAGTCTGCAGGGCAGGCAAAGTTCTTGGGCTTTTTGTATCGTAATTTTTTTGGACGTGTTCTTTTGCGTTTGCTTCGCTCCCGCTGGGTATCCCGCTTGATGGGGTGGTATATGGACAGCCGTCTTTCGAGAGGTCGTGTGAAGAAGGCCTTGAAAAACGGCATTGATATGGAGGGCGTGGAGGAAACTGTCTTCCCCAATTACAATGCGCTGTTTACCCGCCGCCGTAAGGACGGCACCTACCCCTTTTCGGAATGTCCTTCCGATTTTTGTTCCCCGGCGGATTCCCGCTTGACGGTGTACCCCTTGCAGGAGGGCACCGTGTTCCCCGTAAAGCTTTCCCCCTACACGGCGGCGGAGCTTCTCTGCAGCGAGGAGGAGGGAGCATATTTCCGCGAGGGCTACGCTTTTGTGTTCCGCTTGTGCCCGGAGGATTACCACCGCTACGCCTTTTTCGATGGAGGAAGCTTGCTCTCCTCCCGCTTTGTAAAGGGTACGTTCCACACGGTGAATCCGGTGGCCTTGGCGGAAATGCCCGTGTTCCACCGCAATTGCCGCAACGTTTCCATTTTGGAGACGGAAAATTTCGGCAGATGCGCCTACGTAGAGGTGGGCGCCATGATGGTGGGCAGGATCATCAACCATGAAAAAACCACCTTCGCTCGGGGAGAGGAGAAGGGCTACTTCGCCTTCGGCGGCTCCACGGTGGTGGTGCTGGTGGGCAAGGACGCTCTTACCCCCTGCGAAGATATTGTGAACAACAGCAACCAAGGAATCGAAACCTACGTCCGCGCAGGCGAAAGGGTGGCAACCAAATGATCTACTTGGATCATGCCGCCACCTCGCCCTTGCAGCCTGCTGCCAAGGAGGCTATGCTTGCGGCTATGGAGGCGGTGGGCAACCCATCCTCCCTTCACAGCGGAGGCGTGAGAGCGAAGGCGGTTCTGGAAGAAAGTCGGGCCGCTATTGCAGACTGTCTGGGCTGTGATCCCAAGGAGGTGCTTTTTACCTCCGGCGGGACGGAGGCCAACGCTCTGGCGTTGCATGGCAGAAGCAGGGTTCTGACTTCCCCCATGGAGCATCCCTCCGTGCTGAGGAATTGCGGGGATCCCTTGTTGTTTTCTGTGGGAAAGGCGGGCATCGCAGAGATTCTGCCGCCTTACGGAGGGGTAGATCTGGTCTCTCTGCAATACGCCAACAGCGAGACGGGGCTTTTCCAGCCCGTGGAGGAGCTGGGAGGTCTTTGCCGTGACCGTGGGATCCTCTTTCATTCCGACGGTGTGCAAGGAGTGGGCAAGGTGGAGATCGATCTGCACCGTCTGCCCGTGGATCTGCTTTCCTTTGCCGCCCATAAGTTTGGCGGGCCGGTGGGCATTGGCGGGTTGTACTGCAAGGCGGATACGCCCCTGTTCCCATTGTACCGAGGCGGTACGCCCCACGGCGGTACGCAAAGCGCCGTGCTGGCCGCAGGAATGGCGGCTGCGTTGCGGAGAGCCCTGGATCACCGCAGAGAGAAGGACGCATACCTTTCCCGCATGGGAGAGACGATCAAAGAAAAAATCACCCGCTTGGGCGGGGTAGAAACGGGGGAGGGCAAACGGCTTCCCGGTCATTTGCACTTCCGTTTTCCCAATCGGGACGGGGAGGCCTTGGCGGCAAGGCTGGATCTTTTGGGGGTCTGCGTTTCCGCCGGCTCGGCTTGCCACAGCGGCAGTCATACCCCGAGTCCCACGTTGCTGGCCATGGGCTTTTGTGAAAACGAGGCATCTCAAGGGCTTCGGATCACCTTAGGGGAGGAAAACACCCCGGAGGAGATGGCCGCATTCCTTTCCTTGCTGGAAGGGATCTTGACCTGACAAAAAAGAAAAAAACATAAAAAACAAAGGAGAAACAATCATGGAAGAGCTGAACAAGGAATACACCTTCGGCAACGAAGAAGACGTTGAGGTTGATGAAGTAGAGCTTCTCAACGAAGAGATTGCTGATCTGGAGGATGAGCTGGACGAATACGAAGCTGAGGAAGCTGCTCGTCGTTCCAAAAAGAAGAAGCGCATCATTCTCATCGCAGGCGTTGTGGTAGGTCTGGCAATTGCTGCCGTTCTCATCGCCATCTTCGCTGGCAAGAAGAAGTCCGAGGACTAAGAAAACAACAAAAAGAGCTCTCGCTGTTGCGTGAGAGCTCTTTTTTGCGCTTATTTCTTCTTTTTCTCGTTGACGAAGGGCTTCACCTTCTGGTAGATCTCTCCCGCACGCTGGTTGCCGAAGTTCTTCACCAAGGCGTTGTTCAGCCCCAGCTTGGTTTTGTATTTTTCCAACGCACTGCGGACAAATCGTGCTTCGGGATCGTCTGCCAGCAGATCTCCCAACAGCTCACGCAGAGCCTCCACGGTAGGGATCTCCATGGCAGACGGCTTTTTGGGCTCCTCTGCTTTTGGCTCTTCTGCTTTCGGCTCCTCTGCGGGGGCTTCCTTCAGCTCTACCTTGGGCTTTTTGGAGGTGTGCTTCTTGGGGGCGGCCTTCTTGGAGGGCTTTTGGGGTGCTTCCTCCGCCTTGGGCGCTTCTTCAATGGGTTCTTCTTGCGGCGCTTCCGCGGGTTCTTCCGCAGGGACTGCCTCGGGAGCTGCTTCGGTTTCTTCCACGGGGACTGCCTCGGTTTCTTCCACAGGGACTGCCTCGGGAGCAGGGACTGCCACGGGAGCTTCTTCAGAGGAGACAAACTCTACTACGGCTTCCTCCTCGGCTTCCTCTGCGGTGTCCGCCTTGCAGATCTCACCTCTGACCACTTTGGAAAGGGCGTAGGAGGGATCCTTCAGATAGGGCAAAAGACCGATGCAAAGACCGTCCTTCCGCCAGAAGTTCACCACGTATTCAAAGCCTCTGTCGTAGCTGATGATGAGATACTGCCCCATGGGATCCTTGGCGATGAGGTAGCCCAGATAGGTTACCAGCTGGAAATCCAAGGCGTTGTGACCGCCCACCAGCACCTCGCGGTACTCGATCTTGGCGGGACATTCCATCAATCGGCGGTGAAGATCAAAGGTGAGGCGGTTTGCGTTCTCACTGTAAAAAATGATCACCCTGTCCTCCGCCGTCAAGCGGGAGATTCCGTTGAGACCGCCGGTCTTTACGTTTTCGTAATCGATCATATATGTTGCCATAAGAGAAGATCCTTTTCTTGTCATGCCCCTCTTCGGTGGGCAGAATGTGCTTGTTCATGCGAAGATCAGTATACCACAAAACCTTCTGTCTGTCAAGATTTGATCTCCTCGGGGAGCCGTCTGTGCAAAATATGAAACCCGATCCATAAAAAATTGCAAAAACGACGGGTTTTCTCTTGACAAACATTGTTCTATGAGGTATGATAGGAGCATAAATTTCATAATGAGTGAATAGGAGAATTGATATGAGCTTTCAAAATCCTTATCTTGCCAGAGTATACGAGCAGGTAGAAAAGCGGGACGGTACCGAGAAGGAATTCCTTCAGGCTGTCAAAGAGGTGTTTGAATCCCTGGAGCCCGTGGTGGCGCAGGATCCTTCCATCGAAAAGTGGGGCATCATGGAGCGCTTGGTGGAGCCTGAGCGTACCATCGTGTTCCGTATTTCCTGGGTTGACGACAACGGCAACGTGCAGGTGAACCGCGGCTACCGCGTGCAGTTCAACTCTGCCATCGGTCCCTACAAGGGCGGTCTGCGTCTGCACCCCTCCGTTAACCTTTCCGTTATCAAGTTCCTGGGCTTCGAGCAGACCTTTAAGAACAGCTTGACCGGCCTGCCCATCGGCGGCGGTAAGGGCGGTAGTGACTTTGATCCCAAGGGCAAATCCGACCAGGAGATCATGCGCTTCTGCCAGAGCTTTATGACCGAGCTTGCCAAGCACATCGGCGCAGACACCGACGTTCCCGCAGGTGACATCGGCGTAGGTGCAAGAGAGATCGGCTTCCTCTACGGTCAGTACAAGAGACTGCGCAACGAGTTCACCGGCGTGCTCACCGGTAAGGGCCTCACCTACGGCGGCTCTTTGGCGCGTAAGCAGGCTACCGGCTACGGTCTTTGCTACTTTACTCAGGAGATGCTCTCCTGCATGAAGAACGATTCCTTCACCGGCAAGAACGTTGTGGTTTCCGGCTCCGGTAACGTGGCCATCTACGCCGCAGAAAAGGCTACCACCTTGGGCGGTAAGGTCATCGCTATGTCCGACTCCTCCGGATACGTAGTGGATCTGAACGGTATCAACCTTGACGTGATGAAGCAGATCAAGGAGGTTGAGCGTGCCCGTATTTCCGAGTATGCTGCCCGCGTTGAAGGCGCAACCTTCACCCCCGGCTGCAAGGGCATCTGGACCGTTCCCTGCGACATCGCTCTGCCCTGCGCTACCCAGAACGAGCTGGATGAGGAATCCGCAAAGGCTCTGGTGGCAAACGGCGTCGTGGCAGTTGCGGAAGGCGCAAATATGCCCTCCACCCCCGAGGCCATCGCTGTGTTCCAGCAGAACGGCATTCTCTTCGGGCCTGCAAAGGCGGCCAACGCAGGCGGCGTGGCTACCTCCGCTCTGGAGATGAGCCAGAACTCCATGCGTTACAGCTGGAGCTTTGAGGAAGTGGACAATAAGCTTCACGGCATCATGATCGGCATCTTCCACAACGCATACAAGGCCGCAGAGAAGTACGGCATGGAAGGCAATTTGGTAGCAGGCGCAAATATCGCCGGCTTCGAGAAGGTTGCACAGTCCATGATCGCTCAGGGCGTTGCATATTAACATATTAAGAAAAACAAAAAAAGGAACTCGCGAGGGTTCCTTTTTTGCTCGTATGCACCCGGTTGTCTTTTTATTTTTCCAAAATCTTATTGCATTTCCTTTCCCGATTTGATATAATAAAAATAACTATACCAAAACGAGGTTTTCCATGGTCGGCCACTTCCGTCTTCACCAAAAAGGCAATGCTTTTTTTCTGACCTCTCCGCTGCTTGACAGTGTGGGGGCAAAGCATTTCTTCGCCACCCGCAAGGGCGGCGTCAGCGAGGGGGTATTCGGGGGCTGGAATTTTGCTTCCGGAGTGGGGAAGATCACCGACACCGAGGAAAACGTGCTGGAAAACTACCGTATTGCGGCGGAGCTTTTCGGGCTGACGGCGGGGGATATCTGCCGTTCCTACCAAGCCCACACCTCCTTTTGCATCACCGTAAGCGACGCCCACCGCGGGGTGGGCACCACCCGACCCAAGTTTGACTTCGGGGTGGACGGGCTGGTGAGTAAGACTCCGAACCTCCTCCTCTCCGTCCGCACTGCGGATTGCGTGCCGATTTTGCTGTACGATCCCAAGCGCAGGGTATGCGCCGCCGTCCACGCAGGCTGGCGGGGAACGGTGGGAAGGATCGGGGAAAACGCCGTGAAGGAAATGGCCTCCCACGGAAGTAACCCCAAGGACATCCTTGCCGCCATCGGCCCCTGCATCGGGCAGTGCTGTTACCAAGTGGGGGAGGACGTGTATCACGCCTTTTCGCAAATCGGGGAGTTCGGGGATTGCTTCGCTCCCGACGGGGAAGCGGGGAAGCACCGTCTTGACCTCACCTTGGCAAACCGCCGTATCCTGCTGGAAGCGGGGCTTGCGGAGGAGCACATCGATACAGCGTATACCTGCACCCGTTGCCACGGGGAATACTTCTTCTCTCATCGCCGTATGGGGGCAGAGCGTGGCACCATGAGCGCCTTTATCACCCTTTGAACATAAAAGGAAGTTGTAAGTATGATTAAGTTTTTACATTGCGGAGACCTTCATCTGGACGCCCCCTTTTCCCTGCGCTCTCCCTCCGAGGCGGAGCGCCGCCGTACGGAATTACGGGGGGATCTGTCCTCCATCATGCTGTACATCCGTCAGCAAAAGGTGGCAATTTGCCTGATCAGCGGGGATCTTTTTGACGGCAATTCCGTCACCCCGGAGACACTTTCTCTGCTGGAGCGTGAATTTGCCTCCTGCCCGGAGTGCCGCTTTTTCGTGTCTCCCGGCAACCACGACCCTCTCACCGCAGGCTCGCCCTACCGTAGCATGAAGCTTCCCTCCAACGTGCATATCTTCGGCAGTGAAAAGGAGCGTGTCCGTCTGGACGATCTGGGCGTGGACGTGTACGGCTTTGCCTTTGACGGCAGAAACGGCGGGGCAAATCCCGTTCTGGGCTACCCCCACAAGGATTCCTCCCGCATCAACCTCCTTTGCTGTCACGGGGATCTGGATGGTGGCAGCAGCTCTCCCTATTGCCCCTTCACCAAGGAGGACTTGGCAAGAAGCGGCTTCGACTACGTAGCCCTGGGGCATATCCACAAGGGCACGGAGCTGCAAAAGGAAGGGGAGGTTTTCTGGGCGTACCCCGGCTGTATCCGCGGCAGAGGCTTTGACGAAACCGGCTACAAGGGCTTCTTGTTCGGCGCGGTGGAAAAGGGCAACGTGGCGGCGAAATTCATTCCCATTTCCAACCATCGCTATGAGATCGCCACCGTAGACGTCACGGGGCTTTCCCGGGCGGAGGTGCTGGAAAAGCTGCGGAAGACCGCCATCACCTACGGCAGAGAGACCGTCCTGCGGATGATCCTGGTAGGCGAGGTGGAGGAAGGGCTGGTGATCCTGCCCGGAGAGATCTCCCACAGCGCGGAGTATCCCGCTTCCGTCGAGATCAAGGATCGCACGGTGCTTGCCCCCCGCTTCACCGAACTGGAAAAAAGCAACACCTTAAAGGGCGTTTTCTACCGCTTGATGGCGGAAAAGATCGAAAAAGGGGAGATCCCGTCAGATGCTTTGAAATACGGACTGCTGGCGTTGGATGATCGCAACGTCACCGAGGACGGGGGAGAGGAGTGAGGGTATGCAGGATCTGCGTATTGAAAAAATAGAGATCATCGCCTTCGGCAAGCTGAAAAACAGGGTTTTGACGCCGAACGCGGGGCTGAACGTTCTCGCCGCCCCCAACGAAAGCGGCAAAAGCACCCTTGCGGCGTTTTTGAAATTTGTTTTCTACGGATTTACCGACGGCAGGAAGAAAGAGCTTGCCGAAAACGATAAAAAGCTTTACACCCCCTGGGACACTCCCAAGGCGGAGGGAAGCGTTACCCTTTGGGTGGGGGACAAGCTGTACCGTGTCTCCCGCGTTTCCGAGGGAACCAAGGAGTCCTGCACCATCACGGAGACCGCTACGGGAAGAACCCTGCCTGCCGGGGAGATTCCCGGAGAACTGCTTTTCGGCGTGTCCGAGGAGGTATTCTCCCGCACGCTGTTCTTCCGTCAGCTTACCCTGCCTCAGAACAAGGATGGGGTGCTGGCAGAGCAATTGCAGAACGTGGCCGTTTCCGCAGACGAGCAAAGCAGCTCGGGGAAGGCCATGGAGCGCCTGACCAAAGCCAAAAACGAGCTGAAGGGAAGGGCGGGCAGCGGAAGGATCCCTGCCATGGAGCGTGAGCTTGCCGCCCTGGAGGTCGCCCTGCAGGAAGCTGCAGAGGAGCGGAAGGAGCTGGAGGAGCTTCGCGCCGAGGAGGAAAAGCAGAAGAAGCTTTTGGAAGCAAACCGCAAGCGCGCGGCCTTGGTGGAGGCGGAGCTGGAAAACCTCCGCCGCTACGACGCCGCCTTGAAGCTGAAGAATTTGTTGCGTATCCAAAAGGAAGCAGAGCAGGCAAAGGAAGCCTACCTGCAAGCCAAGGAAGCCTCCGGCGAGGCAGAGACTGCGCAGGTGCGTGCCGCCGCAGAGGCGTTCAGAGGGTACGGCAGTGCCAAAAAGAAATTGCAAAATGCAGAAAACCTCCCCCGTGAGGAGGTCACCATAGAGGAAGCACCTCCCAAGGGTGGCGGACATCTCCTGCTTGTGCTGGGGATGCTTGCCTTGGCGGCGGGAATCGGGCTGTGCTTTGTGCAGCTGATCGCAGGTGTGGTTGCCCTGGTATTGGGTGGGGGCAGCTTGGTTTTGCACCTTCTTTCCGCAGGGAAGACCAAGGCCGCGCGGGAGGCTTATGCCCAAAAAACTGCCGCCGCAGAGGCCAAGCAGAACGCCTTGGAGCAGCACCGTCAGCGGATGATCGCAGACGCCCGCGGTGAAGCAGAGGAGGCGGAATCCGCATTGAAGGCCGCCTTGGAGGTTCTCGGGCAGAGCATCGAGACCTGCAGTGCAGAGGATCTTGCGGCATTGGAAAACGCCTGCTTTGATACGGAAAAAAAGCTTGCCGCCTACCGTACCGCAGAGCGTACCGCACAGATCGCCATGGAAGGGGTGGAGCTTTCCGCCTTGGAGGAGCTGGCGCGGGATGCCAAGGCTCCCGAAAGAGACCGTGCCGCCGTGGAGCGTGAGATTCGCTTCTTGGAGGAGCAGTCCCGCATGATGGGGGACAAGGCTGTGGCTACCCAGCGCCGTATTGCCGTCATCGAGGGCAGGGGCGCAGACCCCGGTGTGCTTACCGGCAAGCGGAATGCGGTGAAGGCAAGGCTGGAGGAGGCTTATGCCCGTTACGAGGCCTATGAGGCCGCCCGTGCGGGGATCGAGGAGGCCTCCAACCAAATGAAGAGCCTTGTGGCGCCCCGTGTTGGGGAGATGGCGGGAAGGTATTTCGCCGTGGCAACGGAGGGGAAGTATCCCTCCTTGTCCGTGGATACCCGCCTTGCTATGGAATTGCAGGATGAAAACGGGGTCACCCGTGATTGCGATTATCTTTCCGCAGGGGCAAAGGACAGCGCAAGCCTTTCCTTGCGATTGGCATTGACAGAGCTGTTCTACGAAGGGGCGGGAATGCCCTTGGTGCTGGACGATGCCTTCGGAAGATTGGACGACGACCGCTTGAAGGCCATGCTGAAGGTGCTTGCTCTTGCAGGGGAAAAGCACCAGATCTTCCTGCTTTGCTGTACAAGCAGAGAGGAAGATACGTTGAAAAAGCTGGGCGCAGAGTATACGGCGCTTGCAATTTGAGACTTAATAGGAACCTCATCCCAAAGTCCAAGTCGGCGCATGGCTGTATACTATGCACAGCTTTGTTTCGCCGACGTTAAAAACGATAAATCGTTTTTTTGAACTGCGGTGGAAAGCGTGGGGCGCATGGCTTTGTACTATGCGTAGCTTTGTTTCGCCTAGGAACCTCATCCACCGCTACGAGAATTTTCAAAGTGAACGGACATGAGTTTTTCCGTCTCGTATCGGTCCCCCTTCCCCAGAGGGGGGAAGGTAGGCACACCTGCGGTGTGCAGAAAATCGATTTCAATCCTGCGTATCCGAAGCCATAAATATACGATATTCTCCGATCCCAAAGGGATCCAACCTTCCCCTCTGGGGAAGGGGGACCGTATGCGGACGGAAAATGCAAGAAATGGTGAACGATACCTATCTCCGCAGACGGTGGATGAGGTTCCTATTCCCCGATCGCGAAGCGATCCAACCTTCCCCTTTGGGGAAGTGGGTAGATCCCAAAGGGATCGGATGAGGTTCCTATTCCCCCTAACGAAAGGACAACTCCATGAAAACCAAACTGAAAATGATCTTTTCCATCGCCTGCTTGGCTCTTTCTCTGGGGTGCTTGCTGGGATTCGGCTTTTACTTTGTCTCGTTTCTGATCTCCACCATGGAGACCAACCCTTCCTTCGGGGAGGCGGTGAAAAATATACTGATGTTCATAGCCAGTGCGCTCGGCTCCTTCGGCGCGTTGTGCATGGGGGTCGTATTCGCCTACGTTGCCGCCCTTTTGGGGGAAGGCAAGCTGAAAAAAGCGGGGAAAGCTCTGTTCGTTCTGCAACTGATCCTACTGTTCTTCTTCATCGTGGTGCTGGTATCCATGAACATCATGCTCCCGGAGGGGACTATCTGATCTCTTGAAAAAAGGAGTTGCTTTTATGACCAAACAACGTGAGAAAAAGCCCATCACGGGGATCGTTCTGTTGGCGCTTTCCCTTGTCTGCACCGCGTTGTTTGCGACATTTGAGGTGTTGATCGACCAACCCTTCTCGCTCCCGGAAGATGTTGGTGAAGCCACCGGGGCGCTGGGAATTATTGCGGCGGTTTGGGTCTTTGGTTACGGCTTTTTGTGGATATCTCCGCTGTTGCTGCTTTCCGGGATATCATTTGCCATCGGTGCCGCCATCCTTTCGGAGGGAAGGCTGCGGAAACTCATGGGTTGCGGCAGCATCTCTTTGAACCTTGGCTTGCTGATACATTTCTTCGTAGCTTACGGCCATCTTTGGCTGAGACTTTTTCAGTAGAAAAGGAGTTGCTTTTATGACCAAACAACGTGAGAAAAAGCCCATCACGGGGATCGTGTTCCTGATCCTGTCACTGCTTTTCGCCTTGATATTCGGTATGCTGGAATATCCCGTGGAAATGGAAGCTGATCCGGAGGGGCTGTTGTCCTTTTCCGGGGTGGATCTTTACGCCTTTTTGCAAACCGCAGGGTGGTTTTTCGGCGTAGCGGTGCTGTGCCTGCTGGGGGCGTTTTTCGGCGTGATGGCTATGGTGGTGAAGCTGCCCTCTCCCTTAAAGCTTGGAGGGCTGGCGGCAGGACTGATGAATCTTTCCCTGTGCGCGGTGCATATTTTTCAGCACGGTGAATTTCTGTTCGCCATGCTGGAAGCGTTATAAAATCTGAACGATAAGGAGTATTTTCCCATGGAAAACGGAAGAAAATTATTTTTGGAGCTGCAGGAAAAAGGAATTGACGGCGCGATTCTGATGGACGAGGTGTCCCAGCATTGGGCAACCGGCTTCCCCTTTACCGACGGCGGCGTGGTGGTGGGGGCTGACGAGACCCTGCTCCTCACCGATTCCCGTTACATCGAGGCGGCAAGAGGCGGGGTATACGCCGACGTACGTCCCATTCTCTTCTCCAAGCTGTATGGCGATATGGGCGCATACGCCAAGGAAAAGGGCATGAAGAAGGTGGCCTACGACGGTAGCAGAACCACGGTAAGCCAGCTTCGCCGCTTGGAGGAGGCCTTGGAGGGGGTAGAGCTTACGGAGATCTCCGGTTTGTGTGACAAGCTCCGCCGTATCAAGACCCCCATGGAGATCGAAAGCATCCGCGTAGCCCAATCCATTACCGACGCGGCTTTTACCCACATCTGCGGTTTTATCCGTCCGGGACTTACCGAGCTGGAGGTTGCCGCAGAGCTGGAATACTTCATGCGTAAAAACGGCGCGGACGGCTTGGCCTTCGAGACCATTGCCGTTTCCGGCAAGAAAAGCTCCCTGCCCCACGGCGTTCCGGGGAAGGTGGTGCTGACGGAAAATTCCTTCCTGACCATGGACTACGGCGCAAGATACAACGGCTATTGCTCCGATATGACCCGCACCGTGGTGCTGGGCAAGGCGGATGAGGAGATGAAGCACATCTACAACACCGTGCTCACCGCACAGAAAGCCGCCATCGCCGCCATGAAGCCGGGGATGACCGGCAAGGCAGTGGATGCCGCTGCCAGAGACATCATCAAGGCGGCAGGCTACGGAGACTACTTCGGCCACGGCACAGGGCATTCCCTTGGGCTGGAGATCCACGAAGCGCCTTCCTCCAACTTCCGCAGTGAGATCCCCTTTGAGATCGGTCAGTTCCAGACCGTGGAGCCGGGGATTTACCTGGAGGGCAAGTACGGCGTGAGAATCGAGGACTTGGTTTTGGTCACCGAAAACGGCTGTGAAGACCTGACGGTCAGCGAAAAACAACTTCTGGAGCTGTAAATTCCCAAAATCCTCTTGACAAACGAGGAAAAATGTAATAGAATGGTACGCAGAAATAATATGACTTCTTTTCTGCTTTTGCAGGGAAGAATTTAAGGAGGATAAACCAATGATTTTAGCAGGTGATTTCAGAAACGGTCTGACCTTCGAGATGGATGGTCAGGTCATGCAGGTCATCGAATTCCAGCACGTAAAACCCGGTAAGGGCGCGGCGTTTGTTCGTACCAAGTACAGAAACGTCATTTCCGGTGCTGTGATCGAGACCTCCTTCAACCCCACCGCAAAGTTCCCCACCGCAACTGTTGACCGCAGAGAAATGCAGTACAGCTACAACGACAGCGGTCTGTACTACTTCCTGGATATGGAGACCTTCGATATGGTTCCCGTTGAAGAGGATAAGCTCCCCGATTCCTTCAAGTTCGTGAAGGAAGAATCCATCTGTAAGCTTCTTTCCTACAAGGGCAACGTGTTCTCCGTTGAGCCTCCCATGTTCGTAGAGCTGAAGATCGTTGAGGCAGAGCCCGGCGTTAAGGGTAACACTGCTACCAACGTAACCAAGAACGCTAAGGTTGAGACCGGTGCAGAGGTCAAGGTTCCCATGTTCATTAACGAGGGCGAAATGATCCGTATCGATACCCGTACCGGCGAATATCTTGAAAGGGTGAAATAATCATGACTATCTCTGAAAAGGCTGCATACCTGAAGGGTTTGATGGCAGGCATGAAGATCAGTGAATCCTCTGACGAGGGCAAGCTGTTCGCCACCATCGCCGACCTGCTGGAGGATATCTCTCTTGCAGTTTCCGATCTGGAGGAAGAGACCGCGCTGATGCGTGATTACATCGACGAGCTGGATACCGACCTGGCTGAGGTTGAGACCGAGGTTTACGGTTTGGATGATTGCGATTGCGATTGCGACTGCGATTGCGATTGCGATTGCTGCGATGATGACGACATCGTTGAGCTGGAATGCCCCGCTTGCGGTGAAGTGATCTGCATCGAGGAAGAGGAGCTGGAAGATTGCGAGCAGTTGGAATGCCCCGCTTGCGGCAAGATGCTCAACGTCGTTTGCGAAGAGTGCGAAGAGGACGACGAGGACGAAGAATAATCCTACAGAACCAACCGCGCATTTATAACAACCACGGGAATTGCTCTGTCGATTCCCGTTTTGTTTTGCGGGTAAGTACGCAGCGGATGGAGCAAAACCACAAGGATGACGCCTCAAAAAGGGTTATGCCGTCATTCTGAGCGAAAAAGGCGTGGTATGCCAAAATATCTTGCACCGTAAAACGAAAAGCCTTTGGAGTCGAAGTTTTGCGGAAGCAGTCGTCGCAACGCGACGAGGGATGGAGCAAAACCGAGACCTGCTTGCAGGTCGAAGGGATCTCCTAAAAGTCTGATCTACCCTTACACGGGGAAAGTTACATTTTCTTTGGCAAAAAAGGAACATCAGACTCGCAGTAGATCCTCTTTCGCCGCGTGGCGGCTCAAGCCTCTCACTCGGACTAACGTCACTCGTTCGAGTTCGACTCGTCGGGAACGTTTTGTATTATCTCTATCGTAACGTATTGCTCCCTCCTCCCTCAGGATGACGCGTTGATATGTCGACGTCCACGGCGCCCCGTTTGTCATTCCCGTTTCATCATTTCCATGTCAACATAAAGAGAAAACGCTTATGAAGATCATCGATACTCATGTGCACGTATTCCCCGAAAAGGTTGCCCTCCGTGCGGCGGACAACATCAAAAACTATTACAACCTCTCCCGCCAGGGGGACGGTACCGTGGAGGGTCTGCTGGCAGGCTCTGCCAAGCACCCGGAGATGGAATTTGTCATCTCCTCCGCCACCTTGAACCCCGCCAAGCCCACGGTGGGGGATGACTATATGCTGGAGGTGGCCGCAAGCCATCCCCGCTTTATCCCTCTTTGCTCCTTCCACCCTGCCATGGGTGTGGAGGCCTCCGTGGCAGAGCTGGACAGATGCTTCGCTCTGGGCGCCAAGGGCGTGAAGATCCACTCCGATTTCCAGAAATTCTTTGTGGACGATGAGATCCCCATGGAGGTCTACCGCCACATCGCCGCCAAGGGGAAGCCCATCATCTTCCACGTTGGCGACCCCAACACGGATTTCTCCACCCCCAAAAGGGTGCGCAGGATCGCGGAGGAAATTCCCGATTTGAAGATCATCGCCGCCCATATGTGCGGCTACCACGTGTGGGAGGATGCCAAGAAGTACCTCATCGGCACGGGGGTGTATACCGATACCAGCGAAGCACTTCTGGGAATGTCCCCCATGGAGCTTGTGGACCTGATCCGCCTTCACGGGGTGGAAAAGGTGATGTTCGGCTCCGATTACCCCCTTTGGAATCCGGATTTCGCCTTGGAGCAGATCGATGCCCTGCCCCTCACCTTAGAGGAAAAAGAGCTGATCTACCACACCACGGCGGAAAGCCTGTTTCTTTAATCCGCAAGCAATGCTTTGAGGATGAGATGATCCAATCCGTTTACCAAGCCGTCGGCATTCATGTCGGCGGTTTTCTTTTGCTGTTCCGTCAGCGTTTTTCCTTTCAGGATGGCTTCCTTCAGGGTCTTTACGTCCTCTCCGTCCAACTTGCCGTCCAGATTCACGTCTCCCTCGGGAAAAACATCTTCCTCACGGCAGATAGCAAAGAAACGATAAAAAACCAAGGCCTCCTCTCTTGCCAGCTTTTTCAGGTTGTTCTCGTCGGAAAGCCATTTTGCGGCGTAGGGATTGGTGTGGAAGGAATGCTCCAGAATGAAATACAAGGGGACGCCCGCCTTGCAAGCTCCTCGCATAACGCCGTAATACTCCGTGTCCTTGTAGACCTTGCTTTCCTTGGTCTTGCAGACTCCCTCGCTGACCCCCATACAGCGGGCAACCGCCAAGGATAAGGCCTTGCCCAAGATCTGCCCGTTGCCGGTTGTATCTTTGACGGGGATGGGGCTGTACACCTCCACACGGTCTACGGCCGTGTCCTTGTAGGCGTTGGAATGGAGGGAAAGGAAGAGATCGTAACCCTCTGCCGCCATCCCTCTGTCCAGCAAAGGTAGGTCGGTTTCCAAGTCCTTTCGGGTGGTGGACACCGTAAAGCCGTAGGATTCCAGCTCCTCCTTTAAGTACAAATGGAGCTTCCACATGGCGTGGCTTTCGTAATATCCCTCCAAAACGGGGGAGGGGTTGTAGTTCCCGTGATGCCCTGCATCCAGCATGATTTTCATAGACATAGCTTGATTCTCCTTTCAAAATGTGATGAAAAACGAAATGCGAACACTTGTTCGTGTTGGCAGTATAGCACATTTGTTCGGGTTTGTCAAGAGGAACCTCATCCGATCCCTTTGGGATCTACCCTTATTCCCCAAAGGGGGAAGGTAGGGAAATAGGAACCTCATCCACCATTGCGAGGATCGAGACAGTTCGCTGTTCCTTGATTTGTACGCTCCGCAATGGTCCCCCTTCCCCGGGAGGGGAAGGCGAGGCCTCCCCCTAAAGGGGAGGCGGAAATGATCGTATGCCCCTTCGCGATCGGGAAATGGTATTCGTATATTTTCTCGCCATTGCTTCGGCTACGAAGGATTGAAATCGATTTTTCGCTCACCGCAGGTGAGCTGACCTTCCCCCCTCTGGGGAAGGGGGACCGATACGAGACGGAGAAACTCATGTCCGTTCACTTTGAAAATTCTCGTAGCGGTGGATGAGGTTCCTATTGCAAATTGTAAAAACGGCAAAGCCGTTTTTGACGTCGGCGGTGTGTTGAACTGCACAGGGTGGTTTTTCAGGAATTGATACCACAGCTTCTGCTCTTCCTTCGTCATATTTTTGCGAAGCTCTTGGGCAAAGGGGGTTAAGTCTTTATTGTGTTTCATGGAAAGCTCCTTTATGGAAAATAGGAACCTCATCCCCCATTGCGGAGATTAAGACAGTTCGCTGTTCCTTGATTTGTACGCTCCGCAATGGTCCCCCTTCCCCGGGAGGGGAAGGTTGGATCGCTTCGCGATCGGGAAATAGGAACCTCATCCGATCCCTTTGGGATCTACCCTTGTCCCCAAAGGGGAAGGTTGAATCGCTTCGGGGAGGGGAATAGGAACCTCATCCCCCATTGCGGAGATTAAGACAGTTCGCTGTTCCTTGCTTTGTTCGCTCCGCAATGGTCCCCCTTCCCCAAAGGGGAAGGTTGGATCGCTTCGCGATCGGGAAATAGGATTCGCTTATTTTCTCGCCATTGCTTCGGCTACGAAGGATTGAAATCGATTTTTCGCTCACCTTTGGTGAGCTCACCTTCCCCCCTTTGGGGAAGGGGGACCGATACGAGACGGAGAAACTCATGTCCGTTCGCTTTGCAAATTCTCGTAGCGGTGGATGAGGTTCCAATTGTAAAAACGGCAAAGCCGTTTTTAACGTCGGCGAAACAAAGCTGTGCATAGTACAAAGCCATGCGCCGACTTGGGATGACAGAACGGGGTTGTTTTTCGGCATGGTGGGGTGTTTGGAGAACCCCAAAGTGCGGTTTCGTGTCGGAGTTTATGCTATTGGTGCGTACCCTCTTGATTTTTTTCAAAATATCATCATAATGTAGGGTAGACAAAACTGTGAAGATGAAAAATAAAAAACATATAAAAGGAGAATTTCTTATGAACAAAGGATTTTCGCTGGTCGAGCTGATTGTCGTGATCGCAATCATGGCAATTCTGGTCGGCGTGGCAGTGCCGGTCTTCACCGGATACATTGATGAATCCAAGAAAGCCAATGACATTCAGTTGGTGGATGAAATTACCCACGCTCTGCAGATTGCGTACGGTACGGGTGCATTGGAGCTGACCGTTAATGAGGCAGGTCTTGACGTGCCTTTGGGTTATATTGTGCTTGGCCAAAACCCGGTTGACGGCACCAAGTATATCAAAACCATCCCGCAAGATGATGCAAATGATACTCTTGACGCTGTGCTGAGATCCGTACTGGGTGATGAGTACGCCTCGATTGGTTTGTCTTATGGCGGATGGAACGCAGCTGCCGGTGACGTATTCTTCTCCAAGGCAGGCGATATGGTTTCTGAAATATCTCAAACTGGTGCCACGACGCTTGATTGGTTGCACGGCTGTAAAACGGTTGTGGGAACAGGTCTTGAATATAAAAATGGTGCCATTACTGCAAAGGTTTTGGGTGCGACCATAGTTGGCCCCAAGCAGGTTATCAGTAAAGATTACAAGGACAGCGGTGAGTTGATGCTTGCTATGGCGGACTATTTGGCACAAAACCCTTCAGCTCAGGCGGCATTGCTTTCCAACTGGGAATCTCCTACCGGAACTGAAATGGGATATGGCTTTACTCAAAGAGAGTTTTTCTCGGGCACGAGACTTGCGTACAACACATGTCTTGCTAACTACATAGATGCGAACGATCCGGATGATCATTCTAGTGCTCACATTTCCAACATCAAGGATTACGGCGATTCTGCTATGTCTCTTCTCGGCATTAATAATAGCAAATTGGACTCCGCCTTCAAAAATGCGCCGACCTTCCCCAGAACCTTTTACGGAACCTTTAAGGATGGCTCCACTTGTGAAACTTGTTCAAACCTGCGTTCCGAATACCATACAAGCGGTCAGGCAAAATCCGATGCAAACAACTATCTTAACACCTTGCTTGCTGGTGCTTCTCAGGGTAGAGAGATCTACGAAAACGGCTATAATGGAAAAAATGGAACGGCAGCTCTGCTCGCTTGGATGGGCGACTCTGCAAATGAAGTTGCCGAATTCAACAATAAAATGGCTGCTTATGTTTCCGAGGACAACAGCGTGATCGTTATCTCCGTTTATATCAGAGACGGTCACATTCAGTTCGGTTATTCTCCCGTATTAGATTAACCCCCACAAACTCCATAAACAAAAGGCTATGTCACCAATTGGCGGCATAGCCTTTCTCTTATGCAAATTTTTACCCGGGGTTTACCGGGGTTTTACCGGGGTTCACCCCTTTGTTCCCTTTGCGCCGCCGAAGCCGCCGCCCATGGCGAAGACGTTGGTATCGAAGGAATAGGTCAGCTCGCTTTGCTTTCTTGCACGTTTGGTGGCAAGGGAAAGCAGGCGATCCAGCAGTACGGGGTATTTCACACCCGCAGGCTCCCAAAGGTAGAAGGCCAGAGAGCCGGGGATGGTGTTGATCTCGTTGAGATATACCTTGTTTTCCGCCATGTCCAGCATGAAGTCGATGCGCACCAGACCGGAGCAACCCATGGCGAGGAAGGCTTTGACGGCCAGCTCCTTGATCTCTTCCGCAACGGAGTCGGGGATCTCCGCGGGGATCTTCCGCTTCAGGGAAGCCATGCCGGAGGATTTGCCCCCGTTCTTGCCGCCCTTTCCGCCGTCCATGTATTTGTCCTTGTAGGAGAGGATCTTATCCTGCGCCACAGGCTCTTCCAGCACGGAAGGCTCTGCACCGTCCTCGTCGCCCAGCACGGAGCAGTTGATCTCCTTAAGCTGCACCACGGCGCGCTCCAGCAGCACCACGTCTGCGAAGGTAAAGGCCAAGTCCAAGGCCGCAAAAAGCTCTTCTCTGTCTGCCACCTTGGAAATGCCCACGGAGGAGCCAAGGTTCACCGGCTTGACGATGAGGGGGTAGCCGATCTCTTTTTCCGCCTTTTCCGCGATCTCCTCCATGGGAACGGAGGCGCGGAACCGCAAAGCAGGCAATACGGGGATGCCCTCCGCCGCCAGGACGGATTTCATCACGTATTTATCCATGCCCACCGCAGAGGAAAGCACGTCGCACCCTACGTAGGGCAGACCCAAAGTGCCAAGGAAGCCCTGCAGGTTACCGTCCTCCACGTTGGTGCCGTGGACGATGGGGAATGCCACGTCGGGGGTGGCGATCACGTTGTTACCAAACCTCTTGCCGGGGGTGCGGACAATGGCGGTTCTGCCGTTCTGGGGAACGAAGGCAACCTTCACGCAGTCCTTCAGCAGGGCGGGGATGTTTCTGTATCGGTTGATCTCCCGCAGGGGGGCGCCGGTATAGAACTCACCGGATTTGGTGATGTAGACGG
>JAZKZH010000034.1:0-69080 GCA_045612545.1 Eubacteriales bacterium
CAATCTCTCGTAGCCAAAGCAAGGGCATAAGTGCCGCCCCGAAGGGGCATACAATATTTCCTGATCCCAAAGGGATCCAACCTTCCCCTTTGGGGAAGGGGGACCATTGCGGAGCGTACAAAGCAAGGAACAGCGAACTGTCTTAATCTCCGCAATGGGGGATGAGGTTCCTATTTCCCTACCTTCCCCCCTTTGGGGAAGTGGGTAGATCCCAAAGGGATCGGATGAGGTTCCTATTTCCCGCCCCGAAGCGATCCCAGCTTGCTGACAAAGTCTATTTCAAAAATGGCAGTTGTTATTTTGCACAAATAAAGTTTTATAAAAAAAGACTCGGCTACGGAACAAAGGGCTCCCTCCGGGAGGGAGCTGTCGAGCGAAGCGAGACTGAAGGAGCCGGCGGGAGATAGGGCAACTATTTTTGACAAAAACGGCTTTGCCGTTTTTGCAATAGGAACCTCATCCACCGCTACGAGAATTTTCAAAGTGAACGGACGCGAGTTGCTCCGTCTCGTATCGGTCCCCCTTCCCCAAAGGGGAAGGTCAGCTCACCAAAGGTGAGCGAAAAATTGATTGCAATCTCTCGTAGCCAAAGCAAGGGCATAAGTGCCGCCCCGAAGGGGCATACAATATTTCCTGATCCCAAAGGGATCCAACCTTCCCCTTTGGGGAAGGGGGACCATTGCGGAGCGTACAAAGCAAGGAATGGTGAACTGTCTTAATCTCCGCAATGGGGGATGAGGTTCCTATTCCCCTACCTTCCCCTTCAAAAAAATTCCAAAAAAATATTGCAATACCAAAAGAAATGTGGTATACTGACTCTGTATAAAAATGCCCTCATGGGCGAAAATCAATTTATTAAAGGAAGATACACATGAGCAAATCTATTTTCGGCACTGAAAAACGCCCTGTTTTGACCATCGTTATGGACGGCGTAGGATACACCCCCCGCACCGCAGGCAACGCGGTTTACGCGGCAGACACCCCCACTCTGGATATGCTGGACGCAAAATATCCCCGTTTCCTCCTGCAGGCCCACGGCACCGCGGTAGGTCTCCCCTCCGACGACGACATGGGCAACTCCGAGGTTGGCCACAATGCGTTGGGCGCAGGACAGGTATTCGCCCAGGGCGCAAAGCTGGTTTCCGGCGCTATTGAAAGCGGCAAGATCTACGCTTCCGACTCCTGGCAGACCCTGATCGGCGGGGTAAAGGCAAATGGCTCCACCCTCCACTTTTTGGGTCTGTTCTCCGACGGTAACGTACACTCCCACATCGACCACCTGAAGGCGATGGTTGCTCAGGCAAAGAACGAGGGTGTTTCCACCGTGCGCATCCACATCCTGCTGGACGGCAGAGACGTGGGCGAGACCTCCGCTTTGGAGTACGTTCTCCCCTTCGAGGACTATCTGGCAGATCTCCGTGACGATTCCTTTGACGTTGCCATCGCATCCGGCGGCGGCAGAATGCAGATCACCATGGACAGATACGAAGCTAACTGGGCAATGGTGGAAAAGGGCTGGCACACCCACGTGCTGGGTGAGGGCAGACAGTTTGCTTCCGCAAAGGAAGCCATCGATACCTTGCGCGCAGAGACCGGCGCCATCGACCAGGATCTGCCTCCCTTCGCCACCGCCGCAGACGGCAAGCTCGTGGGCACCGTTGAGGATGGCGACTCCCTGATCTTCTTCAACTTCCGCGGCGACCGTTCCATCGAGATCTCCAAGGCCTTTGAGGCAGGCGCAGACTTTGATAAGTTTGACCGCGTTCGCGTTCCCGCAGTTCTCTTTGCAGGTATGCTGGAGTACGACGGCGATGCCCATATCCCCTCCCGCTATCTGGTTTCTCCCCCCGAGATCACCGGCACCATGGGTGAATTCCTGGTGAACAAGGGTATCAAGCAGCTGGCTATCTCCGAGACCCAGAAGTACGGCCACGTAACCTATTTCTGGAACGGCAACCGCTCCGGCAAGTTCTCCGAGGAGCTGGAGGAATACATTGAGATCCCCTCCGACGTGGTTCCCTTTGAGCAGAGACCCTGGATGAAGTGCGCCGAGATCACCGACGTGCTCATCGAAAAGCTGAAGTCCGGCGAATTTGACGTTCTCCGTGTGAACTTCCCCAACGGCGACATGGTTGGCCATACCGGCTCCTTTGCCGCTACCAAGATCTCCATGGAGGCGCTTGATCTGTGTCTGGCGCGTATTCTGAAGGCTGTTGACGAGGTGCAGGGTGTTGCCATCATCACCGCTGACCACGGTAACGCCGACGAGATGTACGAGATCAACAAGAAGACCGGCGAAGCAAAGCTGGGCGAGAACGGTGTTCCCAAGGCAAAGACCTCCCACACCCTCAACCCCGTTCCCTGCTATATTTACGATAATTTCTATTCCGACAAATACGAGTGCATCGAGGGCAAGTACGGTCTTGCCAACGTAGCCGCTACCATGGTCACCATGATGGGCTACGATGCACCCGAGATCTGGGAAAAGAGCATGATCAAGATCAAGTAAGTTTCCCTTTCTCCGAAAGGTTTGCAGCTATGATTTTTAACCTTTTGTATTCCGATCTGCCCATGAACATCACCATCGGGCTGATGATCCTCCAGCTGATCTGCGTGGTTCTGGCGCTGACCATCCATGAGTTTGCCCACGGCTACGCGGCATACAAGCTGGGGGATCCCACCGCAAGCATGCAGGGCAGATTGACCTTAAATCCCTTGGCACATATTGACCCCGTGGGCTTTTTGATGATGCTCTTTGTGGGCTTCGGCTGGGCAAAGCCGGTGCCGGTGAACATCCGCTTGATGAAGGACCCCAAGAAGGGGCTTGCCATCACCTCCATGGCAGGGCCGGGAATCAACCTGTGCCTTGCTTTGGTGTGCGGCATCGCCGTGGGGGCATTGACCCAATTCGGGTACAATCCCATGATGCTGTTTTTTGAGCTGGGGCTCAGCGACACCGTTTCCCCCATGGCAGTGCTTTCCTATACCTTATATATGCTCATGCTGTTGAACGTGGGTCTCGCCCTGTTCAACCTGATCCCTCTGCCCCCCTTGGACGGCTCCAACATTCTGGTGGCCTTCCTACCGAACAACACGGCGGCAAAGTATTTGCAGGTTCGTTATTACACCCGCTATATTTTCTTGGGGATCATGGTGATCTCCATGCTGGCGGATCGGATCACTCTGTTTGCCTATCTGGATTACTACCTGTGGTTGCCCTTTGAGTGGCTGCGTGAGACCCTCTGCAACGCCTTCATCAATTTAGGACAGTTGATTTTTAGCTTTGTATAAACCTCTGAAGGAGAAAAACGCCCATGGCGGAAGTAAATCTGAAAATTGAACAGTACGAAGGCCCTTTGGATCTGCTTCTGGCGTTGATCTCCAAGCATAAGATCGATATTTTCGACATTCCCATCGCGGAGATCTGCGAGCAGTACAACGCCTATCTGGATTCCATGCAGAAGCTGGATATGGAGGTGGCGGGTGAGTTTATCGTCATGGCGGCGGAGCTTATGCTCATCAAGAGCAAGATGCTTCTGCCCCGTCCCGAGGACAGCGAAGACCCCCGTAAGGTGCTGGTAGACGCCCTTTTGGAGCACCAAAGAGCAAAGCTGGCCGCAGATTACCTGAAAAAGCAGGCGGATATTTATTTCGACCGCTTCACCAAGCCTGCGGAGGAGCAGACCGACCCCACCTACCACAGAGAACACGCCGTTTCCCTTTTGCAGGAGGCCTTTGACCGCATCACCCTGCGCTTGGAGGCGGAACGGGCTCAGAAGCAGGAGGTCAAGCTGTTCAAATCCCTGCAGGAGGAGCGGTTCTACACCGTGGAAGAAAAAATGGAGCTTCTCACGGACACCCTGCGCAGGATCCCCCGCATCACCTTTGATTCTTTGTTTTTGGAAGTCCATTCACGGGGCGAGGTGGTGGCCATCTTCCTTTCCGTTTTGGAGGCTGTCCGCTTCGGCTTTGTGGACGTGTTCCGTGAAAACGAGGACACGCTGTGGCTGAGCCTTGTGAAGGAATGAAGCGGCTTCGCCAATGAAGTTGCGGCCAAAGGTCGCAAATGTTATGTTGTTTCGGGAAGGAAACGGCCTCGCGCTTTGATCCAAAGGTTCCGAAAACGGCAATGCCGTTTTTGACGTCGGCGAAGCAAACCTACGCATAAGCCGGAAGCATTGTGCCGACTTGGTAGCGTACTGCAGTTCCAAAAACGATTTATCGTTTTTGACGTCGGCATAGCAAAACTACGCTTAAATCAAAAGCATTGTGCCAACTTGGTCACCCTGAGCGAAGCAGGCGTGGAATAATGTTGTACCTTAGGTTGCAATGAGAAAAGCCTGCGGAGTCGAAGTTTTGCTTTTTGAAATTGCCCATTGTCTTTGGATATGCAGTTCCTTTTACAGCAATTTCGAAAAGCAAAACCGCAAGGGGTCTCCTCAAAGTCTGATCTACCCCTACATAGGCAAACTTACATCCTTTGTGATAAAACAGTTCTTTAGCCTCGGAAAAGTATATCAGACTCTCAGTAGATCCCGCCTATCGGCGGGTTTGCTCCATCCCTCGTCGCGTTGCGACGACTACTTCCGCAAAACTTCGACTCGCCCTTCGGGCTCCCTCAGGATGACACGCAGACGCGGCCGCGTGCCACCGACTTGCCCGCAGGGTTGGTATGCTCAGGATGACGGTTAGAGTGGGTTTTGGCTTATACACAGTTTTCTTTCGCCGACATTCCTAACTTCTCCAAACAACAACGTAAAAGCGAGGTTGGATATTATGGTCATTCACGAGTATTACGTTTACATCCTGACCAACAAGACCAATTCCGTTTTATACAGCGGTGTGACCAACAGCCTTTCCAATCGGTTGGCACAACACAAAGAAGGCTCTGCAACCCATTTTACCGCACGGTACAACACCCACAAATTGGTGTATTTTGAACCCTTTTCCGGAATCGAAAACGCCATCTCCCGGGAAAAACAGCCCAAACGTTGGACCCGTGAGAAGAAAAACCTTTTAATCGAAGCAAAAAACCCAAATTGGGATGATCTGAGCAATCAGTTCCCCATTTGAGTTTCCCGAAAGGATATCTTATGTCTATTCCCAACGAAACAATCGCATCCTTGGAAGCGGTGCTGTTCGCCTGCGGCGGCCCGGTGGAGATCCAACGCTTGCAGGAGCTGCTTGCCCTTTCTCCGGAGGAATTGGAGGAGGCGGCAAATACCTTGCAGGCAGAGCTGGAGGACGTGAACCGGGGCATCTCCCTGATCCGCGTGGAATCCGCTTACCAGCTTTGTACCAAGCCCTTTGTGGCGGAGACTGTAAAGAAGGCTCTGGAGCTTCGCAAAGCGCCCCCTCTTTCCAAGGCCGCCTTGGAGGTGCTTGCCATCGTGGCATATCACCAGCCCGTTACCCGTTCTTTTATTGAAATGGTGCGTGGCGTGGACAGCTCCTCCATCGTCAGCTCCCTGTGTGACAAGGGGTTGATCGCAGAGCGTGGCTTTTTGGACGCCCCCGGAAGACCTGCTTTGTTCGGCACCACGGAAGCGTTCCTGCGTTGTTTTGGGCTGGAATCCATTCGCGACCTGCCGGAAGCCTCTCCCGTACCGGAGCAGTTGACCCTTCCTGTAGAGGAAATTCCCGCTGAGGAAGCTCCCGCGGAGGAAGCTTCCCAAGAAGAAGCGGCGGAAGCATGATCGTACTGGAGATCATCGGTTGGGTTCTCCTTTCCCTTTTGGGACTGGTGCTGTTTCTCGTGGCCGTTCTTTGCTGTATCAAACTCTCCCTGCGGGTAGGGTATTGCGAATCCCTGCTGTTGGAGGTGGGCATTGGCCCGGTGACCTTGGATCTGGGTAGCTCTCTCTCCGCTGATGAGGAGGAAACGCAGGAAGCGACCGTCAAGAAGAAAAAAAAGAAGAAAAAGGCCCAAAAGGGAAAAGAAGAGGAAGAACCGGAAAAAGAACCGAAAAAACCGAAAAAATACACAGAAAAGCCTGCAATAACGGAAATTATCACCGCTTTCAAGGACTTGGCAGTGGGGATCCTGACCCGTTTTGCAAGGCATATCAAGTTAGAAGAGCTGCGGCTGAGAGTGCTGGCGGCCACCGGAGATGCGGCTACAACCGCCTTGGAATACGGCGGCTTCTGCACTGCAGCGGGTATGGTGCAAACAGCGGCGGAGGCTCTGCCCAGAACCAACCCGAAGAAGGTTGACATCCGTGTGGAATGCGATTTTCTGGCGGACAAGCCGGAGATCGACGCGGAGCTGTGCGTTTCTATCCGCATCTGGCGGATCCTGTGGATGGCGCTGTTTGCCGCAAAGCCCTTGATGGAAGCCCTCTCTCTGCTGAAAGCGTATAAATACTTTAAAAACTTAGAAAAAAACTCTCTTAAGGAGGACGCATAAATATGGAAACTCCCATGAAAAATCTTATTGACGAGGCCCTCAAGAATATTCACTCCGTGGCGGATGTAAACACGGTGATCGGTGAGCCGGTTACCCTGCCCAACGGTGTAACGGTGGTTCCCTTCTCCAAGGTAAGCATCGGCTTCGCCGCCGGCGGTACCGACCGCAACCCCAAAACCACCGACAGACCTCTGTTTGCGGGAGGCAGCGGCGCAGGGGTTTCCGTAACGCCCCTTGGCTTTTTGGTCATCGGCACTAACGGCAACGTAACCCTTTTGGATCTGAAGAACCCCGAATCCTATACCCCCAAGCAGAACACTGTGGAAAAGATCATAGACGGCGCAACCTGTCTGATAGATCGCGTGCCCGAGGTGATCACCAAGTGCAAGGATGCCTTTGGCGGCAAGGAAGAATCCAAAGAAACCAAGGAAACCGAGGAAAAGTAATATGGCATTGAAATGTATTGTTTTGGAAAATAACCCCGATAAGGAAGTGCGCCACGCCGCCGTTCTGGAAGCCGTACGGAAGTATTTCGGCTCCGACGAAGTCATGGTCAACTACGGTGCGACGGGCAAGCCCTCCATCACCGGCGCAAAGAAGTATATCTCTGTCACCACCACCGGCGATAAGATGATCGTTGCTCTTTCCGATTCCCCCGTAGGTCTGGACGGAGAGTATCTCCCCCGTTACAGCGAGGGCAAGACGGATTACGCCATTCTGGCGGACAGATTCTTCTCCGGCGAGGAATCCGAGTACGTCCATGCAGGCTCTACCGTGGCGGAGGAAAAGGATCGCTTTATGAAGATCTGGACCCGCAAGGAAGCTTACGTAAAATGCACCGGCAAGGGTGTGGCAGACTTCCCCGCCTTCTCCGTTCTCGAGGGAGATAAATTCCTCTCCAAGGTGGGCAATATTCCTCTGCGGAAGTTCTCCATCTCCTTTGAAGGATCTGAAAACTACCTCTTCGCCATTGCGGGAGAGCTGAAGTGACATAAATGTCAATGCCGTTTTTGATGTCGGCGAGGCAAACCTACGCATAAGCCGGAAGCCGTCCGCCGACTTGGTCACCTCTGAGCAACCCAGCCCGTTGGGCTGGCTCGCGCGGAATAGAGCCGTTACGGCTTCTGTCATCCTGAGCGAACGCGAAGCGTGAGTCGAAGTTTTGCGGAAGTAGTCGTCGCAACGCGACGAAGGATGGAGCAAAACCAAGGGGTGCTTGCACCCCGAAGGGATCTCCTACGAATTTGATCTACCCCTACACGGGTAAAGTTACATTTTTTCGGCAAGAAAAGGTACATCAGACTCTTATTAGATCCTCCCTCATCGCAAAGCGATTCGGGCCTCTCACTCGGACTCACGTCACTCGTTCGAGTTCGACTCGTCGGGGATTATCTACCGTGTCTCAATCGCAACGTATTACTCCCTCCTCCCTCAGAATGACAGGTTGGGATGAGTTACGTTGTCGCCCTACTACACTCATTTTTTGAAAGGGATTGTATGGTCGTTCACGATTATTACGTTTACATACTGACCAACAAGACCAACAGCGTTTTATACATCGGTGTCACCAACAGCCTGTCCCACAGGCTGGCACAGCATAAAGAAAGCGGGGAAAATCACTTCTCCGCACGGTACAACACCCACAAATTGGTGTATTTTGAACCCTTTGCAGGGGTGGATAACGCCATCTCCCGAGAAAAGCAGTTAAAACGCTGGACACGGGAAAAGAAAAACCTTTTGATTCAATCCAAAAACCCAAATTGGGAGGATCTGGGCGGTCAGTTTCCGCTTTGATCTTTGTTCCCGAAAGGAAATTACATGATTACCACCAAACAAAGAGCGTATCTGCGCTCCATTGCCGCACAGCTTACCCCCATCATGCAGGTTGGCAAGAACGGCGTCACCGAAAACTTAGTAAAAACCCTTTCCGATTCCTTGGAAGCCCACGAGATCATCAAGCTCACCGTCCTGGAGGCTTGCCCCATGACCGCAAGAGAGGTGTCCGATGCCCTTTGCGTCGCCCTGTCCTGCGAGGCGGTGCAGACCATCGGCAGAAAGATCTCCCTGTACCGTCAGGCTTCCGAGAAGGAAAAGCGGAAGATCGTATTGCCCAGAGGCTAAAATACCCGCCTCGGCGGGCTGCGAAAGGCATACAGACAACCATGAAAATTTTGATCTTAAACGGCCCCAACATCAATATGCTGGGAATTCGCGAGCCGGAAATTTACGGCAAACAAAATTACAAAGCCCTGCTTTCCTTTATCGGAGAGGTCTGTGAGGGTCTGGGCGTGGAATACCAGTGCTACCAATCCAACCACGAGGGTGCCTTGGTAGACAAGATCCAGGAGGCTTGGGGAGTGTTTGACGCCATCGTGTTCAACCCCGCCGCCTATACCCACACCAGCGTGGCCATCCACGATGCTCTGTTGGCCGTGGCCATTCCCACCGCAGAGGTGCATTTGACGGATACCACCTCCCGGGAGGACTACCGCAAGGTGAATTTCATCACCCCCTGCTGTGAGAAAACCTTCCAAGGACACGGCTTTGACAGCTACCGTATGGCAATCGAATATTTTGCCAAAAAGAGCTGAAAATATCTTGACAAATCCCTTTGAGGTGTGTTATACTACACCTCGCACGGGGCATTAGCGCAGTTGGGAGCGCACAACACTGGCAGTGTTGGGGTCAGGGGTTCAAGTCCCCTATGCTCCACCAGAAAAAAGCACTTCGAAAGAAGTGCTTTTTTCAACTAAGTGTTCCGCTTGCGCGGAACGTTAAGTATCCTTCGGACGTGAAGTGAGGCTACGCCTCGTGAAGTGCGCTTCGCGCGATAAGATGCGGAACACTTAACTTCTCTGCTCCGAAGGAGCAACTTCACTATGCCGTAAGGCATAACTTCACTGCGGCACAGCCGCAACTTCACTATTGAAATATTTGCAAGTATGTGGTATAATGTTGGTGAAAGCGAGGTGCATATCATGTCCGATTCAAAACTCCGCACACAATCCATGGATTTTGCAGTTCAAATCATAAATCTTGTTAAATCACTTAAAGAAAAACGGGAATCTATTATTTCTAATCAAATCGGCAGAAGCGGCACCTCTATTGGAGCAAACATTCGTGAAGCACAATATGCTCACGGTAAGGCGGATTTTATTGCCAAACTTCAAATAGCACTCAAGGAAGCAAATGAAACGGGATATTGGTTAGAGTTATTGTATAAAACAAACTACATTACCGAAAGCGAATACAAAGCGCTTGATTCCGCTTGCACGAGTATTAGAGTAATGCTTATATCTTCCATCAACACCGCTAAGGAGAACAGAAATAGCAATGCTTGAAGAAGTAATTATTCGCTTTGGCACAGAATTAGAAAAAGAAAAACTGTTAACTGATTATCCGAATATTCAGAATGTCATTGGTGATGGTGGATACTTTATAATAGCCGCAATTAAAGATACAGTTGTTGGTTATCTATGGGCTTTTAGGCGAAAAATTCCTGCACCTGTTGAGCAAAGTGAGATATTTATAAATATAATTGAGGTCATCCGCACGAATTTGCGGTGTCAGGGCATTGCATCCCAAATGCTGAATGTAATTATAAATACGGCCAAACAAGAAGATGTTTATCAAGTTCGCGCTTACTGCGATATAAGGAACGTGCCATCTCATCGGCTTTGGATGAAAAATAAATTTTCGATTAGTCCGGTAAAAATGCCGGACGGTTCCATTGTAGGTTCTTTCGTCACATATATTTTATAAAGCATAGTAAAGTTGCATCACACACCTTTTTACTGCTCTTTCACAAAAAAGGACTTTCTTCGGAAAGTCCTTTTTTTATCCAAACCGCGTAGGGGTTCCCGTAGACTTGGTATATCATCGCCGCGCGAAGTGCGGTGCATATCACTTTCCGTCCCCCCTTGCATTTCTTCCTTTTTTGTGGTAAACTACGAAATACAAACGAAAACAGATTGATTCAAACAAAGGAAAAAACGATGAAAAAACAAACGTACATCCTTCTCGGGGTCGCAGCGTTGCTGTTGGTAATCGGTATTATCGTCACCGTCCTCTTTTGCGCAAAAAGCGATCAAACCACAGATGGTGTCATTGACACGGTGGAAGAGGCCGAAGCGATCTTAATCCCTGTGATTTCGGAAACCTTTGCAGGATCCACCCTGCCGGGAGAAGAGCTTCCCGCCTTTTTGACAAAGCTGGAATCCCTGCAGACCTTCCAGGTGTTATCCTTGGAGCCGGAGAAAGAAGAAGTCGTGGTGGTCACCCTGTCCATCGGCGCCCCCGACCTTACGCAAGTAATTGAAGCCGTGGACAAGCAGGGTCAGCTTTCCCAAGACGAAATGAACTCCGCTATTGAAGAGGCCATCAAGAAAGCGCCTTTGCGGAAAGAAGAGGTAACGGTTACCTTCTACAAGCTGGAAGATGCCTGGTATCCTCAAATCACCGACACCTTTTTCAACGCTTGCTACGGCGGCGTGTTGGAGATCTATGAAGATTTGTTGGGAGGTGCAAACTGATGGGCAAGAAAATCGTTGTATGGTTGCTCCTTTTTGCAACCTTGCTGAGCTGTTCCCCTGCGGTGATCGCGGAAAGCGGCTCTGCATATACCAAAAACAAGGTACAAGTTTGTTTTAACGGGGCCACCTATACCAAGGAGGTTCTCAAAGCCACCGACGGTACCGTATACGTGCCCATTGATTGGTTGACTTTTTTCGGACTGATGTACTCAAAGGAGCACGAGGATTATTTTGAGTTTTACGATCCCGCCCACGAAAATCCGGTTCGATACACCAAAAGAGTCTTTATCAACAAGGACGGAACCTACGAGATCGGTTTTTACGCAGGAAAAAGTCTTTCCGATCTGGCGTTGGAGCCTCTCAAGTTATACATGCAATACTCCAATAACCTTTCTGCCGAAGCCTCAAGACAACTGCTGGAGTACGTCAAAAAGAAAGATCCTGCGTTTTACAAGGAATGCTCCGAACGTCTGGCCGGTGCTAAAAAAGGCTACTCCATCATGGTGGAAGGCAATTTCTCCAAAACCTTTTGGCAGGACGGCAAGTATTGGGTTCCCATGAGGGCATTTTTACCCCTTTTTGACGCCCACGTGGATATCAAGGACGGCAAGATACAGATCATGTCCGTAACCGTTCCTATCTGGAAAGCCCTGACGAAGTGGGATCTCAGCGAGATCGTATTCCGCGCAGACGACGAGATGCTGGGGGAAGAGCTCCTCACTGCGGGTTATTACACGATCACCACTATTGTCGACAGACGTTACGATCGGATTGTCAGTTCCAAAAACGGAGCTGAAGCCGATTACCAAGAACTGTTCAAAGCATATTTGGTAGACAACAAAACCTATCTTTCCTCCTTCGATGGGGAAGGCCACCTACGGCAGGAGACCATGAAGGAGCTCTTCGGCTACTTCACCCAAATGGATTCCGCCCTTTCCTCCTACGAAACGTTGTATGACGTGGCGGAAGCTCTTGGACAAAGCGCAGAATTTCTTACGGAAAACTTTTTGCTGAAGGAAAGCGACGTAACCGGCGTTGTGGGAATGGCCCTGACCGCCGCCGACAAGGTGTTGAATTACGCTTTTATTTACGAAAACCAGGTAAAAGATCACCGAGAAATGCTGGGGACGATGTATGAATATTACGCTTCTCTGGGTGCCACCAAAACCGAAAGAGCAGAGCGTAAAAAGTACCCCTCTTACAAAGCGGCGCTGAACGTTCAGGCTTTGTACGCTAAAAATGCCGATAGCATAATCGCCATCGTCCGACAGGGAATGGAGGATCTTACGTATGAATTGTTTTCTTCAGCCATGGAAGATCTGGTCCCCAGCGCCATGAAGCCCGCAACCATTACCTTCGACGTGGTCACGGGAATTATGAAAACCTTCGGCAATTACGATAACGTGAAAAACGGTTCTCTTACCTTAAAGGCAGACACCGTATGCAAGGAATCCTACAATTGCTACGCCACAGCCCGTTCCATCATGCCCGCCAACGGAGATGAATTTGAACGGCTCAGGCTGCTTGCGTTGATGACGCTGGTATCCTCCCACCATGCTTTTACGACCTACAGATCTCTTTCCGAAAAGATCGATTCCATAGAAGAAATGCTGGTGGATTTCTATATGGCGGCGGAAAGCACCCCCATGTACAGCGTGGAGTATATTTCGAAGACCTCCGTGGACCTGTATTGGAAGCAGCAGGATCTGAATTTGATCGAAATCAAGCCCGTGGATTGGGAACAAAGCAAGGCAGAGATTCTGCGCATCGTCGGCACCATGGGTCCCTGTGAGGAGTTTTACTTTAAAGCGGAAGCCTTCCTGTATACCGATACGCAGCCGGAGTACGTTAAGCGGGAAGAAAATTACTATGATGAAGAGCTGGACAACACCTTCTACATATATTACTACAAAAAATCCGACGTGTATTCATGGAGTAAAAGATATTTCGGAACGGTTTTCGACGATGAGCAGTATCACAAGAAATCCTGGTCTTATGAATTAGTTTTGGACGGAGATTATCTGATCGTAGTGGAACTTGACATTGATCCCCGCGCTTTCCGCATAGCTAAATTTGTAAAAGAAGTTTCTTCCGATCCAAAGAAAGGTTTGTTCGTATGGCATTGTCTGTATGGTTTTGAATATAACGATGGTGAGGACCTCATGGATATTCTCGTCACCGTGCAAAAAACCGACCAAGGCTATTCTCTTCGCAAAATCGAACCCATGGACGAGACATAATGCAATTTTTCCTCAAAAAAAGACCTCGAAAGGGGTCTTTTATTTTGCCAAATTGATGATATTTTTCTTCTTTTTGACAGCAAACTCCAAAGTTTTATACGCTCCTCCAAAGGAATTTATAACGTATGCAATGATAAGATCCGCCTGCAAAACCATCCATTGATTTCGCTTTGAAATAGCGTACCGCGGAGGCACTGTCTCCAAAGGCGGGTAAAGAATCTCATTGTACAGCTTGCTCTCTTCCGATGAAGCATTCAAATACGGAGTAACGAAAACCAACTCTGCAAAAACGCCTTCTGCCATCAGTTTTCGGCAGGCTCTCATACACAAATGATCAAAATTTCCGTATCCGCCGCAATAAAAGGAAACCTTTTCATTTGACGGAAGGCTTGCTTTTACTGTGTCTATCACTTTTTGAAAGATTTCTTCCCCGTAACAAAGTGACCCGTGTCCAACAAAGGTAATAATCATATTCATCTCCAAAATCGTGGAATTCCGATATTTATAGTATCATACTTTTCTAAAACTGTCAATATCGTGGAACTCCACGAGAGAATCTTTTTAATATCGTCTATAATTATCATGGAATTCCGAGAGAAGGAGCCATTGACCGATGACGATGAACGAAGCGATCCTGAAACGGATCTACGAGCTTTGTAACGAAAAGAAGATCAATATCTGTGACACCTGTCTGAAAGGCGGGATGTCTCCTTCCGCCATTTACGACCTGACGAAGGGACGTACCAAATGTCCTAAAGTTATTACCGTAAAAAGGTTTTGCGAAGGGGCGGGGATCACTCTGCGGGAATTCTTTGATAAACCTTATTTTGACGAAACGAACGACTAAAAAAAGACCCGGACGGGTCTTTTTTGTTGGATGGAAACCGTTACAAGGCGGGCGGATTCGTGAATCGCCCCTGCACTCTCGTAGCATAACGGGACGCCGTGAACGTCGTCCCGGAGCGAATCAAACAATTTTTCCTCGCCGTAACGGCTACATCAAAAAATTCTTTCCCTCCCGAAAACGGCAGTTTTCGGCAATACGGTTTCTTTGGGGGTGAAAGGGGGACTTTCTTTTTCTAAAGAAAGCCCCCCTTAACGTACCCATCCTTATATACTCTCCAAAAGTGCCTTCAAATCGTCCTTGGAGTACTTGTAAATGTTATCGCAGAACCGGCAGGTCATCTCCATGGTGTCCTCCTCGCCGTCGATCAGCTCCTGCAGCTGCTTTCTGCCTAAGGAGATCAGCGCGCGGTCGGTACGGTCACGGGAGCAATCACAGCGATATCCGCAATCGATCTCGTCAAAAATATCAAAGGGAATGCCATCCAGATACCCTGCCAGAATGTCCTCGATGGAAGCCATCTGCAGCGCGGTGGTGATGGGAGGCATTTTCTTTGCGTTTTCCTCCAGCTTTGCCGCCACTTCCTCGTCAGCGAAGGGCAACAGCTGAACGATGATCCCTCCCGCCTCCTTGCAGGAATAATCGGTATCCACCAGCACGCCCAAGGCGCAAAGGGTGGGCACCTGCTCGGAGAAGGCGTAATAGTAAGCGATGTCCTCGGCAACCTCGCCGGTCTGAATCTCGCAGGTTCCCTGCCAAGGCTCCTTGCCGCCGGCGTCGCGGATCACGGTAAGGTAACCCTCACCGATGCATTTGCCCACGTCCAGCTTGCCGTCACGCTCCCGCAGGGGAAGATCGCAATCCGGGTTGCCGATCAGGCCTCTCACGTTGCCGTAGTAATCGGAGGAAGCCAAAACGGTACCCCCTTCTCCGTCTCCCTGAAAGCGCAGGGTAAGCGCATCTTCTTTCTCACCCATCATACTACCCATCAGGGAAGCGGCCAAAAGAACCCGTCCCAGAGCCGCAGAAGCGGTGGGTGCGGTGTTATGGATCTGTATGCCGCGGTCTACGATGTCTCTGCCCTCGATGATAAAGGCTCTGGCAGAGCCGTCCCGGGTCATTGCACGAATAATTCTTGCCATAGTTTCTCAGTTCTCCTGTATCTTTGTGGCCTTCATCTCGCCCTTGGCCATCCGCAGAGTGAAGGCTTCCCCCACTGCCACGTCGGCAGGGGTGCGGAGAATGGTGCCATCCTCCCCAAGCGCCACGGAAAAGCCTCTTTCCAAAATTGCAAGGGGGTTCAAAGAGCCTAATTTCTCTGCCTGCAGACGGAATTTTTGCTTCTTGCGGTCTGTTGCCACCACCAAGGCGCGGCCCAGACGCTCCTCCAGGGAAAGCAATTGCTGCTTTCGATCGTCAAAATAAGCCTGGGGGGATGCCAGCACCGGGCGGGAGGCCAAAAACTGCAGTCTTTGGGACAAAACGCCCACGCGGCTTTGCAGAGAATTCTTCATTTTTTCCTGTACGTTGCCGAATTTCCGCCCCAATTCCACCATGTCCGGCACCGCCAGCTCTGCCGCCGCAGAGGGAGTAGGAGCGCGGAGATCCGCCACAAAGTCGGAAATGGTGAAGTCTATCTCATGCCCCACGGCGGAGATGATGGGAGTTTTACAGGCGTAAATTTCCCTCGCCAACCCCTCGTCGTTGAAGCACCACAGATCCTCCATGGAGCCGCCGCCTCTGCCGATGATGATCACGTCGCAAAGGTTGTTATCATCCAAAAGATGCAAGGCGCGGATCAGCTCGGGAGGGGCGTTGGGTCCCTGCACCGTGGCAGGGGCGATCAACAGCTTTGCCGCAGGAAAACGGCGGCGGGTAACGTTGATCATATCCCGCAGTGCCGCACCGCCGGCGGCGGTAATGATACCCACACGGAATGGTATCTTGGGTATTTTTTTCTTATGTGCAGGGGAAAAAAGCCCCTCTGCATCCAGCTTGCGCTTCAGTTGCTCGAAGGCGATGGCCAAGGCACCGATGCCGTCCGGCTCCATGGATTCGGCGTAAAGACGGTACTGACCGTCCCGCACGAACACGGAAACTCTGCCGGTGCAAACCACCTTCATCCCTGCCTCCGGCTGGAAATTCAGCTTGCCGATGCCGCCGAACATAGTGGCGGGGATGGTGGATTTTTCATCCTTCAGGGTGAAGTAAATATGGCCACTGGCGCCGTAAACACGCACGTTGGAAAGCTCTCCCTTCACCGTTACGGCCGAAAGATAGGGAGCGCCCGCAAGGTAATCACGGATGTAGGTATTCAGTTGTTCAACCGTAACGGCTCTGGTTACCTGCTCCATAAAAACCTCAAATATACTTAGATCTTTCCTCTGTTCTGGATCACCTTTGCCAACACGCCGTTGATAAAGGAAACCGCCTTTTCGCTATCCAGAAGTCTTGCCAGCTCCAAGGCCTCGTTGACCGCGATCTCATCGGGGGTGGGCTGGGGCAGACAGCAAAGCTCTGCGGTGGCAAGGCGCAAAATGGCAAGGCTCACCTTGTTGATACGCTTGAAGCTCCAATTGTCGGACGCATCGGAAATTCTGGCGTCCACTTCCTCCAGATTGTCGATGACAGTTTCAAACAACATTCTGGCAAAGCCGCTGGTGGTTTCCCCTCTCTCCTCCACTGCGGTCTGCACGATGGTGTCAACGCTCAGCTCCGGCTGGCAGGCATATTCATAGAGGTAACAAACTGCTTTTTCTCTCGATTCCCGTCTGGTCATACCATAAGAATCCTTTCTGTTTTGTCAATCATAGTTCAGTATAGCATTGTTAAAGGAAAAAGTCAATGGGGAGAGAATCTACTTTTTTTCTTTTTGGAAAGAAAAAAAGTAGCGCAAAAAAAGAAAACCCGGTGCCAAAAACTGTCGTTTTTGGGAGGAAGAATATATTTTATAAGCAAAACCAAAAGATGAACGCCGACTTGGTCATCTCTGAGCATACCAACCCTGCGGGTTGGCGAGTCGAAATTTTCGTAGTGAGGCATGGCCGAACGGAGAAAATCAAGGGGTGCTTGCACCCCGAAGGGATCTCCTCAAAGTCTGATCTACCCCTACAAAGGCAAACTTACATCCTTTGTGATAAAACAGTTCTTTAGCCTCGGAAAAGTATATCAGACTCTCAGTAGATCCCGCCTGCGGCGCTTTTTGATGCTCAGCGCTACGCGCTTCGACTACAAAAAGTTCGACTCACGCTTCGCGTTCGCTCAGGATGACACGCAGACATAGCCGCATACCGCCGACTTGGTCATCCTGAGCGGAGCAGGCGTGGAATAATGTTGTACCTTAGGTTGCAATGAGAAAAGCCTGCGGAGTCGAAGTTTCCGCAGTTCAGGCGCAGCCGAACAGCGGAAACCAAGGGGTGCTTGCACCCCGAAGGGATCTCCTCAAAGTCTGATCTACCCCTACAAAGGCAAACTTACATCCTTTGTGATAAAACAGTTCTTTAGCCTCGGAAAGGTATATCAGACTCTCAGTAGATCCCGCCTGCGGCGGTTTTTGCCGCTCAGCGCCGCATTGCACCAACCCAAGAAAAACAGCTTGCCTGTTTTTCATGTCGGCGGTATACCGTTATCTATGCACCATACGCAATGCGCCGACTTCGACTGCAAAAACTTCGACGTGCGCGGAGATGACTGTATTGCACAGCCGTAACGACTACGACCCGCGCGTGCTCAGGATGACACGTAGCCGCTACGGTTCCAAAAACGACTTGTCGTTTTTGACGTCTGCGAAACAAAACTACGCATAAACCGAAGGATGACCAAGTCGGCACAATGCTTTTGGTTTAAGCGTAGTTTTGCTATGCCGACGTCAAAAACAGCTAATGCTGTTTTTGTTGGATTTTGTTCGATTCCGCGCGGCCAACCCGCAGGTGTGCTATGCCCTCCCCCCTCTAAAAAAATCCTTTCTCCACCAAAGAAAATTTCCCATTTCCCTTGATTTTTTTATTAATATATTATATAATACTATATCTAAGCATCTAATTACGCCGTAGGTCGGAAGGAGTGTGTGCATGGACCAGTTTGCAGAGCTGAAAAACATCATATTAGAGGAGCTGGGGAAGCAGTATGCCTCCACCATCATCACCCTTTGGTTTGATAAAATGGAGATCACCGAGATCACCGATTCGGAGGTCACACTGTCCTTCCCCGCATCCCGCAAGCTGTTTGTGGAGGCCAATTACAGTGCCGTCCTCACCGAGACCTTTGCCTCTGTTTTGGGCGTTAAGGTGGACGTAAAGTTTATCTCCCCCGAAGAGGTCAAGGAGCAGGAAGCCCCCCAGCCGGAGCCCGAGAAGCAGAAGAACGCTTATCAGACCCGTTTCAATGCGGACTACACCTTTGAGACCTTCATCGTGGGCAAATCCAACCAGCTTGCCCATACCGCCGCCATGGCGGTGGCCAAGAACCCCTTCCATCTGAACAACCCGCTATACCTCTACGGCCCCTCCGGCTTGGGCAAGACCCATTTGCTCTACGCCATTATGGCCAAGCTCCGTGAGGATCATCCCGAATATTCCATTCTCTACGTCACCGGCGAGGAATTCACCATCGATATGATCGAGTCCCTTGCCCAGCACAACCCCGCCGCTCTCCGCGAGAAGTACCGCAGTGTGGACGTGCTGTTGGTGGACGATATCCAGTTCATTTCCGGCAAGATCGGTGTGCAGGAGGAGTTCTTCCACACCTTCGAGACCTTGTTCCGCCAAAACAAGCAGCTGATCATCGCCTCCGACGTAGCGCCGGAACGGATCGACAACTTAGAAGACCGTCTCCGCGGCAGATTCTCCATGGGCTTGGTGGCAGACATTCAGCCCCCGGATCTGGAGCTTCGCACCGCTATCTTCCGCAGAAAAGCCCTGGATTTCGGCTTTGACCTGGATTTCTCCGTGCTGAACTACCTGGCGGAGAACATCACCCGCAACATCCGTCAGATCGAGGGCGCTATCAAAAAGCTCCGCGCCCACTGCTTCCTGACCGGTGATAAATGCACCGTGAAGATCGCAGAGCTGGTTCTGGGCGAGTTCTTAAAGACCAAGGCCTCCGCGGATACCATGTTCGAGAAGGTTCTGGAATACGCCTCCAAGAAGTACATGGTCTCCACCGAGGATATTCTGGGTAACAAGCGTACCGCCAACATCGTATCGGCAAGACACTTCGCCGTCTATATGGTGCGTAAGACCACTACTTACTCCCAGAAGCAGATCGCTGAGCTGTTTAAGCGCAAGGATCACACCACCATCATCAACTCCATCAACGTCATGGAGCAAAAGGTGGTCTCCGATCCCATCTTCGCCCGCGAAATGGCCCACACCATCGAGGAAATTTTGCAAGGGTAAGTACGAAGAGGGCGCCGCCCTCTTAAACTCCCGCCAAAGGGGATGATCCCCTTTGGAATCCCGCACCTTAAAAAATATAAAAAATTCTCCCGAAAACGACAGTTTTCGGCAATAAAAGTTCTTTGGAGATTCTTAAGAACCTTTCTCGCAAGAAAGGTTCTTAAGTGTACCCCTTAAGCATCCCCCCCTTGTCGAATTCTGTGGACAACTTGTGGACAAATGTGCATAACCTATAGGGTTGTCCACGGGGGGCAAAGGCAGTTATCCACAGGGAAAATTCAATAACCACGGTACTTTTCCCCACTTTTCCACCAAAAACATCTGCATCTACTACTACTACTACTTTCATGTACCTTAAAAGAAAGGGTAGGTGGTAGGGTACGCGTGCGCGCGTAAAAAACGATTACACATCCGAAAGGACGACGTTACTTATGGCAATTAAATTCTTATCTGACAAAAAGACACTTTTGAACCTGATCCAGCCCGCCCTGGCGGCGACCTCCGGCAAAAGCACCCTCCCCGCGCTGGAGGGCTTGCTGTTCCGTCTGGAGGACAACGTTCTGACGGTTTGCGGTTATGACCTGGAAAAGGGTGTGCGCACCAGAGGGGTAGTCATTCCCAAGGAAGAGGGCGCGGTGATCCTGAACGCTCAGAAGGTTTCCGCCATTATCAAGAATTTCCCGGATTGTGACATTTCCTTTGAGGCAGACGATAAGAACATGGTGCATATCACCGGTGGTATGAGTGACTTCACTGTCCACGGTCTTACCGCGGAGGCGTTCCCCAATATGCCCACCCTGGGCGGCGACAACGCCTTCTGCATCAGCCAGAGCTTGATGAAGGAGATCATCGCCTCCACCTGCTTTGCGGTTTCTCAGGTGGACGCCCGTCCCATCCTGACAGGTGAGTTTTTCCATATCGAAAACCGTTCCATCACCGCGGTGGCCTTGGATAACTATCGTCTGGCGCTCCGTGAGGAGAAGGAATGCATTTTTGACAACGAAAACGACTTCTCCTTTGTAGTACCCGGAAAATCGCTCTTAGAGCTTTCCAGACTGCTCAGAGATACCGACGATATGCTCCGCGTGGAGTTTACCGCCAAGTACGTTATCTTCAAGCTGGATGATATCGTGCTGTTCTCCCGCTTGCTGGAAGGAGAATTTTTGGATTACAAGCGTGCTATTCCCGCTCAGAACAAGATCTTTGTGACCTTGGACAGAAGAGCCTTTGAGGATTCCGTTTCCCGTGCTTCCCTTTTGGTGGATGAGAAGCTGAAGACCCCCCTGCGCTGCCGCTTTGAGGGGGATATCCTCCACGTTACCTGCTCTACCCAGTACGGTAAGGTAAACGATCACCTGCGTATCGAAAAGCTGGGCGACGATCTGGAGATCGGATTTAACAACAGATATTTGTTGGATGCGCTCCGTGCCTGCAAGGATGATACCCTGCAGATCTCTCTTTCCACGGCTTTTATGTCCATGGTGATCCAGCCCAAGAATCCCTCCGAGTCCGGCACCTATCTGTATCTGGTGCTGCCCGTGAAGCTGAAGGATTAAGAGAAACGATATTCCCCGGCAGGAGGATGATCCCCCTGCACCCCGCATCTTATGAGGGAAAAATATATATTTCTTCACAATACCGGGTTCGGGGACGGGTCCCCGATGGGGTGTGGGGCAACGCCCCACATAAAACAATTACTTTATGAAGATTGAGAAGCTGTATTTATACAATTTCAAAAACGCCTCAGAAGAGACATTGACCTTTGCCCCGGGGGTAAACGTGATCTACGGGGAAAACGCTTCGGGGAAGACCAATCTTTTGGAGGCCTTATTTTACTTTGCTTCCGGGAAGTCCTTCCGCGGCGGCAAGGAACGGGAGCTGATCCGTCTTGGGGAGACCCGCGGTAAGGCGGAGATGGTTTTCTTTGCAGGCGGCTTGGAAAAGCGGATGTCCCTGGTGTTGGAAAAGGGTAAAAAGCGTGAGCTTTCCGTGGGCGGTATCAAGGTGCAAAGACTTTCCGAGTATTTGGGTCTGTTCCGCGCGGTGATCTTCACCCCGGATCATTTGGATCTGGTGAAGGGTGTTTCGGAAAACAGAAGAAGATTTTTGGATCTTGCCATTTGTCAATCCTTTCCCAGATACGCCGCGTCCCTGAACGAATACGGAAGGTTGCTTTTGCAGAAAAATGCCCTTTTGCGGGGAGATAACCCGGACAGAGGGCTTTTGGAGGTTTATCACGAACGGATGGCCACCTTGTGCGGGACGATCACGCTGAACAGAGCGAAGTATCTTGCCAATCTGGAGTCTGCGGCAAAGGAATTTCAAAAAGAAATGTCCTCAGGGCTGGAGGATCTGAAGCTGAAGTACAAAAGCCAGGTTTTGCCCAAGGAAGAAGATACGGCGGAGACCCTGCGGGAACGGTATAAGGTGCTGTTTGCCCAAAAGGCAGAGGAAGAGATCCGCCGCGGCTTTGCGGTGTGCGGTGTCCAGAGAGATGATTTTGATCTGTATTTGAACGGATTGAATTGCAAGATGTTTGGTTCCCAAGGGCAACAGCGGTCTTGCGTGCTGTCCTTGAAGCTGGCGGAAGGAGAGCTTTCCAAGCGGTTGACCGGAGAATATCCCGTATTTTTGCTGGATGATATCCTTTCCGAGTTGGATATGGGCAGACGGGAGTATATTTTGGATAAGATCACCGGCAAGCAGGTGGTTCTCACCGGGTGTGAGACGGAGCTGTTTGACGGATACCACGGAAGTAATAAGATCTTCGTGGAAAAGGGTGTAGCGAGGAATGTGTGAGGAGAGTTCAACGCTTTCCGGGAGGTCGAGGCGCCCTCCCCTACAAACCCGAGCCTTGAAAAACAAAAAAATAAACCTTTTCTCCCGCATAGAAAAAAGTTCATTGCGTGAAAACACGGTTAGATTTTCATTTATACATCCTGCGGTTTCGTAGGGGACGGCGCCCTCGACGTCCCGCAAAAATAAAAAGGTGGTCATTTTCTTGACTCTTCCAAAAAGAAAACCAATTCGTTTGAAGGAATTCAGCTACAGCAACGGCGGATCGTATTTTCTTACACTTTGTGTTCAGGACAGACAAAAGATTTTATCGAAGATAGAGCCGCTTTTTGAATGTAAGTTTGTTAATGAACTGCCGAGAGACGTTTATCCCTTTGATGGTGATGACAGATACCTACGGGTCATCCCTACGGAGATAGGAAAAATTACGGAGAAATATATTTTATCCTCAGAAAAAATACAAGGTGTGATCATTGACGATTACGTGATTATGCCGGATCATGTTCATATTGTTGTTTCTATAACGGATGAGTCGGTTTTAAAACAAGAGGTAAAAAACGAAAAAATTCCAAAGATCGTTTCCGCATTGAAGCGTTTGATTCAAAAAGAGGTTGGCAGACCGATTTTTCAAAGAGCGTATTACGACCACGTGATCCGTAATCACGAGGATTATGAAAATATTTTGGCCTATATTCATCAAAATCCGGCAAGATGGTATTTTCGTCGGTTGAATGGAAAAATGAAAGTTGATTGAGATCGGGCGGGAGGTCGAGGAGCCCTCCACCTGACGTATTCCCTATTTTTCGGAAAATCGTGGGATTTTTGCGGGATTTTCCGTGGAAAAAAACGGGATGACAAATCAAAATGTTTTTTGTATACTCATTTGCGTGAAGAAAAAATAACGCAAGGGAGGAAAAAAACATGACGAAGGTGACCCGTGTGGGAGAATTGGTGATCATTGAATATCTTACCGAGGAGCAGGAGGCTCTTTACAAGAGCGGGCTTACGGAACGGCAATTGGAAAAGCGCAAGCAGCTGGAGTACAAAAGGCGAGACGTATTCTCGGAGATCCGCAAGCAATACGGCAGAGTTTTGCGGGGGGAATTTGTTCCGGAGGATGATCCTCTGGCATTGGAATTTCAGAAAAGCCGTAATCAAAATTCTTTGAACGTTGTTTATCTTGGATTATAAAGTGAAAAAATTGCTATGAAAATACCTTTTTTGCATTTGGAAGGCGGGGAGACCTTGATTGCCGAGGACGTGGTGGGCGTGTTTGATATGGACGTGGCCACCGTAGAGGAGGTAACCCGGGAATTCCTGACAGAAAAACAAAAACGAATGCAGGTGGTGAGCCTTGCTTCCGATCTGCCCCGCAGCATTGTTTTGGTGCGGGAGCCATACGGAGACAGAGTATATATCAGCGGGCTTTCCACAGAAACCATTGCCAAACGTACACACGATCTGTCTGAATAGAAAGGATAGGAGAAAACTATGGAAGAATTACTGGAACAAGGCTTGCAGGGAGAGGCTTCTGCCGCTCCTGCTTATGATGACAGCCAAATTCAGGTCCTGGAGGGTCTGGAGGCGGTACGAAAGAGACCGGGTATGTACATCGGTACCACTTCCTCCAAGGGTCTTCACCATCTGATCTATGAGATCGTGGATAACTCCATTGACGAGGCCTTGGCGGGTTACTGTAAGCAGATCACCGTGATCTTGAACGGTGACGGCTCCGTAACGGTGAAGGACGATGGACGCGGTGTGCCTTCCGGTATGCATCCCAAGCTTGGGAAGCCCACCTTGGAGGTTATTTACACCGTTTTGCACGCAGGCGGTAAGTTTGGCGGCGGCGGTTACCGTATCGCCGGCGGTCTGCACGGCGTGGGTGCTTCCGTTGTAAACGCCCTTTCCAAGCGGGTAGAGCTGGTGAACTGCCGCGACGGCAAGGCTTATGCCATCGCTTTTGAGCAGGGAAAGACCGTGGAGGACTTCCGCGAGCTGGGTGAAACAGAGGATCACGGTCTCACCGTGCGCTTCTGGCCCGATCCCGAGATCTTTGAGACGGTGACCTTTGAAGCGGAGGTTGTCCGCACCCGTCTCCGTGAGCAGGCCTTCCTGAATGCAGGGGTAAACATCTGCCTTCGTGACGAACGGGAGGAAGAGACCGTTGAGGATATCTTCTGCTTTGAGGGCGGTATCCGCTCCTTCGTGGAATATCTGGGCGAGCAGAAGGGCTGCAGCGTGCTTCACAACGACGTGATCTATATGATGGGCGAAAAGGACGGCTCTTTGGCAGAGGTGGCGTTGCAGTACAACGATTCCTACTCCAACGTGGTGATCTCTTTTGCCAACAATATGCACACCGTGGACGGCGGTACTCACGAGCAGGGCTTCAGAATGTCCCTTGCCAAGGTGCTGAACGATTACGGCAAGCGGTTCAAGCTGTTGAAGGATGATGAACGACTCACCGCCGATGACGTGTTGGAGGGTCTGATCGCCATCGTTTCCGTTAAGCTGGAGGACGCTCAGTTTGAATCCCAGACCAAGGCAAAGCTGGGTAACTCCGAGATCCGTACATTGGTTTCCGGCATTGTATCGGAAAAGCTGTATACCTACCTGGAGGAAAATCCCCAGGCAGGGCGTATCATCATTGAAAAAGCGGTTGCCGCAGCCCGCGGTAGAGAGGCCGCCAAGCGTGCCAGAGAGCTGACCCGCAGAAAGGGACTTCTGGAATCCTCTTCCCTGCCCCATAAGCTGGCGGACTGCAACGAAAGACGGATGGAATACACCGAGCTTTACTTGGTAGAGGGTGACTCTGCAGGCGGTACCGCAAAGGATGGCAGAGAAAGCCAGTTCCAGGCGATCTTGCCCTTACGCGGTAAGATTCTGAACGTAGAGAAATCCCATCTGGACCGCATTTATTCCTCCGATTCCATCACCCCCCTGATCCAGGCGCTGGGCTGCGGTATCGGCACGGAATTTGATATTTCCAAGCTCCGTTACGGTAAGATCATCATCATGGCGGATGCCGACGTGGACGGTGCCCATATCCGTACCCTGCTGTTGACCTTCTTCTTCCGCCACATGAAGCCTCTGGTGGAAAACGGCCATATTTACGCCGCCGTTCCTCCGCTTTACAAGATCTCCCGCGGTAAGGCAGAGCGTTACGCCTTCTCCGATGAGGAAAAGGAAATGTACGTGGAGGAGCTGGGTGGCAACGTCCGCGTAGAGCGATACAAGGGTCTTGGTGAGATGGACAAGGAACAGCTCTGGGAGACCACCATGAACCCCGAGACCAGAACCTTGAAGCGCATCACCATCGATGACGCTATCCGTGCGGACGCGCTGTTCTCCATCCTCATGGGTGATAAGGTAGAGCCCCGCCGCGCATTTATTGAAGCCAACGCCAAATACGTTACCAATTTGGATGTTTGATAAGAGCTGCGCTCTCGTCGGAATATCTTAGCAGATATTCCTCCGGTTTTCGTGTCCCTTCCGCGGGACACGGCAAGCTATGTCAAAAGGAACCTCATTCACGCGCTTGCGCCTTCCCCCATTCCCCAAAGGGGAAGGTTAGCTCGCATTTCATCATTTTTACAGCATAGATCTGAAAAGACAAGCTTCGGTTCCGGGACGCCGAGGGCGTCGTCCCCTACGGTCATGGACGAGTAGGGAAAGCAGCCGTTACCGATGCAAAAACTTGTTGCGTATACCCTTGTTCGCACAAAACAAGGCGCGTATTCGTAGGGGACGACGCCCACGGCGTCCCGTTTGCGTGGAATCTTGCAACGAATTTTCGCTGTACTCCGTGCGGGAACTTGGGTTCGATTCCAATTGATTATTGATTTACAGCATAGATCTCATAAAGACAAGGAGAAATTCCAATGGCTGAAAAAGAATACGATTACAGTGCCTTAGAGGTACAGCATATTAAGGATATCCGCATTGAGGATGAGATCAAAAATGCGTATATCGACTACGCCATGTCGGTTATCGTTTCCCGTGCGTTGCCGGACGTGCGTGACGGCTTGAAGCCGGTTCACCGCCGTGTGCTTTACGCCATGCACGAGGATCATCTGACCTACGATAAGCCTCACCGTAAGTCCGCCACCACCGTTGGTGCCGTGCTGGGTAGCTATCACCCCCACGGTGACTCTGCGGTTTATGACACCATGGTACGTATGGCGCAGGATTTCTCTTTGCGTTATCCCTTGGTGGACGGTCACGGTAACTTCGGTAACATCGACGGTGACCCCCCTGCGGCTTACCGTTATACCGAGGCAAGAATGGCCAAGATCGCCGGAGAAATGCTGGCGGATATCGAAAAAGACGTGGTGGATTTCGACCCCAACTTCGATAACACCAAGAAGGAACCCTCCGTACTTCCCTCCCGTTTCCCCAACCTGCTGGTGAACGGCTCTGTGGGTATTGCGGTAGGTATGGCCACCAACGTGCCTCCTCACAATATGAAGGAGGTTTGCGAGGCTTGTAAGTACCTGCTGGACAACCCCGAATGCTCCATTCCCGAGCTTATGCAGTACGTAAAGGGCCCCGACTTCCCCACCTATGGTACTATTTACGGCACCGCGGGCATTTATCAGGCCTATATGACCGGTAAAGGTCACATCAAGGTGCGTGCCAAGGCACACTTTGAGGAGAAAAAGGGCAGAACCTCTATCATCATTACCGAGCTTCCCTATCAGGTAAACCGTTCTCTGCTGTTGGAGAACATGGTAAACTTGGTAAAGCTGAAAAAGATCGAGGGTATCTCCGACATCCGTAACGAATCCGGCAGAAAGGGTATGCGCATCGTTGTTGAGGTCAAGAAGGATGCCAACCCCCAGATCGTTTTGAATTTGCTTTACAAATACACCCAGATGGAGGATACCTGCGCGGTGAATATGCTGGCGCTGGTGAAGGGCGAGCCCAAGATCCTCAATCTGAAGCAGGTGTTGCAGCATTATGTAAACCACAGAGAAGAGGTCATTCTCCGCAGAACCCGCTTTGAGCTGGCAAAGGCAGAGAAGGAAGCCCACATTCTGGAGGGTTACCTCGTAGCCATTGATAACATTGACGAGGTGGTGCAGATCATCCGTCATTCCGCAAGCATTCCCGATGCCAAGCAGAATCTGATGAACCGCTTCGGTCTTTCCGAGGCCCAGGCCCAGGCCATCGTGGATATGACCCTGGGTAAGCTCACCGGCTTGGAGAAGCAGAAGATCGAGGACAGATTGGCGGCCTTGATGGCGCTGATCGAGGACTTGAAGGACATTCTTGCCAACCCTGCCAGAGTGTTCGGCATCATCAAGGAGGATCTGGACGACGTTTCCGCCCGCTTTGGAGATGCAAGACGCACCGATATCGTGGAGGTGGAGAACGAGATCCTGATCGAGGACTTGATCGAGAAGCAGGATTGCGTGATCACCGTGACCAACGACGGCTACATCAAGCGTCTGCCCGCCGCAACCTACGCGGCACAGAGACGAGGCGGCAAGGGCATCACCGCCATGGGTACCAAGGAAGAGGACTTCGTGAAGAACGTGTTCGTCGCCTTCTCCCACGATACGCTTTTGTTGTTCTCCAACAAGGGCAGAATGTATACCAAGCGGTGCTTTGAGATTCCCGAGGCCTCCCGTACCGCGAAGGGAACCAATCTGGTGAACGTTCTGAACCTTTCCGAGGGCGAGATGATCACCGCAGGGCTTTCCATCAAGGAATTCACCGAGGATGAGTATCTGGTATTCGTTACCCGCAAGGGCGTGATGAAGCGTGTCCAGCTTATCGAATACAAATCCCGCAGACAAAGCGGCTTGTTCGCCATCAATCTGGATGAGGACGATCTGCTGTTGGCTGTGCATAAGACCGGCGGCAAGGATCATATCCTCTGCGCTTCTCACAACGGCGCTACCATCCGTTTTGCGGAAACTGACGCCAGATGTATGGGCAGACAGGCCCGCGGCGTAGGCGCTATGGAGCTGCGCGAGGGAGATTATCTGGTAGGTGCTTGTGTCATCCCCGGTGGCGAGGACAACGAGGAATTCAAGGTGATGACCCTCACCGAGGGCGGCTACGGCAAGCGCAGTGAGATCGCCACCTTCCCCCTGCAGAAGCGCTTTGGTATGGGTGTTCGCGGTCACGCGGTGAACGAAAAGACCGGGCTTCTCACCGGCATCGCTTTGGTAAAGGAAGAGGATGACTTGATGATGATCACCGATGGCGGTATGATCGTCCGTACCGCGGCTTCCGGCGTTCCGGTTTACGGCAGACCCACCGCAGGCGTTATCGTTATGCGTTTGGCAGAGGACGCCAAGCTGATCAGCTTTGACGTTGCCGCCAAGGAGGAGATCCCCGAGGCGGTTGCCGCAGAAAATGCTGAAGAAACTATCGTGGAGGAATAAACATGGCATCCGAAAGAGAAAGAGCGAAAGAGGAATACCTGGTTCTGCGTGAGCAGAAGCTGAAGGTGGAAAAGAAGCACGGTTTGGTGAAAATGCTGGCGGACATTCTGTATATGCTTTCCGGCGGTGTGATCATCGGCGCGCTGATCTATATGTTCTCCGTTTGGACACAGATCGAGGGCGGCGACAGAGTGGTGCGTATCCTGCTGTTTGCGGCAGGCTTTGTTGCTGTGATTGCTTTGGCGGCTTTTGTTGGCCGCGCGGCGCTGAAAAAGCAGAAGGAGCTGCACGATCTGCAGGTGAAATTGGAGGATCTGGAAAACAAGTATCATCTGTAAAAGCAAAGAAAAAAGACCGTTCGGAAGGGACACCTACCATAAAGCAGGTAGGTGTCCCTTGGCATTTTTGTTGATTGGTTTGGATGCGAGGATGAATTGTAGTAAAATCAAAATCTAATTTTGGAGGATACTACAATGAAAAAGAACTTTGAATCCCTTTATGAAACCCTCGGAGAAACTTACCGCGAGGAAAATGGACACCTTATAGCACAAGTCTGATGTACCCCTGCGTGGGGGAAGTTACATCTTTCTTCCCAACCAAAAAGAGACCGATCAAGGTCTCTTTTTCGTTTCCTTATGAAACCGTCTCCACGGTAAGCTTGACGGCGTTTTGGGAGGTAATGGGGTATTCTGCGGGGATCTCGATGAAGAACATCCACTGCCGTATATCGCAAGTCCCCTCTTCTCCCGGCCCGGGAACTCTGCGGTCCAGAATCACTTCCACAGTGCCGTCGGTGTGGATCACAACCTCCTTCAGCTTTAAGCTGTTGGAGCCGCTGGTTTCCATTCGATACACTGCAATGAGGGCGTTCTTTTCAAAAAAGTCTTCATCGTAAACATCCTCGATCTCAATGGGCAGTTCGTTGCCGTAGACCCCGTAATTGCCGCTTTTGGCGTACTTGTTAAAGAAGGACTGCTTCGCCCAAGGGGTGGCCAGAACGGTGACGTCCGCAGGGGGATTATCGTAATCCAAAAACACCTCCGCATTTTGATTCTCCGGGTTCAGAACCACCTTTTCGGTAGGCAAATAGGGGATATACCCGCCTTGGGTGCTCTCCTTGATCACGCTGTAACGGAGCTCTACCCGCTTGATCTGCTCCCCGTAGGCTTTATCGATGATGTAGAAGTACAATTTTCCTGCCACAGGACCGTCGTACTGATAGCTGGCGCGGTAGCAAACGTCGAAATAAGCCGTGCCGTCGGAATATATATCGATTCCGCCGCTTCCCACGATCAAGCCCTGATCGGTGCCTTCGCCGTAGCCCCAGATCAAAGCCTTTTTCTCAAAGAACTCATCGTCGAACATATCCGCATAATCCGCCGTACGGCGAGCATACTCCTCCATCACGGCGATCAGCGACTGTCGATTGGTAACCACCGAAGCAAGAGGGCCGTCGCCCTCGTACAAAGGCAGATTCACCATCCCGTATCCTTGGCTAAAGGGTACATGGACAGGCACCTCCACCGAGGGAGGCGGCGGGCAGTCAACCTTTGTATAGAAGTGGCTGTAGCTTGCGGCAGGGTGATCTGCGGGGATCTCAAACAGGAAGACTTTTCCCCCTGCCGTGGGGTTGTCGGGATTCGGGTTGGGGCAGCTGAACAGCGCATTGACCTCTTTTTCGTTACTGATCAATCCCTCGAAGGTGACCTCTGCGGAGGCGTCCCACAGGTAGACGTACACGCCGATGAAGCAAGTTTTTTCAAAATCCACCTTCACAAAGGGATCCCAAACGGTATCCGGCAAATAGCCGTAGGGGCAATAGAGACCCATAAAGGAATTCATTTTTTTCTGGGAGTTCAGCAGTCTTGCCTCGCTTCCTTCAAAAGCCCCTGCCTCCTGAGAGTAGCAATAAACCGTGTATCCCTTCAGCTCCACGGGCGTTTCCGCTGTGACGGGAACGTCCCGAGAGATCTCCGCCAAAAGCACCCAGCCTGCCATGTCATCAGTTCCGAAGCCTGTGGAATACTCGTTAAAAGTCCATTCCAAAACGCCGTTTTTCAGCCAAACCGATTCCGTTCCCAGCCGATGCGACCCGCTTCCCACGGGGGTATAGGCGGCAAGGAGTCTGTGGTTCTCAAAATACGCCGCGTCGTAGCGATCCTCCAGCTTAACTTCGCCGCCGTACAGGGCGAAAGAAGCGTACTTTTCAAAAAACGCCTGCTTTTCTTCCACGGTGCTGAGTACCACCGCAAATCGGTCGTCTTCGTCATAGCGTACCTGCGCCGCTTGGGTGGGCGCATCGATCCAAAGGTCTGTTTCTTCCGGCTCTTCCGGTTCTTTGGGTTCTTCGGAGGTCTCACCCGGTTCTTCCGGCTCTGCGGGGGTCTCACCGGGCTCTTCGGAGGGTTCTTCGGAGGTGTCACCGGGCTCTTCGGAGGGTTCTGTGGGTTCTTCGGAAGAAGCCTCCTCCGAGGGCGCAGAGGAAGAATTCACGGCCTCCTCCTTGGATTTCCCCCTTGGATTCCTCCACGGGAAGGGCGGGCTGACAGGCGGTGAACAGCACCACAGCACACAAAAGCAAAACGAAGATCTTTTTCATGGGGAAAGCTCCTTTCTTTTACAGATAATAAAGATACAGCATAAACAGAAGCTACTCGGCCTCCTCCACGGTAAGCTTTACGGGATTTTCCGAGGTGATGGGATGCTCCACGGGAATCTCGATGAAGAACATCCACTGCCGAATATCGCAAGTCCCCTCTTCTCCCGGCCCGGGAACTCTGCGGTCCAGAATCACTTCCACAGTGCCGTCGGTGTGGATCACAACCTCCTTCAGCTTTAAGCTGTTGGAGCCGCTGTTTTCCTCCCGAAACACCGCCAGGAGAGAATTCTTCTCAAAGAACGCCTTGTCGTACCGCTCCTCGATTTCAAGAGGCCGAGGGTTGCCGTTTTGGTCATAATGGGGGCTTTGGGCGTACTTTGCAAAATAACTTTTCTTTGCCTGCAGAGAAGTCAGCACTGTCACGTCGGCGGGAGGCTCTCCCTTTTCAAATACCTTCGCATTTTGATTCTCCGGGTTCAGAACCACCTTTTCGGCGGGTACGTAGGGCGCGGGTGCTGCGCAGGGAGGGTCAGGCTCCTCCCCGGATTCATCTGTTTCCGGCCTTTCCCACTCCTCGGAATAGTCCGGCTCCTCGGAATAGACCGGCTCCTCGGAATAGTCCGGCTCCTCGGAATAGACCGGCTCTTCGGAATAGTCCGACTCCTCCTGTTCGGGCTGCCCTCCCGGCAGGGACACGGGCGGTTTGGAATCGCCTTGCAGGCTCTCCTCATCCCCCGCGATTTCCGATGAAGGCGGCAGGGAGGGTGACTCCGCAGGAGATGCCAACTGCCACACCCCGAAGCCCAAGGGCAGACAAATACACAAGAGCAGACACGCCGCCAAGGCGTGGTGGATATGCCGTTTGCGGGCGTTTCTTTTTGCCTCGCCGCGGCGTTTGATCTCACGGCTGATGGCAATATAATCTTTCATCAACTTGTCATTCCTTTCCCACCGCAAAAGAGGTGTCGTCACATTCCAGAATGGCGCGAAGCTGTTTCTTCCCCCGGTAAAGCAGGTTGTCCACCTGTTTTTTGGAAACCTTCATCACACGGGCGATGTCTTCATAGGAAAGATCCTCAAAATACATAAGATACAAGGCCTCCGCCATATCAGAGGGCAGCTTTGCCATGGCGGCGTGGAGGGCTTTTTTCCGTTCGTTCACCAAAAGCTGTTCCTCCGGGGAGGGTTCTGCGCTTTCCAAGGGAAGCTCCTCGGGAGTCACGTCCGCTATGCGTCTGTGCTTCTTTAAGTAGTTCAGGGCGCGGGATTTTCCCACCATGAACAAATAGGTCTTTAAGGAAACACGGAAATCGTATCGTTTTTTGTAGGCCACCAGATCGGAAAACACGTCCATGGCGATGTCCTCCGCGGCGTGGGGATCCTTCACGTAGCGGTAAAGAAACTGTACCAACGGGTCGTAAAGGGATATTACGATCTCGTCAAAGGCTTCTTCCTCACCATCCAGGTAGCGGCGGTAGCTACTTGCGCCGTTGTCCATGGTGTGATACCTTCCTTTCTGCTTGTTATACAATCGAAACGGGAAAATTCCTCAGCGTTTTTTGATTTTTTTTGAAAAAAGGACCCTCGTGGGGATAAGGTCAGCCCCTACGGGGCGGATGAGGTTCCTATTGACAAAAACAGCAAGCTGTTTTTGGAACCTTGGGATCGAGGTAAGAGGCGGGGACGTTTCCAACGTCAGCGTGTCATTCTGAGGGAGCCCGAAGGGCGAGTCGAAGTTTTGCGGAGAAAACAAGGTGCATACAGCGGCATAAAAGCAGTTTGCTTTTTGATCTGCATCGGCCGCGATGCACCGTTCGGAGCAAAACCGCCGCAGGCGGGATCTACTGAGAGTCTGATGTTCCTTACCAAAGGAAAAGAACTGTTTTATCACAAAGGATGTAAGTTTGCCTTTGTAGGGGTAGATCAAATTCGTAGGAGATCCCTTCGGGGTGCAAGCACCCCTTGGTTTTGCTCCATCCTTCGTCGCGTTGCTACGACTACTTCCGCAAAACTTCGACTCACGCTTCGCGTTCGCTCAGGATGACAGAAGCCGTGGCAGTTCGATTCCGCGCTTGCCAACCCGCAGGGTTGGTATGCTCAGAGATGACCAAGTCGGCGTATGGCTGTATACCGTTCATCACTGCATACCGCCGACGTCAAAAACGACAAGTCGTTTTTGGAACTGCGGTGCGAAGACCAAGTCGGCGTATGGCTGCATACCACGCTTGACTGTGTACCGCCGACGTCCCAAAAAACCACATAAGGCCCTTATACAAAGAGCCTTATGTCACACTTTTTCTTTTTAACAGCTCAGCATGATCTTCAAGATCTCTTTATCCGTTTCACGCATACCCTCTCTTGCCAAAGCGGAAACGTTGCCGATGGTTTTTTCCACGCCCTTGGTGACCAAACCGTCCCCGCCGAAGAACTGGCGGCCGTTTTGGTACATATACATTCCCAACAGCCCCGCCTCCACGGAGGAAGCAATTTTTGCGGCGCAGGAAGCCTTTGCACCGTCGCAGACCACCCCGGAATTGATGGCGATGGCGTTGACTACGGTATGAGCGATGGCTTTGAAGTCCCCGCCGTAGAGATAAGTCACGCCTGCCCCTGCCCCGCATCCTGCGGAAATGGCCCCGCAATAGGCGGAAAGACATCCGATGCCCGTCTTCAGATGGATGGTCACAAGGTTGGAGACCAGCAAAGCTCTGTACAGCGTGTCTTGGGAGACCTGCAGCTCCTTGGCGTACACGATCACCGGCAGAGAGGCGGTCAGCCCTTGGTTGCCGCTGCCGGAATTGATCACCACGGGCAGCTCACAGCCGCACATTCTGGCATCCGACCCTGCGGCGGCCCAGGCTTTGGCGCGGGTGTGGACGTTGTCCCCGTAGGTATCCAGAAGCACCTTGCCCACGGCGGCGCCGTATTTTCCCGTCAACCCCTCCATGGCGATGGCGGTGTTGCAGGCGATCTGGCGGGAAAGAATGGGACGAACCTCCTCCAGATCTGTTTCCTCCGCAAACCGTACAATGCCCTCCACGGTCATAAAGCTACGGTCGGTACGCTCTGCCTGAGCAAAGGCCTCCTCCTGGGCAAACAGCTCCTTGCCGTCCATTTCGATGCGGGAGATCTTGGTGTGGTCGTCGGTGATCTCCACCTGCACGGTATGTCCCCCGCCGTAAGCTGTGACGATAATCTCAAACAGCTTGCCGGAATGGGATTGCAAAACGGTAATGGTATTCCGATTCAGATAGGCGGCGATATCCGCTACCTGCTCGTCCGACACCCGGGAAAGCACCTCCAAGTGCCGCTTCTCGTCCCCTGCCACAAACCCTGCGGAGACGGCGGCGGCAATCCCCCGCAGTCCCCCTGTGTGGGGTACGATGACACTCTTGACGTTCTTGATGATGTTTCCGCTGACGGTGATCTCCGCCTTTTCGGGAAGACAGCCCAAGGTACACCGCGCCACTGCGGCGGCGTAGGCCAGAGAGATGGGCTCGGTACACCCCATGGCGGGGACAAGCTCCTCTCTGAGGATGGCGATATATTTTTGATTTTCGGTGAGATGCTCCATAACAAAACTCCGAGAGATGGGTTATTTTCTTCAGTATATCACGTTTTCCTTGAAAATGCAACAAAAAGATCAAGCCTATCTCGGAAAAGGGGGAGAAACCGAAACAGACTTGATCTGAAAGGGGAAATGAAGATGTAATTGTTTGAATTGATCAGATTCCCAAACGGGCAAGCACCTCTGCGGGAGAAATCCCCAACACCGCGGAAAACTCCTTGGAGATCTCGTCCTTCACCGCTTGTGAGAACCGTTCATCCATGGAACCGGGCTTCTTGCCGCAGCTCTTGGCGTTTTGCACTCTTTGCTGTAAGGATTTGTAAAGGCAAAGCATTTCTCTGGGATCGTGCCCCGCAAGAATACTGCGGTAACGGTCTGCCATGGCTTTGGAATTTCCGCTTCCGAAATTGCGGATGGGAATAGAGGGATATTCTGCAATGATCGCCTCCGCCTCATCGCAGGAGAGAAGCGCACGCATAAAGACGGTACTGGAAACGGGGACGTAGGAGGTCAACCCGGAATCCAAGCGGATCACGTATACCCGGACAGGCTCTTCCGACAAGGCAGTTTCCCGCAGAACGATATCTTCAATGCGGCATACACCGTTTCCGCCGTATATGATCTGCTGTCCACACTGAAACATGGTTTTTGTCCTTTCCTTACGGTGGTCGTGGGGGCAACCCTGTGTGCGGGATGGGTTTGTTTACAGTTCATCCCATAATTCGACAAAAAAACTTTACAATTAATTGTAGCATTTTTTTCCGCCCTTGTCAAGAATTTTTTTCGAAAAAAACGAAAAAATCCTTGTATGATTAGATTTTTCCGCCCTTGACATCCTTGCTTACTCATAGTATAATAAATGAGAAGAATGGTTGGTATAAAGGAGTTGTTCATAAAAATGAGTACGTTGCATTTTTTGGGGGCGTCCATCGACGACTTTAGCTTTCAAAAAAACATCAAGCAGGATACGGGTATGCGGCTGGAGGCCACGGTGAAGTTTGCGGTGCGCCACAATGCCGAGACCAAGCAGTTTGCGGGGGATGCCACCGTTACCGTGCAGGATGCAGGCCACGAAGGGCTGTTCCGTTTGAAATTTCACCACGTAGGGGTGTTTTCCTGCCCCGACGTGAACACGGAGGACGAGGAGGAAAAACGCCGTCTCCACATGGAGGCCGCAGGGATGCTGCAGCCCCTTTGGAACCAGACCATCACTCTGTTTTCCGCCATGGTGGGCATCCCGCCCATCAAGCTGCCTCCTTACCGCGTGGCAGATCCCAACATCCGCACCTCTTGAAACATTTTTTAATAAATCGCAAGAAATCTATTGACAATCACATGATTATGTGTTATACTGAACTCGTAAGGAAGGGAGAGTAGCCTATGGAACCCATACGTATCGCCGTCATTGGAGGCGGTCCCGCAGGTTTGTTTGCCGCCATTTTCGGGGCGGAATACGGCGGAGATGTCACTTTGTTTGAACAAAATCCCTTCTGCGGCAAGAAATTGAATATTACCGGCAAGGGCAGGTGCAATATCACCAACCTTTGCGATATGGAGACGTTTTTGCAAAACGTTCCCGTGAATCCCAGATTTTTGTACCGCGCCCTTTCGGAGTTTTTGCCGGAGGATACGGTGGCGTTCTTTGAATCCCGCGGGCTTCCCACCAAGGTGGAGCGGGGCAGACGGGTATTCCCTGTCAGCGACAAGGCAAGGGACGTGACGGATTGTCTGGTCAACGCCGCCAAGGAGGCAGGCGTCCGCATCCAAAAGGGTTGCGTGAAGGAACTGCTGTTGGAGGATGGCGCGGTGAAGGGCATTGTCCTGGACCATGGGAAAAAGCTTGCCTTTGACCGTGTGATTCTGGCAACGGGGGGCGCTTCCTATCCCCTCACAGGCTCCACGGGAGACGGTTACCGCTTCGCCAAGCAGGCGGGGCATACCGTGATCGATCCCAAGCCCTCCTTGGTGCCGCTGGTTTCCCCCGATCCCTTCTGCAAGAAGTGTATGGGACTTTCCCTGAAAAACGTGGGGATCTCCTTCGTGAAGGACGGGAAGACCCTGTACGAGGAGCAGGGAGAGATGATGCTCACCCACTTCGGTGTGACAGGCCCGGTGATCCTTTCCGCTTCCGCCCACTTGGGGCATAAATATCCGGTGGAATTGCATTTGGATATGAAGCCCGCCTTGGATCACAAGACCTTGGAGAACCGCTTGCTCCGTGAGTTTGCCGCGGCAAGCAACAAGGATCTGAGCAATTGCATGGGAGCGTTGCTTCCCTCCTCCATGATCCCCCATTTTCTGGCAAAGGCGGGAATCGACGGCACGCTGAAGGTACATTCCGTTACGAAAGAAATCCGCAAAAAGCTTTGCGACAACTTGAAGAACATCACCGTCACCATCACCGGCACACGACCCATTGAGGAAGCCATTGTTACCAGCGGCGGGGTGAAGGTCACCGAGATCGACCCCCGTTCTATGGAGTCCAAGCTGGTCTCCGGGCTGTTCTTCGCGGGAGAGGTGCTGGACGTGGACGCCTACACCGGGGGCTATAACCTGCAGATCGCCTACGCCACGGGAAGATTGGCGGGAATCAGCTCGGTGCAATAAAGTGGCAACTAAAGGTCGCAAATGTTAAGTTGTTTTGCGAGCGAACCTGCCTCAACCGTCATCCTGAGCAAGCCGCGAATGCGGCGCGTCGAAGTTTTGCGGAGAAAGCAAGGTGCTTTAGCACCGTTCGGAGCAAAACCGAAGCCTGCGATAGCGGGCTGAGGGATCTCCTACGAGTTTGATCTACCCCTACATGGATAAACTTACATCCTTTTTTGATGGAACAGTTCTTTACCCCCCCCAAAAAGGAACATCAGACTCTCAGTAGATCCCGCCTGCGGCGCTTTTTGATGCTCAGCGCTACGCGCTTCGACTACAAAAAGTTCGACTCACGCTTCGCGTTCGCTCAGGATGACACACAGACATGGCCGCATACCGCCGACAAGAACTGCTGTGCAAGGAAGTGGCTTCGCCAATGAAGTTGCGACCAAAGGTCGCAAATGTTCAGTTGTTTCGGGAACGAAACGGCCTTGCGCTTTGATCCAAAGGTTCCAAAAACGGCTATGGCCGTTTTTGGAACTGCTGGCAGTGAACAAGTCGCCTCGTCAGTACGTCTCCCTCATTTTTCAACGAAAAAACAAAAACATACATACATTTCGAAAGGAAAAACACTATGGTATTATTCGCAATCGGTTTGGTGGCAATTGTCGCCATGTTCATCTTTTTCGGCTTCTCCATGGAGAAGTATTCCGAATTCGGAAAGGTGAAGCAGAAGCCCGTTTGGAAAATGAACGGCAAGCAGTTTATCGCTTTGGCAGGTTTGATCATCGTGGGCCTTGCCTGCGTGACCTCCGTGCCTACCGGTCACACCGGCATCGTTACCACCTTCGGTAAGGTGGAGGACTACACCTTCGAGGCGGGCGTTCACTTCAAAATGCCTTGGCAGGACGTGGTCAAGCTGGACAACCGTAACCAGAAGGGTTCTCTCACCATGACCTGCTTCTCCAGCGATATTCAGGAGGTCAGCGTGGTCTACTCCGTGAACTATCAGATCGAAAAGACCAACGCCCAGGAGATCTACCGTTCCATCGGCGTTTCCTACTACGAAACCGTAATGATCCCCCGTATCCAGGAGGCTGTGAAGAGTGTTGTTGCTCAGTACACCGCCGATGAGCTGGTGGAAAACCGTAACGAGCTTTCCGTGAAGATCATGGGCATTCTCACCCAGGATCTGGCGGCGTATAACATCGAAGTGCTTTCCACTGCCGTGGAGGATATGGACTTTACCGACGCCTTCACCAACGCAGTAGAGGCCAAGCAGGTTGCCGCTCAGAACAAGCTGCAGGCGGAGATCGCTCAGCAGCAGGCCATTATGGAGGCGGAAGCCGCCGCAGAGCGTAAGGTCATCGAGGCCCAGGCCCAGGCAGAGACCGACAAGATCAAGGCCAACGCTGAGGCAGAGGTAAAGAAGATCGAGGCTGACGCCGCAGAATACGTGGGCGAAAAGGAAGCGGAGATCAACAAAATGCTGGCAGAATCCATGACCGCAGAGCTGTTGCAGTTCTACCTGCTGGAGGCTTGGGACGGTAAGCTTCCCGAAACCTTCGTGGGGGATGACGGCAACGTGATGTCCATTCTGGATTTGGCTGCTCTTCTGCAGCAACAGCAGGAAGCTACTCCCGCTGAATAAAGAATAGCAACGAACAAGGGGGCTTCTCGTGAAAGAAGTCCCCTTGCTTTTTATTTTTTATAAAGCCTTTTCCAAAAGCTCTGCCGCTTGTTGCAGTACCCTTGCGGGGAGGTCTTTGCTGACCGTGGGGGTCAAAGGACGTTCCTCAAAGGTGGCCACGTTTTCCTTGCAGAAGGCAAGCAGGGCTTCTTTGTCGTAGCTTCCTGCGGTGAGTTGTGACCCCAGATACTGCCATTCCGGCAGATACAGCTCCCACACGCACTCCGTGACCGCACTGCGGCAATACAGATTATCGCAATTCCGCTTTAAGGTGGGGGTGAAGGCAGGGTTCACCGGGGCGGTTTCGTTTAACCTCTGCAGGGTGTCAAACAAAGAATACTCTTGATTGGAGGCCAAAAAGTCTCCGTACAGGGCAAGGAGGGCAACCAGCTTTTCCACCGTAGCCTGCACCGCTTCTCCCCTGCTGTACTGTCTGCAAACCGTCAAGGTCAAGCCGTTGAGGTAGCGGGTGAGGATGGTGCGGGCGAGATCGTAAAGATCACGGGTCTCCTGCCCGTCCTCCTGCCCTAACAGCAAGGCGATCTTGCGGAGACACCAAACGGCGTTTTGGCGGTGGGTCTCCAGGGGGAGTAAATAATCGTCGTAGCGGGGGTCGTCCTTGCGGAAATCCAGCTCCCACGCGGCGCGGCAGAAGATATCCGTCTCTGCCCAAGGGGTAACGGCTTCATACTTGCTCCAAGACATAAGTCCCGCCAAGGGAAGCACCTTTTCCCAAAGGGCAAGCATCTCTTCCCCGTGGGTGTAACGCTCCTTACAGAAGGCTTTCAACTGTTCTCCAACAGGCAGTTCCGAGATCTCCCAAGCGTTTTTGGCGAAGAATTCCGTCATAAAGGGGTCGCCGTGGGAGCATTCCGGCCAGAACACCATTCCCTTGCAGAAGGGATCGTTTTTCGCCTTTTCCAAGCGCTCTGCCAGCATGGGGTAATCTCCCCGCAGCTCGTTTGACGGCTCGTAGGCATGGAAGATGCCGAAGATCCAGGGGAAGCTCCCCTCCACGCCCCAGGTGCGGAAGTTGCTCCCCCGCATGGAATCGGCGGTGTAATCCAAAAGAATCACCTGCTCCTTGTCCAGCTGGGCGAGGAGCTTTTTCACCTCCTCGGGGGTGTAGAACATCCACAGATCCCAGCTTGCCAAGAGAAGCTTTGAGCCCGGGTATTGCTCCCGCAATCTGCGGCAGATGAGGCGGTAGGTCAGTAGCTTGAGGCGCAGATTTTCTTCTCGGTCATGGGAAAAAGCCCGTTCCGCCAGCCCGATGGTGTGGAACAGCCCCGTCTGACCGTATTCACGGACGTGTGTATCGGTGAGGCGGAAGTAGAGGTCTAAGTTTTCTTCTTTACGAATATCCCAAACCAACCCCGTCGCCTCGGCGTAGTTGGTGTCCTTCGGCTGGGAAAGCAGGGAGGGGCGCTTGTTCTCCAGGAAATCCACGGGGGTGCGGGAATACCAATGGGTCATGGTGCCGCAATCCTCGGGAAGCAATAGGTCGCGGTCCTTGGCGTATTGCAAAATCTCCTTCCGCAAGTCCCCGCGGAAATGAAGATCCCAAAACAAGGTACGGTCGTTGAAGCCGTAGCCCGTAAAAGGAAGGCTTTCCTTGGGGGAGGGGTAGTCCACCGCCTCGGGGAAGGCTTTTTGGAACAGATCGTCCTGCCCGATGCGCAACATCAGCAGGTTTAGCCGCTTTTTCACCAGCCAATCGATCTCCTGCCGCCAATCCTCTATGCTCCAATGCTCCGCTTGGAAGCGGTGCAGCCCTCTGTGGGCGAAGTAGCGGGTGCCGCGGTAGAGGAACTTGGTGTTTTCCGTGAGGTGGATATTTTCCAAGGGCAGGGAATCTGCTTTGGGGAGCTTGTCCCCGTCCCAAAACCACTTGCAACCTAAGTATACTTCGAAATATCTGTACACGGCGTAGAGGGTGCTTCTTCCCCGCCCGCCCCACAAAAGCAAGGAGTTATGCCCTTTGAGGATGGTGGAATGGATGGCGTACCCTTCCCCGCCGCAGGGCACGGGGAGAAGCTCCCTACATTCCCTTGCCAGCAGGTTGGCATCGTCCCCGCCGATGACCACCAACCGCAGGGAGGGGTGAGCAGGCAGGGCCTCGATGGCCGCTACGTCGGTGACAATGCCGGGGCGTTCCCCGGTGATTTTGTAGCACAGGGCGCAGAATTCCTCTGCGGCGATGGTATACGCCTTGTGGGCGTTATGGGGGCGCACGATGAGAAGGCTCATAGGTTTTCCCCTTTCCGAATGGCTTTATAGAAGGGTGTCCAGCACGGTGGCTACGCGGGAGGCCAACAGCGTCTTGGTGGGCGGGTGGATCTGATCCTTTTCGCAGATGTCCGCGCAGGGAATGGCCGCGGTGTGGGGGACGGTCTCTCCAACACGCTTTTGGGCTTCCTGCACCAAGTGCCAGCCGTCGTCGTTGCGGGGGTCAAAATCCGCGATGACGATCACCGCTACGGGAAGATCGGGCTGACGAAAATCCTTCCGCAGGGTCTCGATGAACAAAGTCAGTTCCTTGTGGTAGATGGTACCCTCCGCCTCGGTGGTGTCGCTTTCCCCTTGGTACCATACCACGGCGGAAAGGGAGAAGGGGAAGATCTGGGTGAGGGCGTATTGGTACAGCACCCCGTCCCCGTTCCACTGGCCGTAAATGCCGTGGGTGTGGTCTACGTGGCGTTTATCCAAGGGCAGGGAGATGCCGTTTGCCGCCAAAATCCCCGCGGGGAGCCAGCTTTCGATGGCGGAAGCCCCTTGGTAAGCGGTGATGATGCCCACGGGAGTATCGTGACTGCGGGCGCGTTCCTTGCCGATGAGGTAGCCCAAGGCACTCCAATCCGCCAGATCGGATTTTTCCGCCGTTACCCAGCCGTCCTCGGGGGTGAAGCGGTCGGTTTTTTCGATGCGATGGGTGGAGAACATCCGCAGACGGGGCTCGGATTCATAAAGCTCCTGCGGTGTGTTGGACTCGTTGAGCTTAAACTGCATATTGGATTGCCCCGCCATCAAGTAGACCTCCCCCACGTATACGTCAGTGAGGGTGATGAGGGTGCCGTTCAGAGTGATCTCTGCGGTGTAAGGGCCGCCGTAAGGCATGGGAGGCAGTTCAGCCAGCCAAAAACCGCCTGCACTTTCCACAGTTTGAGTCTCCCCTGCGAAGGAGATCTCCGCCTTGCCTGCACCCTCGCCGTAAAAACGGATGGGCTGATTGGCGGCAAAAACCATGTGGGAATGGAAAATCGGGTTCAGTTTCATGGGGGTGTCCTGCCTTTTTCGTTTCGTTTTCTTTAGTGTAGCATAAAAGAACGGGATTTGCAAGAAAAAAATGAAGGTTTTGGAAGGAAGGTATGTTTTATGCCGGCTTTTGCTAAGGCGTATACCAAACCCTCATCCCAGCCTGCCATCTCTGAGCATACATTTCAAAACGCAAGGCTTGGAAGGATGTAAGTTTACCCGTGAAGGGGTAGATCGGACTCATAGGAGACCCCTCAACCTGCAAGCAGGTCTCGGTTTCCTTCGCTCAGCTTCGCTTCGACTACGGAAACTTCGACTCGCGCGAGCGCGCTCGCTCAGGGTGACAATCGGGGTGGGTGCGGCAATTTCCTCAGTGCATTCACGTTAAACCCTCGGTCACATCTCCATACTCACGTCTGCTTGCACTACACAGGTGTCCGGGGGTAACCGTAACGGACTCCCGGGTACTAACGCCCGGAAATTTGCACCATACCATGAAAAACGACATGAATCAAAACTGATCCATGTCGCTTTTGTAGGTCATGTCGTTTTTGGGGCGTGAGGAACCGATGGTAACATCTCCATACTCACGTCTGCTTGCACTACACTCAAAAAAACGACATGAATTGTTTCCAATCCATGTCGCTTTCTGTGCCATGTCGTTTTTTAGGTGTCCGGGGGTAACCGTAACGGACAGCTGAGTACTAATGCCCGGACTTAAGCTTGGGCGGCAGAGATAATTGCGGAGAAGTCTGCTGCCTTGAGTGCGGCGCCGCCGATGAGGCCGCCGTCAACGTTGGTCTTGCCCAACAGCTCAGCAGCGTTCTTAGCGTTCATAGAACCGCCGTACTGGATGGTGGTAGCCTCTGCAACAGCCTCGCCGTACAGAGTAGCCAAGGTAGCGCGGATGTGAGCGCAAACCTCTTCTGCCTGGTCGGAGGTAGCGGTCTTGCCGGTACCGATTGCCCAAACGGGCTCGTAAGCGATGATGATGTTAGCCATCTGCTCTGCGGTGATGTCCAGCAGGTCGATCTTGGTCTGCATAGCGATGATCTCGGAGGTGATGCCCTGCTCACGCTGCTCCAACAGCTCGCCTACGCAGAGGATAACCTTCAGGCCTGCCTCCAGAGCAGCCTTAACGCGCTGGTTAACGGTGAGGTCGGTTTCGCCGAAGTACTGACGTCTCTCGGAGTGACCGATGATCACGTACTCAACGCCGCATGCTACCAGCATATCAGCGGAGATCTCGCCGGTGTAAGCGCCGCTCTTTGCCCAGTGGCAGTTCTCAGCGCCGATCTTGATGAAGGAGCCTGCAGCTGCCTTAACAGCCGCATCGATATCAACGTAGGGAACGCAAGCGATTACTTCGCATCCGCTAACGTCCTTACCCTCGTTTGCCGCAAGGATCTCGCCGATGAGCTGAGTTGCCTCTGCGGGGGTCTTGTTCATTTTCCAGTTGCCGGCAATAACTGCCTTTCTGACTGCCTTATTCATAATGATAATTCCTTTCTTTTTTCAAACGCGAAGCGTTTTACAATAAATTTGCGTCGCATGCCCGAATTCATTTCGGGCATAAAGACACCGATTTCGGTTTTTCGGGCGGGACGCACGAAAAATTCCGAGTTGCACGAGGAACCCCCTTTGGGGGCTCGCATTCCGCGGAAGGAATGCGGAAACCATGGGAAGTGCTTGACACTTCCCATGGAAAGCGAAGCTTTTATCTATCGGTCATTGCTGCGATGCCGGGCAGGTCGATGCCTTCCAGATATTCCAGAGAAGCGCCGCCGCCGGTGGAGATGTGGCTCATCTTGTCACCGAAGCCCAGGGTATTAACAGCTGCTGCAGAGTCGCCGCCGCCGATGATGGTGGTAGCCTCGGTCTCAGCCATAGCCTTAGCCACAGCGATGGTACCTGCCGCCAGAGTGGGGTTCTCGAACACGCCCATGGGGCCGTTCCAAACCACGGTCTTTGCGCCCAGAACCTCGGAAGCGAACAGCTCGCGAGTCTTGGGGCCGATGTCCAGACCCATCATATCCTCGGGAATCTCGGTGGAATCAACGGTGATGGTCTCGATCTCAGCATCGATGGGGTTGGGGAAGGAAGCCGCGCAAACGGTATCCACGGGGAGCAACAGCTTCACGCCGTTCTCTTTTGCCTTTGCCAGCATATCGCGGCAGTAATCCAGCTTCTCGTTGTCAACCAAGGAGGTACCGATGGAGTAGCCCTGTGCCTTCAGGAAGGTGTAAGCCATACCGCCGCCGATGATCAGGGTGTCTGCCTTGGTGAGCAGGTTTGCGATAACGTTCAGCTTGTCTGCAACCTTTGCGCCGCCCAGAATGCAAACGAAGGGACGAACGGGGTTGTTGACAGCGTCGCCAAGGAACTTCACTTCCTTAGCCATCAGGTAGCCGTTTGCGGATTCCTTAACGAAGGAAGCAACGCCAACGGTAGAGCAGTGTGCGCGGTGAGCGGCACCGAATGCGTCGTTAACGAACAGGTCTGCCAGGGAAGCCAGATCGCGGGAGAAGGCCTCCACGTTCTTGGTCTCCTCGGGGCGGTAACGGGTGTTCTGGAGAAGAACAACGTCGCCATCCTGCATAGCGGCAACTGCTGCCTTTGCGTTTTCGCCTACGACCTCGTCGTCAGCGGCAAACACAACGTTCTTGCCCAGCTTTTCGGAAAGGCGAACGGCAACGGGAGCCAAAGAGTATTCGGGCAGAGGATTGCCCTTGGGCTTGCCCATGTGGGAGCAAAGGATGACCTTTGCGTTCTGCTCCAGCAGATACTTGATGGTGGGCAGGGCTGCAACGATACGGGTCTCGTCGGTGATGACACCGTTCTTGATCGGCACGTTGAAGTCACAGCGTACCAATACACGCTGACCGGTTACTTTGAGATCTTCTACGGTTTTCTTTGCGTTCATGATAAACTCCTCTGTATAAATGTTATTGTTTTCCAATGGTCATTTTACCACATTCATGGCGGTTCGTCAAGCGTTAGGCGCATGATTTTCACCCTTATGGGCAGGGATTTTTTGTGGATTCTTCCTATTCTTCCTCGGAGGGGGTCTCCGACTCTTCTTCAGAGGGGGGTTCCGATTCTTCCTCGGCGGAGGGTTCCGCAGATTCTCCGGATTCCTCGGTGGAGGTCTCCGGGAGTATATCCACTGCCGGATGGAGAGTTTCTTGCAGCTGCAGGGCATAGGCGGCCAAGGCATCCTTGCCCTCCTGGATCAGAGTGGGGATGCGGGTGCTGTTATCCACCAGCATATAGCCGAACATATCGGTGCTCAGCGCGGTGATGGAAGGATCGCAACCGCCGAAGACGGTAGCAAAGTCGAAGTATTGGGAATCCAAGATGATCTCCAGCATACAGGACTGATCGTTATCTGCGGAATACAGGGTGACGTAGGTTTCCTTTTCCGCTTGGCGGATCAGCAAGCCGCCGGTGGTACACAAAGCGGAAAGACCCAACCCGGTTTTGGAGGGGCTGTTCATCAGCTTGGGCGCGGAAAGCACGCGACCTTCCGTGGTGACGGGGCAGGTGTAGTCGGTGGCACCTCTCTCCTTGGGCATGGGAAGAATGCCGTAGGAGCGTTTGCTCTTGGCGTAAAGCTCCTTGAGATATTCCAACCGTTCGATGAGGAAGCCCAAACGGCCTGTCATAAAGGCAGCGTGGGCGGAGGTACCGTCCAAGGGATAGCGGGACTTGCTGCTATAGATCCCTCGCTGCATGGTAACAGCCCCCTGGAGGGTGATGGCATCGTAGGAGAAGGACAGCAGATTGTTTTCATCGAAGGAAAACAGAGGTTTTCCGCTACAGCTCCACAGCAGATAGGGCAACAGATTCGTGTTGTCCGGGGAGGAATAACCGAATACGTCCTTTCCCAAGTCGTGGCTGGCGCTGTTCATCACCGTCTTTGCAACGGCCTGGCTGTATTCCAAAAAGGCTTCGTAGGTCCAAGATCCGCTTTGCACCAAGGATTCCGGGCGGGTCAGCTGTGTTTTTTGGATCAGCTCCCGATCGTAATACACCACGTAGGCTTCGTTGGCGCTTTGGGCAGTGGCGTCGGGGAGCGCGTACACTTCCTTGCCGTAGGACAAGGTTTTTGCGGCAACGGGATCGGCGCAGGCGGTGGAACTGTCGAAATACGGAAGCAGATCCAGATCCTGTAAAAGCCCTGCGGCGAAAAGGGTGGCGGTGGTTTTTGCGGAAAAGCACAGCAGATCTCCTGCGGCAATTCCGCTTTCCGCGGCGGCGGTGAGTGTTTCCAGAATCTCATCCTCCCGCACGGGAACCACGTTGATCTCCATTTGGTAGGCGGAGCGAAGCAGCTCATTGCGGCGTTGCAGGGCGTTCTGAATAGAGCCTGCGGTGGTTTCTTCACCGTAGAATACCTTTTCATTCGGGGTGAGGATGATGAAGGGCTGCCCGCTGATGGATTCCATTTCGCTGGTTTCCACGGAGGGAAGCTGGCTGAGGATCTCCTCGATGATCTGGGATTCCGTCTTGCCGGATTCCTCTTGGGAGACAGACTCCTCCGGGGTGGGCATCACCACGTTGGTGCAGGAGACGAGAAGTAGGATGGAAAGGAGAAGCAGGAGAAGCTTGGTGAGAAAGTTCTTGTGGGTCATAAGACAGTTCCTCGAAGTATAGTTTGATGAATTGAATGCGGCCAAAATATCACGGCAACGGCAGAAGCCGTTCTTTTCGGTTTCGGGACGCCTCGACCTCCCGTTTATGCTCTTTTGCGGTCAACCCTTTGCGAAGCGGTCGTGCAATGCCTTTACCTCTTGGGCGAAGGTGCGGATGGAATAGGCGTCGTAGGGAGAAATACCCACGCTGAAGGTGTCCCGCAGGGGGGCGGAAAGCTCCTCGGGGATGCCTTTTTTGCCCAAGAACGCACCCATAAAGGAGCCTACGGTGGCGCCGTTACAATCGGTGTCCAGCCCACATTCCACGGCGAAGGCAACCGCCTCCCGGAAATCGTGGTGATAACGGGTGATGGCGGCGATGCAGAAGGCGGCGTTGTTCAGGGTATGCACCCAGTTGTAGGTCTTGCTGAAGGCCAACAGCTCCTGCATCAATTCCTTTCGGGAGAGGGAGCTTTTGGCAAGGTCTCTTGCCCACACTGCCGTCTCGTAAAAGCGGCTCTTCTTCGGCACCACCGCCAAGGCGGTGTCAAAGCAGGCGTCGGGGTCTTTTTCCGTGAAAGCGGCGGCGATCCACGCGGCGAAGAACATTTCGCCGTAGATGCCGTTCCCCGTATGGGAGAAATAAGCGTCGGTGTGAGCCATGCGGGAAGCAGTGAGGGGATCTCCCGCCGCCCCGTAGGCAAAGGCGTCACAGCGGATCTGTGCGCCGATCCATTCTCTGTAGGGGTTGAGGTGGGTGTTGACCTCTGCTTTCCGCAATAAGTCCATTGCGCCCTCCGGCTTGTACCAGGGGGTGCATTGGTCAATGTTCAAAAAGTTCAAGTATGCTTGACTTTCTGCGGTGCAGACAAAGCGGAAGGGCAGCTTTTTCGACCAGTGATCCCCCACGTCCCAGGAATCAAAGGAAGCACCCTTTTCCTTCAGAAGCAGGTAATACAGCACGGTGAAACGGGTATCGTCGTCCAAGGGCATTCCGCAGATCTTTTCATCTGTGGCGGCACCCTCGTTGCGCCGCTGTCCGGAGACGGTGGGCACATAGGAACGGAGGGGGTACTTCCCTGCTTCCTTGTACCATTTTATAATGTCCTCGGATCTCCAGCCCTCCACGGGCTGACCCCAAGCGCAACCGATGCAACGCCCCAGCCATGCGCCGTGGAAATCGTCTTCGCCAATGTCATCGGGGGACTTTTGCAGAGTGGAAGCGTTGCTTTGGGCTTCGATCTCGTTCAGCTCCGAGGGTTCTTCGTAGGGGTAGTCCTCCCGCATGGGCAGTGCCTGCAGCTCTGCGTAAAGCGCCATGAGCTGTTCCTTGCTCTCGGCGGAAGCGATCTTCGCCCGATAGGCTTCTTTGTCGATGGCTCTGCCTTCCTCAAAAAGCTGATCCAGCTCCTCGGTGAGCAGGGTGGAAAGGGTATTGTATCCTGCCATAAATAGTCTCCTTAATTGGCTTCCGCGCCCATGACGGCCAGCTCGGAGACGGAGATAAAGCCTGCGTCTCCGCCTGCGATGCCGATGAGGCGAATGCCATCGCAGGTGATTTCTTCAAAAGTAAAGGTGTATACCTCGAACTGAGAGCCAAACACACTCTGGCTGTTGCCGACCGGGTAAGCGGGAGACGCCGTTGCCTCCACGTCCACCCAAGCACCGTCTTTGAAAGCTTGCAGCTTTAAGGTTCCGTTTGCGAACCAGCCGCCGTTCACGAAGTGCATTCCCTCGGTGAAAACGATGGTATCGACCTTGCAGGAGGTCTTGAACAGATAGCCTACGTATTCCTCATGGGCGCCGAAATAGCCGCAGTAGGTGTCGTATTGGTCGGTGTTACCGCCGCCGGTCTTTCCGTCGTTGATCACGTAGATGTCCTTGCTTCCCGAGCCGGTGGGCAGGGAATCACTGCAAATGGGGAGCATTACGGGGGCTAAATTGCGGTAGGAGCCTGCGTCGGGGTCGGAGACCGCCGTGGCGTCGGTTATCTTGACCGTTTGGGTCTTGGTTACAGTATTGCCAAGCACGTCGGAAACGGTACAGGTAATGGTGTAAGTTCCGTTTTTGGAATAGCGGTAGCCCGCCACGTTATCCTTGGCCACAAAGCCGTCCCCAAAGTCGATGAGGGTGGAGCCAATGCCCGGCACGGAGTAAGCGGAAAGGCTGAGGGTGACTCTGTCCTTCTCTGCGGAGGCGGAGAAGGTCACCTCGGGGGCTTCCGGCCATTGCTCTGTCGCCACGGGGGTGGTGGGAGCGGTTACCATCTCCCAGCCCTCTTCGGCCCAAGTCAGGCGGGCTTTACAGAGGGAGAGGGTGGTGTTCACTGCATTTTGCAGGGTATAGTTGGTGTAGGAGAATTTTGCGGTGGTTTTGTCCAGCCCTTTTTTGTATTTTGCGGGAATGCGGTCAAAGCCCAGCATGGTGCCCAGCACGCCCCCTACCGTGGAGGGGTTGCAGTCGCTGTCCTGCCCGCAACGCATGGCGATGGTCATGGATTTTTCAAAATCCCCTTCCCCGTAGAGAAGGCCCATCAGCACGTAGGCAGAGTTGATCTTGGCGTCGATGTTTGCCCCGTGGGGATAGTAGCTGACGCATCTGTCGTCGTTCCCCCATTTGTCCTGAACGGCCTGCCAGGTTTCTTCCCAGGGAAGGCCTTTTTTGTAGCCGTCAAGAACCTCGCTCATCACGGTTTTGTATTCCGTATCCTGAGGAACGGCCTGCAAAGCCATTTCCACGGCGGTATAGATATCGTCTGTGATGAAGGCCGCCGCCGTCAACGCGGAAACGAACACGCCGCCGTACACACCGTCGCCGTAACAGATCATATGCCCTATTTCAAAGGAACGGTTTGCCGCCGCCATGGGGTCGCCTCCGTAGATAAGCCCCAGGAAGTCTGCTTCGATCTGCCAGTCGATATCGTCGCAATGAAGGTTGTTGTCGTAATGCCCGCAAAGGGCGGGAGCGATCCCCTTTTGCAGATTTTCCCGTGCTTGCTTGTTGGCGTGGTCTAAGCTGTATTCGCTTTTGGCAAAGGCTTCCCCCAAAAGCTCCAGGCTTGCGTTCAGACCGTTGGTCTCCATGACCTCCAAAAAGGTCATTTCCACGTACAGATCGTCCTGCCAAAAGGCGTCGTTTACGTTCAAGGAGGCAAAGTCGATGATATCCTTTTCGGGCATTATGGTGCCCCAGTATTGGAACTCCGACTTTGCGCCATACACAACCCCTGCCATTTGGCCCGCCCAGCCGCCAAGGATCTTATCCTGTATCTGCTCCTCGGTGAAGGAGTAGGTCACAGGCTCCTCGGGAAGGGAGCTTTCTGCCGAGACCCCCTCGGAGGGGGTGGATTCTGCGGGTGCGGGGACTCCCCCACAGCCTGCAAGCAAAAGACAGATCACCAGCGAAAGAAGGGTGAGTATTTTTTTCATAAACAGTCTCCTTTTTTACGGTTGAAGTTGGTTTTTCCATTTTAACAAGTCCCGCAGGGCCACAAGTCCGTCTCGCTTGCCGATGTTGTAAACGCGGCGGATATTTTCCGGGTTCTTTTCCGGCCTGCCGATGCTCAGAGCTTCCCGCGGACGGATGACAAAGGCGTGTCCCTTTTTCTCCTCCTCACCGATCAAGGCCATGGTTTGGTTGTACCGCTTGTGACAGCCGGCTCGGAGACGGAGAGAAAGCCCGTGTCTCCGCCTGCGGCGCAAAATTTTAACAACGGCCACTCCAAACTGTCATGATCGGAATCTCATTCGGTAATCGTAAGCAATTCTCCGAATTCCATTAAAACCAGGTCGCAGACCTCTTTCATTTGGGGAATATCGTCCTTGCTGATCTCATCGTATATGCCCATGACGGCAAAACCGTCTTCTTTTGCCATACGGCAGAACTTTGCCCGATCCTCCACCACAATGCATTCTGCGGGGGAAAGGCCGAACCGTTCTGCGGCGGCGTGGTAGATTCTTGTGGATTGGTGCTTGGACACCCCCACGTCGTCACTGCCAAGGTAAAAATCAATGAATGCTTCCAGCCCCAGTCGATCCAGCAGACCCTTGGAAAGCTCCTTTGGGGTATCGCTGGCGATGCAGACGGAGATCCCGTGGTCGCGGAGGAGCTTCAAAAACTCCATGGCGTTTTTCTTGGGGAGGATGGCTTTCTCATATTGCCGGCGGATGTATTCCCGCTTACCCTCCCATCCGCCTTTAAAGGTCTCTGCAGGAACGATCCAATGGGACATGGAGTCCATCAGAGTGCCGTCCATATCGAAGAGAAAGGCTTTTTTGCCCTTCAGGAATTCATATTTTGAGTCGAAAAGTCGGTATAGCTTCATGTGACTTCTCTCCATTTCAACATTGTCTCCAACGCTTCTTCCCCATCGGCTCTGCCGATGTTGTAAACGCGGCGGATGTTTTCCGGGTTCTTTTCCAGCCTGCCGATGATCAGAGCTTCCCGTGGACGGATGACAAAGGCGTTTCCCTTTTTCTCCTCCTCCCCGATCAAGGCCATGGTTTGGTTGTACCGCTTGTGACGGTCGGCAAGGGCTTTTGCAAGGCACGGATATTTGCGGTAGAAAAGCTTTGCCAAGAGGGGATGCTCTTTTTTTCGCACATAGCTTGCGGGATGGGTGAGGATCAGCACGTTGCGGGCGTATCCCATACCCATAAAGGCCTCCAAGGGGATGCTGTCGGTACAGCCCCCGTCCAAATAATGTTCCCCGCTGATCTCCACGGGCTTGGAAAGATATGGTAAGGATGCGGAGGCGCGGAGCATATCGATCTGTTCCTTCATATCCGTGATGCGCAAGTATTCCGCTTCCCCGGTGTTTACGTTGGTTGCGGTGACGTAAAAAGGGGTCTCATTTGCCAAAAAGGCGGCGTGGTCGTATATATCCAGCTTATCCGGCAGCTCGTGGTAGCAAAAATCCACTCCCACCACGTTCCCCGTGGTGAAAAAGCTTTTCATGCCCATAAATCGTGGGTCTTTGCAGTATTTTTCGTAGTAGCGGATGCTTCTCCCCTTTTGCCCCGAAAGATAGGAACAGCCGTGGATCGCCCCTGCGGACACGCCGATCACCCCGTCAAAGGTCACCCCGTGTTCCATAAACACGTCCAATACCCCGGCGGTGTAAATGCCCCGCATTCCCCCGCCTTCCAAAATCAAGCCTGTTTTCATGTGTTTTACTTCCCACACGCCTTTATAAAATCCTCAAACAATAAATGGTTGTTTTCATCCGTCCCTGCAAGTCTCTCCGGGTGCCATTGGTAGGCGCGGAGATACCCCTTCCCCGGGGCGTACACCGCCTCGATGACGCCGTCGTCGGAAAGCGCCATTACCTCCAGCCCTGCCGCCAGATCCTTGACGGCTTGGTGGTGAAAGCTGTTGGCGGTCATTTCCTCTGCCCCGATCAGGGTATGTAAGGGGGTGTTTTCCATGATCTTTACCCCGTGGGAGGGGGAGAACTTGGGCTCTTTTTGTCTGTGGAACAGCTTTACCGGGTATTCCGTGGGGAGATCCTGGTACAGCGTGCCACCCATGGCAACGTTCAAGATCTGAATGCCGCGGCAGATGGCAAGAATGGGCTTCCCTGCTTTGTAGGCGGAGGCAAAAACGGCCAGCTCCAGCTCGTCCCGCATCACGTCGGGAGTGCCGCAGGTCTCTTTCATTTCCTCCCCGTAGCGGTTGGGGTGAACGTCTCCCCCGCCGGTGAACACAAAGCCGTCGCAAAGGGAAACGAACCGTTCGACGGTTTTCTTTTCTTGGGTATAGGGCAGCAGTACGGGGGTGCCACCCGCGTTTTCGATGGATCTTAAGTATGCAGTCTGGACGATGGTGCTCTTTTCAGCATCCACCTCGCCAAGCATGCCGATGATAGGTGTCATAAGGGGGGTTGTCCTTTCGGTGGGATATGCGTAGCGTTTTCATCCTTCTCGCTTCAGGACGTCATCCTTGAGCTCAGGTTTGCAAGCAAACCGTCGAAGTTTTGCGGAAGTAGTCGTCGCAACGCGACGAGGGATGGAGCAAAACCGCCGCAGGCGGGATCTCATAAGAGTCTGATGTTCCTTTCTGTAACGAGAGAACTGTTTTATCACAAAGGATGTAAGTTTACTTTTCAAGGGGTAGATCAGACTTTGAGGAGACCCCTTGCGGTTTTGCTTTTTAGAAATTGCTGTGGAAGACAGAACCACTTCCAAGATTTCGGGGCAATTTCAAAAAGCAAAACTTCGACTCCGCAGGCTTTTCTCATTGCAACCTAAGGTACAACATTATTCCGCGCCTGCTTCGCTCAGGGTGACCAAGTCGGCGTTCAGCCTTTGGCTTATGCGTAGGTTTGCCTCGCCGACGTCAAAAACAGCTAAGGCTGTTTTTGTTGGGTTTTGTTCCATCCCGCGCGACCAACCCGCAGGGTTGGTATGCGTAGGATGTCATCTTTATGTGGGGTTGGATGTTTATGTAACTTTGTTACGTAACTTTGTAAGGAATAAAGCCTTCCTCATCCCAAGTCGGCGCAGGGCTTTTGTCTTATGCGTAGTTTTGTTTCGCCGACGTCAAAAACGGCAAGCCGTTTTTGGAACTGTAACGGCTACGTGTCATCCTGAGCACGCGCGGGTCGTAGTAGATGTGGCTACGCATTACAGTCATCTCCGCGCACGTCGAAGTTTTGCGTAGGTGAGCGTAGCGAACGAAGCAAAACCGCCGCAGGGGGGATCTACTGAGAGTCTGATATACCTTTTTGGGGGGTAAAGAACTGTTTTATCACAAAAAATGTAAGTTTACCTATGTAGGGGTAGATCAAATTCGTAGGAGATCCCTTCGGGGTGCAAGCACCCCTTGATTTTCTCCGTTCGGCCATGCCTCGACTACGAAAATTTCGACGGCTTGCTTGCAAGCCTACTCAGAGATGACAGTGTAATGGTTACGGTTGCGGTATGCATAGCGTATGATGAGGTTCCTCTTGCCTGCTTGGCGGCGCCGCGCATTCGAGCGTTGCCCCTTTAGGTAGGGAGTCTACTAATGTGTTTGATATGTTAGGGTATTACCTATTCATCTTCTGAATCGTAGATATACATATCAATGTCTATCTCAGTCCTTGTTTCGTGACAAAAATCAATGACGTCGAGCGATGGGGCAAGGCACGGATTGATATCATTCACATAAATCGAGGGGACAATTTCCAGAAAGAAAGAAACATCATATGTTTGCCTTATTTGATTAAGCAAAGGGATTTTATCTTGCAATGGTGCAATTGTTTTCCTCATCTGGTTTTCTACTTCAACATCGTATTCTTCGCATCTTCCGATTTCCCAAAGAGCGAAATCATACTTTGTGCCATTACGTCGTAAATCTCCAATTTTCCAAGTCTTTTCAGGCGTAAGGCTCAACAAAGCAGAAACATCGTCGGGATTAAAATTACCAACTATCTTAAAATAGGTATAGCAATTATTTCGTGTGTTCATAGAGTCCTCCGTCGAATTCAAGCTTGCCGGTCAATTCTTTTTTGTTTGCAAATCCTTGGTATGAACTGAAATGCGGACATAATCGTCGGCTTTTTCCCTACTCAAACAAACAACACTTTCCACATGGTTCGTATGGGGGAACATATCCACGGGCTGAATTTTCTTTACTCGATACCCGCCCTTGGAGAGGACGAAGAGATCTCTCGCCAAGGTTTCCGGGTTGCAGGAGACGTACACCACCCGCTTGGGGGCGAGGGCAAGGAGGGATTGCAAAAACTGCTTACTGCACCCGGCTCTGGGCGGGTCGGTAATGACCACGTCCACCTTTTCGCGGTGCTTGGCGGCTTCCTCCAGGAACTGTCCTGCATCGCGGCAGACAAAGCCTGCATTGTCGATATGGTTGCGGGAGGCGTTGGCCAAGGCATCCTCCACCGCCTGGGGGTTGGATTCCACCCCGATGACCTCCCTTGCGCTGTCTGCTAAGGTCAGCCCGATGGTGCCGGTGCCGCAATAGGCATCGATCACACGCTCTTTTCCCGTTAAGGCGGCGAATTCCTTCACCTTGCCGTACAAGATCTCCGTCTGCAGGGGGTTCACCTGATAGAAGGAGGCGGGGCTGATACAGAACTCCAGTCCGCAGAGGTAATCGGTAATGTACCCTTTTCCGAAGAGGATCTCGCTTTTTTGCCCTAAAAACACTGCCGTTTCCGTGGGATTCACGTTCCACACCAGAGTGGTGATCTCGGGGTGGGCGGCAAGAAGCCGTTCCGCAAAGTCCTTCTTTTGGGGAAATTTGTCGGATTTTGTCACGATCACTGCCATCACTTCCCCGCTGGTGCCGGAGCGGCGGAGCAGAAGAGTTCGCAGGTTGCCTTTGCCTGTGTCAAGGTCGTAGAGCTGAATGCCCAGCAGGGCGGCCAGCTTCAGAGCAGTGGAAGCGATCTTCCCCGCCGAGGCATCCTCCAAAAGACAATCCTCAATGGGAAGCACACGCTCCGTGGCGGATTGGTACAGCCCCTGCACGCCCTTTCCCCTTTGAAAGGAGAAGGCGCGGGTGGCCTTGTTGCGGTAGCGGTAAGGGGTCTCCATGCCGATGATCTCCTCCACGTGGCAGAGCTTCCCCACCAAGCGGATCACCTTGACCTGCTTGTGGGAGAGCTGTTGCTCGTAGGAAAGATTCTGCAGCTGACAGCCGCCGCATTTTTTTGCGTAAGGACAGTTGGACATAGATGCACCTCGCTTTATACCGTATATGTAGAATAATTAAGCAATTTCTCAAAATAAGTGTAGGGGACGTGTTCCTTCCCCAGGGGAATATCCGGCTTCCGCGAGCCGTGGAAGTCGCTCCCGCCGGAGGGGAGCAGGTTGTACTTTTCGCAAATTGGGCGCACAAACTCCGCTTCTTCCTTGCTGTGTGCAGGGTGAAGCACCTCAACGGCCGCAAGACCGGCTTCCACAGCCAAGGGCAAGAATTCCTTCAGCTCTTCCCTGCTCAGATCCAGCAAGGGGTGCGCCAGCACGGGCACAGCACCAATGGACTTTAAAAAGGCGATGGCCTCCAACGAAGGAATTCTTTTCACGGGAACGTAGTAGGGGCTTTCCTTGGCCAGCAGGGTGGCAAAGGCCTCTTTCACCGAGGAAACGTAGCCCTTTTCCGTCAGCTTTGCACCGATATGGGAGCGGTTGAACCTGCCCTTGGGGGTGAGACTTGCCACCTCTTCGAAGGTGATGTCATACCCGTCCTTTTGCAGGCGGGAAATCAGCTCGCGGTTGCTTTCCGCTTTCTTGTTTAGCAGTGCTTCCGTGTAGGCTTGTACCTCGGAGAGCCTTTCCTCAGGCAGGAACAGCCCCACAATGTGAAGCTCTGTTTCCCCGTAGTCGGTGGATAACTCCACCCCGGGGACGGTGCGGACAGAGCTTGTCTTCCCTGCTTGCAAAAAGGCGGGAAGTCCCTCTGCGGTGTTATGATCGCAGAGAGCAACGGCGGAAAGGCCGATACGCTCCGCTTCTTTTATGATCTCTTCGGGAGTGAAGGTTCCGTCGGAGAAAATTGAATGGGTGTGAAGATCACAGTAGGTTGACATAATTCGTTTTTGTTGAGTGTGGATTTTTTGGGCCGCCGTGGACGTCGGCCCCTACGGACCCGAAATGGGGACGGCAGAAAGTACGGCATTTTCTCCCGCAAGCATTACGGTGAGAAAACGATTTGCGCCCATCTGATTACGTGGGAACACGGTACGATTTTGTGGACGATCTATGCGTATTCGTAGGGGACGACGTCCACGGCGTCCCGCTTGAAAATCTAAGTATACTTAGGCTTTTTGTGAAAAATGCTCAAAATCCTCTGCCCGGCGGATCTTTAATGCGGCAAGCAATTGTTTCGCGCGGACTCGTTTCACGTGAAACATTTTCACGTGAAACGTTTTCACAGTGAAACATTTTCACAGTGAAACGTTTTCACAGTGAAACATTTTCTGCGTGATATAAACTCGGCGACGATCCTTGGACCACCCGTTTTTATTGCTCTTACTTCTTCGTTAAGTGGATTTTACGGGCCGCCGTGGGCGTCGGCCCCTACGGACCCGAAATGGGATTGTGGGAACCACGGCATTTTCTCCCGCAAGCATTACGGCGAGAAAACCGATTTGCGCCCATCTGATTACGTGGGAACACGGTGCGATTTTGTGGACGCTATATGCGTATTCGTAGGGGACGACGTCCACGGCGGCCCGCTTGAAAATCTAAGTATACTTAAGCTTTTTTGTGAAAAATGCTCAAAATCCTCTGCCCCGCGGATCTTTAATGCGGCAAGCAATTGTTTCGCGCGGACTTGTTTCACGTGAAACATTTTCACGTGAAACATTTTCACAGTGAAACATTTTCACAGTGAAACATTTTCTTGTGAAACATTTTCGTTTGGCTTGAGAAAATATGAACCTCATCCGTCGCTCGACAAGTCTCGCGCCACCTTCCCCAAAGGGGAAGGCTAGGCTCCCTTCGGGAGCGGGCAATGGTTTGCTATAATTCATCGCCGAGACTTAAGGCACGAACGATTGAAATCATTTGTGCGCACGCCATCGGCGTGCCTCGCCTTCCCCACCCGGGGAAGGGGGACCACAACGAGACGGAATGTGCGGCGTCTGTTCGCTTGGTTCTCTCTCGTAGTGGTGGATGAGGTTCCTATCAAAAAAATTGAATTTTGTCCTACCTCAATCGCCTGTTTTCGTTGGATTTTACTTCTTCGTCAGACACACAACGGTTTCCACGTGCCCTGTTCTCGGGAACATATTATAGGGGGTTGCTTCCCCTATTTCGTAAGTATAGCTCAGTTTTTCACAATTTGCTGCTAAGGTTGCGGGGTTGCAGGAGATATAAACAATGCGTTTTGGGGCGATCTCCAGCAAGGTTTCGATGACCTCGTCGGAAAGGCCTTTTCTGGGTGGGTCAACCACAATTACATCGGGGTCGCCGAAGGCCTTTTTGCAGGCATCTACCCCCAAAGAAGCATCTCCGCAGACGAAAAGGGTGTCCTCTTCCCTTCTGCCGCCCAATTTTGCGTTGATTTTGGCGTTTTCAATGGCTTCGGGAACGATTTCCACACCGCAAAGCTTTTGATTTTCCTTTACCATGGAAAGCCCGATGGTGCCGGCACCGCAGTATAGATCCAGAAGAACGCCGTTTTCCGGAAGATCTGCCAGCTCAGCGGCTTTTTGATACAATGCCTCGGTGCATTCCGGGTTGACCTGATAAAACGCTGTTGGCGAGATCTGGAAGATTTTACCGCAGAGAGTATCTTGCAAAACCGATTCTCCTGCTAAATGCAGGGTTTCTTCGCCAAAAATCACGTTGTCACCCTTGGGATTTACGTTCAGTGCCACACCAACGACCTGAGGAAAGGTTTCTATCAGCTCTTCTGCCAATGCTTTTGCTTTGGAAAACGCCTTGGAGGCGGTGAAGCACACGAAAAACTCGCCTTTGCGGTTCTTACGCATGGCGATATGGCGGAGAATGCCCTTGCCGTTCTGCTCGTTCCACACGGGAATATGATGTTTCTCGGATTGTTTCACGTGAAACATTGCGATCTCTGAAAACTGATCCTCCTGCAGAGGGCATTTCTCATGCTCAACAATAGAATGGGTGTGTCGAGCATAGTATCCAAAGGTAGTATTTCCGTCCTTGTTGCGCCCAAGGGGGTAAACGACCTTATTGCGGTAATTTTCCATGGAAAAGGATACCGTATCCGCCACGGCAACGTCCAAGTGCCCGATTCTCTTGAAAGCGTTTTCCACTGTTTGCTTTTTGATCTGCAATTCTGCGGCAGGGGAGAGATGGCGGTAGACACAACCGCCGCATCGGTGGTAAACGGGGCAATCCGCCTCTATACGCAGGGAAGAAGTGGAGACAAGCTCCTCCAGCCGCCCAACATAGTAATTCTTTGCGCATTTGATGATTTTTACAGTGGCAACGTCCCCGGGCGCTGTGAGAGGAACGAATACCACCTCGCCGGTTTCGGCACGTCCAACGCCGTTGCCATCGGGGTTGATATCGGTGATGGATAGAGTAATGAGGTCATTTTTGTTCATTGGCGGGTTCCTCTTGGGTTACGATGGTTTCCGCAGCTTCTTCAGAGGGGAGAACATCTGTTTGGTTCGGGGATTCCTCCTCATTTCCTGCGGCAGGGGAGGGGATGGGTTCTTGATCGTCAAAAACAATGTCTCTTTTGCGCAGGCGGTAGTAGTCTGCCTGCTTGGTCAGTGCCTCCAAAAGAGGGGTCAGCAAGCCGCAGCAAAGCACGGCGTACAGCACACCGTCCATGCCCAGATAGTAGCGGAATAGGAAGGTCGCCACCGCCGCCAAAATACCGAAGAGCAGCTTGCCGCCCTTGGTTCTGGGGGTGATGGAAAGATCGTTCAGGGTGAGAGTCGCGCCCAGGGCTACACCGCCGCAAAGGAGATACATATAGCCGTATTCCACCATTTCCGTCTCCGCAGGGGAGAAGGCCATGGCAAGGGTTAACAGCGTGAGCAGGTAAGCGGTGGTGATATGCCATGTGGCCACCTTGCGGTAAAGCAGCCAGCCAAGGCCGAACAGCAGGCAGGCGATACCCACGGCACCCATGGCACCGGAGGCAAAGCCGTAGAATTGGGCAAAGGCACCATCCCCGTACATGGTGCCTCCCATAAGCACGTCAAAAGGGGTCTTCACTTGATAAGCGGAGACCAATTCGGGGTTTATTACCCATTCGAATGGGGAAAAGTAGGCAAATGGCTTGGTAAAGCGTGTCATTTCATATGGGTACATAAGTCCTAACGCCGCCGCCGCCAAAGCGGAGGGACATAGGATTCTGTGGCCGAACCACACGTATAGCGCCCTTGCCACCGCTATGAAGCCGGAGGCGATCATAGGGTAGTAGAGAGGCACGGTGACGGGGAACCAAAGAGCTGCCAGCACACCGGTGAGGAAGGCAAAGGGGGAGCAGGATTCGCTCCAGCTTCTGCGCAGGATCAGCTTTTGAATGAGGAAATCCAGCACAAAGGAGCAACCGCCGCAGATCCCCGCCAGCACAGCAGCGCGGCCGCCGTACAGAAACACTGCCCAAGCGGTGACGGGAAGCATGGCGATGAACAGATCAAACGCTAAGGCGTTTTTTGTTTTGGGAGAGGAAACGAACTTCATAAGAACAAATCCTTTCTGCCCGTTACTTGAGATTTTTGTGCCGCGCGATCTTCTCCCGCAGGGGAATGGCGGCAGGGCAGACGTATTCACAGCATCCGCAGCCGATGCAAACGGCGGCGAGGCGCTTTGCGGAAAGATAGCTTCTCTGGGTGAGGCTCTTGTAGGGCATAAGGCGCATGGGACAGCTTTCCGCACACCGTCCGCAGGAAATGCAGTGGGTGGAACCAACGTCCAAAGGCATGGAGGCAAATACTGCCTCGGCCTTGCCGTGGATAGCGCCCTCTGCCTGAGGGCCGCCCAAGGGAGAATTGACCATGGTGCGGTAAGCGCCGCCCTTGAATTCCGCCGCCTCCAACACCGTTTTCCAGGGGGTGCCTATGGGTAGGTCGATGACAGCATTTTTGCCGAAGCCCTCGCCGCAGGCGGTTACCGTGCGGGTGAGCTGGGGGAGGCCCGTGAGAAGGGAAACATACAGCTGTGCCAGGGTCTGTCCCTTTACAAACAGCACTCCTTCGGATTCGGCGGTGGTATCTTTTTTCAGATGGCGGACGTAAAGCGCCTCGTAGAGGGTTTCGTCCCGCATGGGGTATTTCACTTGAAATTCCGCCTGTACCAGCAGGGCGGGATCGTTGATCATGGTGGTGAAGGCTTCCTTCACCTTGGCTTTTTCCTTGTCAATGATCAAAATGGTCTTGGAAGCTCCCAGCAGGTGCATCAAAACCTTGGCGCCGCCCAGAATTTCTCCCGGATGGCGGAGGGCGCTGCGGTATTCCGTAAAGGACCAGCCGGAATCATCGGTGGTATCCACCACCACACGGCGGATCTTGCCCACCAAGGGGGTGAGTCTGCGCCACAGCCAGTCACCGCTCCAAAGATCGTGGATGCCCAGGGTCTTGATAGAGCTTAAAAGCTCCTCCGAGGTCAGCTCCTCCAACCGTTTGCTTTCCGGCTCGCGGGCGGGGACGGGGGAGAGGTCTGCATCCTTTTTGTTGCGCTCCACGGAAAGGTAGTGCAAGCCGTTTTTTTCGAACACGCCGGTGACCACGCCGGGGATGGAGCTGTAAATGGGGGTGCCGTCGGCCAGCAGAGCCACTCTGCCACCCACGGGGATCTCCTCGTTTTCGCACACCGTGATGGTATATGCCTCCTCTGCGTCTCCCAAGGGCAACATGACCTGAGAAACGTTCTTCAGAATAAGGCTGTTTTTCAAAGCGTCGGTTCGAACGGGGAGGGAAACACCGCCCGTGAATGTCAAGACCATAAGCTCCTCCGAAAATACATACATGAATTCATTATGATTATACCACAAAACGGAAAGATTTCAATAAGAAAATGTAAATAAAACCTTGTTCTGCAGGGGAAAACACTTGCAAAAGGGTGAAAAATGTTTTATAATGTAAAATTGACGGGGTATCCCCCTGAAGAAGGAAGGGTTGTTATGGACGAAAAAGCCATCCGCACACAAGCAAAAATCTTTATTTTATATATTTTGGGCAACGTGGAGGAGCCGGTGGAGTTCACCGTGCTCAACGACATGATCCAGCAGGACGGGCTGGTGACCTATTTTGACTTTGCCGCTGCCTTCTCGGATTTGGTACTGCAAGAGCAGATCGCTGCCGTGGGCGAGGGTGAGGACGGGGAGGTTCTTTATACCGTGACCAAAGAGGGGCGGGACGTTCTGGATATGTACGGTCACGAGCTTCCCGCCGACGTACGGGACAGAGTGCTTCGCCACGCTCAGAGGGTGCTGGTTTCCAAGCGCCGCGGGGTGAAGTATCACAGCACCGTTGCCCCCACGGGGACGGGCTGGACGGTGACCTGCACCATCAGTGATCGGAACAAGACCTTGTTTTCCACCTCCGTGTACGCCGCTACCCATGAGTATGCGGAAAAGCTGCGGGAGACCTTTGAGGATCGTTCGGATATTATCTACCGCGGGGTAATGACCCTGTTCTCCGGGGACGTGAATTTTATTTTTGAATAATCAAGTCGGTGCGTAGCTATGTTTGAAGGATTGCTTTATGAATCAAAACAGCTACGTTTACATCCTCTTTAACGATTTACAGGAGCCGTACGTATGACACCTTACGAAAGAATGCAAGAGGTTCTTGCCCGCTTGGAGGCGTATTACCCCGATTCTGCCTGCGCTTTGGAGGCGAAGGGGGATCCTTTCCGCCTTTTGGTGATGGCGATCCTTTCTGCGCAATGCACGGATGCACGGGTGAATCTGGTTTCCGTGGGATTGTTTGAACGCTTTCCCACAGCCGCCGCCATGGCGGAGGGGGAGGTATGCGAGATCGAGGAGCTGATCCGCTCCTGCGGGCTGTACCGCAGTAAGGCGAAGAACCTTTCTTTGTGCGCAAAACGGCTGTGCGAGGTGTACGGCGGGGAAGTGCCTTCTGCCATGGAGGATCTCCTCACCCTGCCCGGGGTGGGCAGAAAGGTAGCTAACCTGATCCGCGGGGACGTTTTTGGGCTGGGAGGCATTGTGGCAGACACCCATTGTATCCGCATCACCAACCTGTTGGGCTTTTGCAACACCGACGATCCCAAAAAGGTGGAGTTCACCCTTGATCCCTTGGTACCTAAGGAAAAGCAAAGCGATTTCTGCCACCGCTTGGTGCAGTACGGAAGAGATATTTGCATCGCCCGCCGCCCGCAATGCGGGGAATGCGTTTTGAAGGATATTTGCAACTACGGAGAGACTATATGATCGATACCAACATCCCACAACTGCAACGCTTGCTGTCCTCCACCCGCCGCGCGGTGGATGATTACGGCATGATCGCCGAGGGTGACCGCATTGCCGTGGGTATTTCCGGCGGAAAGGACAGCATGGCCTTGCTTGCCGCCTTGGCGGGACTGCAAAGGTTTTATCCAAAAAAGTTTGAGATCGTTCCCATCCACCTGCAGATGGGCTTCCCCGGCGGGGATGACAGCAACATCCGTGCGCTTTGCGAGGCGTTAAATCTGCCCCTGGTGGCGGTGAAAACCGATATTTACCAGGTGGTTTTTGAGATCCGCAAGGAAAAAAGCCCCTGCTCCCTTTGCGCCAACCTGCGGAGAGGGATTCTTTACAGCACTGCCAAGGAGCACGGTTGCCGTAAGATCGCCCTGGGGCATCATTTCGACGATGCGGTGGAGACCTTGCTGATGAATTTGTTCATCGAGGGGAACTTGGGGTGCTTTTCTCCCGTGACCTATCTCGACCGTATGGACGTGACCATGATCCGCCCCCTGCTGTACGCCAAGGAGAAGGAGCTGAAGTCCTTTGTCACCGCGGCGGGAATCACCTGCTCTCCCAAGTATTGCCCCGCGGACGGCAATACCAAGCGTGAGGAATGGAAGCAATTCCTGGCGGAGCTGGAGCGGAAGGATCCCGGTGTGAAGGACCGTGTCTTCGGCGCCATTGAGCGGGCGGAGCTGGATGGATTTTCCGTGCATAAACGAGGAAGAAAGCATGGCGGCGAGGATACCGCCACGCAGTGATATCCGCTTTGCGGATGAAAAAGTTGAAAAGGCAGAGAGACGGAAAAACCGTGATTCTCTGCCTTTTTTTGTGTGTGGGATCGATCCGCTTCCCACTCTTTGTATCCAAAGCACTGCAGTTCCGAAAACAGCTTTGCTGTTTTTGATGTCGGCGAAACGATGCTACGCATGACATAAAGCCCTGCGCCGACTTAATCCTCCAGCAATTCCTCCGCGGTCTTGCAAAGCTCCTCTGCCGCCTCCCAGCCGGTGGCCTCGGCGATGAGGGTGTAACCGCCTGCTCCTCTGGGGAACAAGGTGATGCAGCCGGTTTTGCGGTAGATCCTGGCGGGGTAGCCGCCATCTCTGCACAGGGAGGCGATCACCTCCGCGCGGCGGTCGGCCTGCTCCGTATCAGAGGGGGGCGGAAGCTCCTTTTTCAGCACCGAAAAGGAGGGAAGTCCTGCCAGAACCTCGTCGGCGGGTTTCCTTTGTCTTACACAGACGGCGGCGGTGAGCAGGCAGAGAAGCACCCCATCGTGAACGTAAGGCGTGTCTCCCGCGCGGTGTCTGGCAGGGGAGCGGGAATCGTTGTAGAACACCACCTCCTTGCCCATGTTCTGCAAATATTCTTCCACCACCTTGGGGGTGCGGCGAGGAAGATGAACCACGGAATCGACGCTTTCCGAGGCGCAAATTGCCACCATGTGCCAATAGGACATGGGCTTGCCCCCTGCGGTGACCATGCAGGCACGCCTGCCGTCGGGGGAGACGGTGTAGCAATCCATGCCTGTTTCCTCGCCGTAGAAGACCTCCGCCCCCAAGGCGAGGGCGTTGGAGCCCAAGAATTCTCCGCCGTCATCCCGCCTGGAAACGGAAAGCTTCACCCCCGCAAGGGAGCCGGCCTTGTCCTGCAAATATTTGCAGTAACGGCAAAGCACCATGTCCTCCCCTTGGGGAGTGATCGGGGGCAAGGGGGTAACGCAGGCGGCAAAGGAACGGTTTTTCAAGCGGGATTCGATCCCTCTTTGTGCCTCTCCGGAAAGGGGAAGCCCGTCCTTGTCGCAAAAGCGGAAGCTCACCTGCCCAAGGCTTTCCCGCACCTCCACGGAGACGGCAAGCTCCAGCCCAAAGCTCTCCACCGCAAAGGGCATGATCCCGGGGAAGCCTTTTCCAAGACGGTAGGCCTTGCCGCCGCTTTCCCGCACCCCCATTGCCAGCAGATCACCGTACAATTCTCCCGCTCCGGTGGGGGAATGGAGGATCCCCACGGAGGTGGAGGCTTCCGGAGAAATCAACGCTCTGCCCAGCTCCACGCAGAAGCTTCCGTCCAGCGTAGCGCGCTCTCCCGCAATTCCTTCCTCGTCAAACAGCCGCTTTTCCACCCTGCCAAAGGCAAAACGCCCCTCTTTTCCCCCGTTGGTAATGCGCATACCGCCCTTGATACGGGTGTTTTGGGGGAGGATCGTTCCCTTTTCCAGCAGGGTATTCGCCCCTAAAATACAGCCGGAGGGCACCACACAATCTTCCTCGATCACAACGCCGGAGCAGAGAATGCTGTTTTCCACCTTTGCATTTTTTCCCACGGTGACACGGTTATGCAGGATGCTGCCGGTGACTTTGGCGGTGGGGTGCAGATCACATTCCTCCCCTGCCACCGTCTCCCCGCCGGAGAAGGTCATGTTACAGCGGTAATAGGCCTCCGGCTTGCCCACGTCAAACCAAAAGCCCTTCATCACCTCTCCGTGGAGAGGGATGCCCTTTTCCAGCAGAAGAGGGAAGAGATCCTTGCCGAAATCATATTGCACTCCCTCGGGGATATACTCCAACAAGGATTTGTCCAGAATATAGATCCCCGTGGAAATGAGATCGGAGAAGGTATCCCGCCAGGTGGGCTTTTCCAAAAAGCCCCGAATCCTTCCCCCTGTCAGGGAAACGATGCCGAATTCCCCGGGGGTGCGGGTGCGGGTGAGAAGCAAGGTGGCCTTCCGCCCCTCCTTTTTGTGGGTCTCCAGAGCGGTTTTCAGATCGAAATCCGTCACCGTGTCCCCGGAAACCACCAAAAAGGTGTCTGCCAGCAGATGAGCAGCGGCCTTCACACAGCCTGCGCTTCCCAAGGGGGTCTTGCCCTTCGCCACCTGCAAGGGGAGGTTGGGGTCTTGATAGCTGTCAAATGCCTCCGGCAGGGCGCACACCGTCATCACCGCCGAGGGGAATCCGTTCTTCTGCAATAAAGCGGTCAGCCGTGTGATCACGGGGACACCTGCCACCGGCACCAAGGGCTTGGGCAGGGTATCCGTAATGGGGGCAAGCCTGCTTCCCATGCCGCCTGCCAGAATCACCGCTTGGTGGAGGGTCTGTTGGGTTTGTTCCATGTTGTTTCGCTTCCTTTTTCGTTTTTTCTTTATTGTGTGCGGAAAAAGGAAGGTCAATTCTCAAAAAAACGGGAAAATTCCTTGCAAAATAGGGGAAACTATGGTATTCTCTTATCATATAGAGACTGTTTTCAAAAGGAAAGGTCATGTTTATGGAAAAGAGATTGGAACAATTATTTGGTAAGCTTTACACCCCCGTGGCGGAATTTACCGCTACGGCGTATTGCTCCCATGAGCCTTTGACCTTCGCTGAGAAGGAAACCGGCAAGGAGCTTCCCTTGGAGGGAGGCACCCGTTGGGGCAAGGGTTGGGATTGTGCTTGGATCCGTTTGGAGGGAGAATTTCCTATGCCCGAGGCGGGGTTGTTGCCCGCCCTTTTGCTGGACGTGGGGGGCGAAGCCTGCCTTTACAACGAGGACGGCGTTCCCCTGAAGGGCTTTACCAACGTGCAAAGCGAATTTACCGTTGCCTTGGGCAAGCCTGCCAAGCAGGCGTATCTTGTACCGGAAGCGTATTACGGCAAAAAGGTCACCCTTTGGGTGGATTGCGGTGCCAACGACCTCTTCGGTGCAAAGCCGGAAAACGGCATTTACATCCGCGGGGAAAGCGCTCTTTGTAACACGGAATTGCGTGGTCTTTACTACGATCTGGAGGTTTTGGCCTACGTGGGCAAGTACGCGCCTGATGAGCAGGTGAGAAAAGAGGCCCGGGATTGCTTTGAACGGGCGTATAACGCCTCCTCCCGTGAAATTGCCTCCGTATTTTTGCAGAAAAAGTCCGTTTCCGATTTCACCGTCACCGTTTTGGGACACGCCCATCTGGACTTGGCTTGGCTGTGGCCCATCCGTGAGACCAAGCGCAAGGGGCTTCGTACCCTTTCCACGGTGGTGGCTCACATGGAACGGTTCCCGGATTACAAATTCGGGGTTTCCCAGCCTCAATTGTTGGTTTGGATCAAGGAAATGGCACCTGAATTGTTCGAAAAGCTGAAAGACCTTTACAAGGCGGGTCGCTTGGAGCTGCAGGGGGGAATGTGGGTGGAATCCGACACCAACCTCCCCGGCGGGGAAAGCCTTGTGCGCCAGTTGCTTTACGGTATGCGGTTCTGGCTGGAGGAATTCGGCTTCACTCCCGAGATGGTGTGGCTGCCCGACGTGTTTGGCTATTCCGCCCAGATCCCCCAGCTGATGAAGCAGGCGGGTCTGCCCTATTTCTTAACTATCAAGCTTTCCTGGAACGCGGTGAACAAATTCCCCTATGCCTCCTTCCGTTGGCAGGGTCTTGACGGCAGTGAGGTGCTGGCTCACATGCCTCCCGAGGGGAACTACAACTCTGCCGCCAGAGCGGATTCCTTCCGCCGCGCGGTGGATGGTTGCTACGAAAAGAACATCTTCCCCGGCTCCATGCTGCTGTACGGCATCGGAGACGGTGGCGGCGGCCCCGGTATGGAGCATTTGGAGAGACTTTCCAGAGAAAAGGATCTTTTGGGGCTTCCCAAGGTGAAAGAATCCTTTGCGCAAGATTTCTTCCGTGAGCTTGCTCCCTTCAGGGAAAAGCTCCCCGCCTGGAAGGGGGAACTGTACCTGGAAAAGCACCAAGGTACCTACACCTCCCAAGGCAGAACCAAAAAAGGCAACCGTCTTTGCGAGAAATATTTCCATGAGATCGAGCTGCTTGCTTCCATGGCACTACGCTTGCGGAAGGGGTACGTTTACCCCAAGGCAAGAATGGATGCGCTGTGGCAGGAGGCGTTGCTGTACCAATTCCACGACATTCTTCCCGGCTCCTGCATTGCCAGAGTGTACGTGGAGGCAGAGGCGCGGTACGCCGAAATGCTGGAGGAATTGCAGGGGATCAAGGCGGAGCTTTTGGCCTGCCTGCTCACCGGAGAAGGGGAGACTGTGTTCAACGCCTCCTCCTATGAAAACGGCGATTCCGTGGAGACGGAAAACGGCTACCTGCCCGTAAAATACGCCGCAAAGCCCATGTGCTTCACCCCCCTTGCAAGAAAGCGGGGACATAAGATGGCCTACGGCAAGGACTTTATGGAAAACAGCCGCGTGCGGGTGGAGTTCCTGCCCGACGGAAGTCTCAAAGGGGTCTACGGCAAGGACGGCAGAAGCTATTTGCGTGGCGCAGGCAACGTTTTGCAGGTGTTTGAAGACAAAGAGGATTGCTGGGAGGTTCCCGCTCCCGAGCAGCTTACCAAGGAATACCCGGTGAAGCTCACCTCTGTGCGGGTTTCCCAAAAGGGTGCCGCTTTGGTGCGCACCTCCCGCTACGTTTGCGGCAAGAACGTGATCCTGCAGCAGGTGATCCTGCGGGAGGATTCTGCCCGCATTGACTTCGCCACCAAGGCGGAGTGGAAGGATTCCCACCGCATTCTCCGCGCATCCTTCCCCATGGCGGTGACGGCGGATACCGCCCTTTGCGGCATTCAGTTCGGCGCTGTGAGTCGCCCCACCACCACGAATACCTCCTGGGAGCAGGCGAAGAGAGAGGTTTGCTTCCACAAATACGTGGAGCTTTCCGACGATGAACGGGGCTGCGCCTTGCTTTCCGACAGCAAGTACGGCATTTGCCTGCGGGATTGCAACCTTTCCCTGGCACTTTTGCGTACTCCCACCTATCCCGGCGAGGGTGCTGACTTAGGCTTCCACAGCTTTACCTATTCCTTCCTCCCCCACGAGGGCGGGGTGGAAAAGGTGATCCCCTACGCTTACGGACTGGAATACCCTGTGGAAAAGTATGCGGGCAGCTGTGAATTGGATGCTCCCTTTGTCACTGCAGAGGGGCTTTGCGTAGAGACGGTGAAGCCTGCGGAGGATGGCAAGGGCGTGATCGTCCGCCTTTACAACCCCAAGAACTGCCGTCTGGAAACCACGGTAAAGACTGCTCCCGTCTTGGGCTTTGCTTCCTGCACGCGGGTGAATCTGCTGGAAAAAGAAACGGAAAAGCTGACGGCAGAGCCTGTTTTGCAGGTGAAGCCCTACGAGATCATCAGCCTGCGATTTGAATAAGGACGAACAAAAAACCCCGACGGAAGTCGAGGTAAAAAACCCCGACAGAAGTCGGGGTTTTGTCATGCAATTTTTTACAGATCGGAAAGCAGCTCCGCTTCCTCGGGAATAAGGATCCGACTGCCTTCGTTGATGGATTGGTCTGCCAT
>JAZKZH010000035.1:0-49713 GCA_045612545.1 Eubacteriales bacterium
TTTGCCTACGAATGGGTGAAGCAGACCGGAGAGAAGGTCTGGATCGTCAACGCCGCTCACGGCGGTACCTCCATCACCACATGGCAAAAGGGCAAGGCAAACTATGAAGAAGCCCTTCTGCTGTTCGGCGCTTGCCAGGAAACTCTGCGGAAAGAGATCGCCGCAGGACACTACACCCTGTCCCACATGGGATACTTCTGGTGCCAGGGCTGTACCGACAGAACCCAAACCGCCAAGTGGTACGTAGAAAAATATCTGGCCATGCATGAAAATCTGAAGAAGGATCTGGCCTTTGACGAGGAAACCACCTTTGAATTCGGCGGCATCATTCCCGTTCGCGTAGGGAGCACCGCCACCTGCTACCGTGACGGCGTTCAAACCGAAACCAATTCCTACGCTTACCACGAATCCTTTGTAGATCTCCGTATGAACGGCCCTCGTGTTGCTCAGTATTGGATGATCAACAATCCCGAGCTTTCCGACATTTGGGGCGTTTGCAACATCGGTGACGATTGGGTCTGGATGCCCGATGGAACCAACGGCGTACAGGCTTATTTCAACGCACATTACGAAAACGGAAGAGTGGACTACACCACCCAAGTTGCACAAAAAGAGTCTTGGTACACCCCCACCACCCCCAAGGCAGTCCACGATTCTATCCATTACAATCAGATCGGCTACAACGAGATCGGCAGAGAGTCCGCCCGCAACGCTTTGATCCTGCTGGGCGTGCTGAAAGCCCCCGAGGTGGAGCCCACCGTGGAATTCGTCTCCTGGGACGGCTTTACCCCCGTGGAATCCATCAATGCCAACACCACCCCCGGCAGTGAGACCCTGGTGGTTCCCGTAGTCTCCCCCATTTGGAAGTCCAAGGAAGTGACCTATTCCCTCTCCGAGGGATTGACCTGGGAGTATTACGACCTGTTGGCGGTAAGTGACACCCAAAGCGGCACCTTAAGCTCTCCCGCCACGACGCAGACCGTTACCGTTTCCGGCCACACATGGTCCGCTTGGGAAACCATCTTCAAGCCCACGGCAGAGGGCGCGGGACAGGAAAAGCGTATCTGTGCCGATTGCGGCATTATCCAAACCCGAGTTCTCAACGGTGTTTGGCAGCTTTACGATCTGGCTTCTCATATGCAGACCATGCCCGAAAACTACTGTAAGGACACCAACCTTTGGGCAGTTCTTGAACACGATCCCTATTACTTCGCCAGCGGCACCAAGTGGGGCATCCACAGCTCAAGAGAAGTGCCCTCCGTCACCATCCCCGTGGAGCCGGGGGACAAGATCTTTGCCACCTCCTTCGGCAAAGCGGTGGAAAACGGACACGAATCCGCCAATGGCATCCGTGTCACCTTCTTTGGGGAATACGGCGTGGCGAAGACCATGGATACCGCAGGAACCTACAAGGAATTCTCCGCAAACGGCGGCTATCTCATCGCTCCCGAAGGCACCATCGCCGTATGTGTCGCCATGTGGGGCAACAAAGATTCCCACGAGATCTACATTTTGAACCGGGAGCATAGCTACGTTTCCACCATCACCCCGCCTACTATGACCGCACAGGGCTGCACCACGTATACCTGCGAAGGGTGCGGAGACAGCTATGTTGCGGACTACACGGAGTTCGGCGGCTTTGACAGCCACGAAGAAGCCGTTGCGTTCCTGCGAGAGCAGTTGGTTGCCCGCGAGGAAATCATTACCCTGCGGATCAACGGCGTACACTACTCCTCCACCGACGCTACCCTCTTCTATAAGGCTGCCCTCTCCCACACCGGCAACCCCAAGGAGGGCGATTACCTCCGCTACAACCAAGGCGGCTACTCCTGCTACACAGAAATCGGCGAAGACGCAGGCGGCACTTACACCAAGCTTACCTTCACCGTGAATTGGTACACCAACGCCGCCCAAGAAGCGGAAGTGGATCAGACAATAGCAGAACTTTTAGCGGAGCTGAACAATAACGCTACCGAATACGAAAAGATCCGATTCGCTTACGACTGGGTGTGCGAAAACGTGGTGTACGACCACGACAACCTCTATGACGACACCTACAAGCTGAAATACACCTCCTATGCGGCACTTCTCCACAAGAAAGCGGTGTGCCAAGGCTTTGCCTCTTTGTTCTACCGCCTTTGCTTGGAGCTGGGGGTGGATTGCCGTGTGATCACAGGGTATACCGACGAACGCCACGCTTGGAACATCGTGGAGCTGGAAGGCAAGTACTACAACATGGATCCCACGGGAGACAGAGGTACGAGCAATTACTATCGTTACTTCTTGACCACAATTTACAGCTTCGGCGGCCACGACCGCGACGAAGAGTTCGAAACCGATGCCTTTAACGCCGCCTACCCCATGGCCACCCTGCCCTATACCTTCAACGTTGCCGCTTCGGGAACACTTTCGGGCGGCATGGAATGGGTTCTGGACGGCGACACGGGAATCCTCACCGTCACCGGTAAAGGCGCAATCCCCGCATTCCGCAATTGGGATGCACCTTGGGAGCCTTATGCGGACAACATCACGGGGATCGTGCTCTCCGAGGGCATCACACAGGTGGGCGACCGTGCCTTTGCATGGTGCAAACACGCCACCTTCGTTACCCTTCCCTCCACGCTGAAGGTGATCTGTGAGTACGGCTTCAACAACTGCCGCTCTCTCACCGCCATTGATCTGCCCGCGGGACTGACTACCCTGGGGAACTGCGCCTTCTCCGAATGCTCCGGGCTGAAAGCCGTTTACCTCTCCGGCAGTCTTACCAACATCGGCAGCAGCGTATTCTCCAATTGTCCCAACATCGCCACCATTGAATTTGGGGAAGGGTTCACTCACATTGCAAACTCCATGTTCTCCAACACGGCGGTGAAGGAGCTGATCCTTCCCGATACCATCGTTTCCATCGGAGACTCCGCTTTTGCCAGATGCGAGCAGCTGACCTACGTCCGTATTCCTGCCGGCGTCACCCATATCGGCTACGGTGCCTTCATCAATTGCAGCAAGCTGAAGCAGATCGGTGTGGTAGCAGACAATCCCAACTACCTCTCTAACTTCGGCGTGCTTTTCTCCAAGGATGCCAAGACGTTGATCTGCTACCCTGCTGGTATGATTCCCTCACGTGGCATCTACGAGGTGCCCGCCGGGGTCACCACCATCGGAGAAGCCGCCTTCTACGGCGCAGGGCATGTTACCAAGGTGATCCTGCCGGATTCCGTGACCCTGATCGACGATTACGCCTTCGCCTTCTGCGACAGCCTGTATTCTATGGAGATCGGGAAAAACGTTACCCGTTTGGGAGATACCACCTTCGGGTTCTGTACCGCTCTGGAGACAATCACCTTCCAAAACCCCAAGATGGAAATCGATAACTACTGCTTTACCCATTGTACCAAGCTGAAGAGCTTTACCTTCCCTGCACAGATCCCCGAGATCTCTCCCGGTATTCTCACGGATTGCCACGCAATTACGGAGATTGAGATTCCCAAGAACGTTTCCACCATCGGTTCCGGGGCCTTCCAGTTCATGAAGAGCCTGAAGAAGGTGGTCATCCCCGCAAACATCAAGCGGTTGGACAACTGCGCCTTCTTCAACTGCATCGCCTTGGAGGAAGTGGTGATCGAGGGCGATTTGAACTTCATTGATTGGAGCGCCTTTGACACCTGCTCAAGCTTGAAATTCATCCACTTTAAGGGCAGCGTGGCATCCTTTGCCAACACTACGGATCGAGAGCTGTTCCGGGATTGTCCCAACCTGAAGGCGGTCTATTTCGATAACGCCGCAACGGCAAAGAAGCTCACCTCCGCCACAGCATTCGGTCTGTTGGGTGCAAACGCCATGACCATCGCCGTTCCCAAGGGGACTACGGGGCTGGGCAGTTTTATCACGGGCAATTTCACTACCCAAAGCGATATCACCTACGACGGCGCTGTCTACACCCTGTATTCCAAGCATACCTGCTCCTGGTTCAAACGGGGAGACGTGGCTACCGTAGGTTGCGAAAACCGGCAGAGATACGAATGTGCCTACGGTTGCCGTGCCAAGAAGCACACTGTGACCTATTCCCACAGCTACGCTATCACCACCATCCCTGCCACCTGCACCGAGGACGGAAAAAACATCTATACCTGCGTAAACTGCGGCGATGCCTTCGAAGAGATCCTCCTCGCTACCGGGCATTGCCTCGGCGAGTGGTACACCGCGAAGGAAGCCACCTGTACCGAAAACGGCACTCAACGCAGAGATTGCAAGAACTGCGACCACTTTGAGACTAAGGAAATCCCTGCATCGGGTCACAGTTACAATGCAGTTGTGACGAAACCCACTTGTACGGCAGAGGGTTACACCACTTACACTTGCCACTGCGGTGATTCTTACGTTGCAGACAAGACTCCCGCAACGGGTCACTCCTTCGGCGCGTGGGAAACCGTGAAGGAAGCCACTTGTACCGAAAACGGCACTCAGCGCAGAGACTGCAAGAACTGCGATGTTTACGAGACTAAGGAAATCCCCGCAACCGGGCATAGCTACAACGCAGTTGTTACCAAGTCCACCTGCACCGCAGAGGGTTATACAACCTACACCTGCCAATGTGGCAATAGCTACGTGGCTGACAAAGTTCCTGCAACGGGTCACGCCTTCGGCGAGTGGTACACCGAGAAAGAAGCCACCTGTACCGAAAACGGCTCTCAACGCAGAGACTGTAAGAACTGCGACCACTACGAGACTAAGTCCATTCCTGTAACGGGTCATAGCTACAATGCGGTTGTAACGAAACCTACCTGCACAACAGAGGGTTACACCACCTACACCTGTCATTGCGGAGATAGTTACGTGGCGGACGAAACCCCCGCGGCAGGGCATAGCTACAAAAACGGCATCTGCACCCTGTGCGGAGAAAATGCCGTCAACCACGGATTCACCGCGGCGATTCCCGAAAACCAAGGCGTACAGAACGTCATCGACCGCGCCCATTCTCTGACGGACGTGGAGTGGACTCCCTTGGAAGACGTTCCCGGGGTCAAGAAGATTGACGGAGAATTTTCGGTCATTTACTTCGAAGCAGGCGTCACCTACAAGGGAATCCCCTATTCCGGTGTGACCGCAAACGATTGCTACGTGGGTCTAAACGTCAGTTTGGAATCCTTCTTAACCGCACTGGAGAACAAAAACTCCGTTCTCTACACCCAAAATCTTTTTAGCACCAATCCCAAAGCCGCTACCTACTTTGGCACGGTCTGCTCTAAGTTTGCCCAGTACGCATTGGATATCCCCGGTTCCTACAACACCAACAACGTGGCAAACATTCCCGGCATGGATACCATCGCCCTTCCCGGAAAATACACGGTTGACCAAATCAAGTTGGGCGACATCATTCTGGACGTTGTCAACCACACCGCCCTCTGCACCGGAATTCTGTACGATGCCCAAGGCAACGTGGCCTTCATCGAAATATCCGAAGCGGTTCTGCCCTTGACAAGAAGACAGCTTTGGAGCGTGGAAGAATTCTACGAGCATTTCGCAAATTACAGACTGTGCCGTTATCAGCACGTTGCGTCTACCCCCGCACTGAGCGAAACCGCCGTGGAAGACGCCTATGCTTTGATGCCTCGCTTCGGCAACAAGTACAATTATCCCCTCAGCGCCTCCAAAGGCGTGGTTGACGTATTGGAAAGCGGCTACGAAAAGGCCATGATTCTCCGCGATGGCAAGGTGATCGATGAGATTCTGTTAAACGGCGCAACCTCCTTCAAGTTTGACCGCAGTATTCCCGGCTATTTGGAGATGTATCTGGAAAAGTCCGACGGTACCCGTAGCGGATCCGTATACGCCTGCGTAGTACAATCCTCCGTATCTGTGGAGGACAGCGAGAATTTTGCCAACGGCAAGCTGACCGTCTTCATCGATGGCAGCTGCGGCACTCCTCTGTACGTACAGGTGGGCAGTGCACACGCTATTTTCTGCAATGTGGAAGGCATGAGCGGAACCATCGAGATCACCTTCCCCGCCTCTAAGATCTCCAACAGACAGGTTCGCGTTGCCTACCAAAACGAATACGGCATTTATCTCAGCAGTTGGCACATCTTTACGGCAGATAAGAATCCCAGCAAAGATCCGTTGCTGTCTCAGGGCCAGTATTGGAACGGCTACAACATTACCCCCAGCAACCCGACTCCCACCATTCAAGAGGGCAAGGAGGGGTACTGGACGTATACCATGGTTCCCGTGGAAGCAAACGTCACCTACTATTCCCAGGGTGCAACCCGCATATGGTTCTTGGATCAAAACAAGAATCCCATCAGCACCATAAACGCCTACAAGGATGGCGAGATCACCTTCCAATTCACCACGCCTGCAGGCGCTGCGTACGTCAGCATTGCATATCACACCTCCTTGGTGGAGCAGGGCACGGAGACACTTACCCACGTTCACTCCTACACCGCGGTTGTTTCCAAGCCTACTTGTACCGAAGAAGGATACACCGCATATACCTGCTCCGAATGCGGGGATAGTTATGTAGCGGACTATGTGGAAGCCATCAGGCACACCTGGAGCGAATGGGTAGAAATGATTGCGCCCACTTGCGATCAGGAAGGCAAAGACCAAAGGATCTGCAAGGCTTGCGGCGCAGAACAGTATCGCGACACCCGTATTACCGGCGATCCCAATAAAATTCTCGTGTCTAATCCTTTGACGAAGGATGACCTTAGCGGCAAAACAATTCTACTCATCGGCGACAGCATCACCGCCGGTGTTGGCACCACTAAGACCTACGGCGAATATCTGGCAGAGTCACTTGGTGTTACAGTCATCAACAAGGGCTCCAGCGGTACCGGATACTGCTCCGGCGGCGCGATGGTTACCAACAAAAACCTGACAGAAGCCAATGTGCGCAATGCCGATATCATCACCATCCTGCTGGGTGTCAATGATTGGAACTGGGCGGTTAAGGACGGCTCCTGGAAGGGCAATCCTACGTATTACGATCAATCCCAGACCTATTATCAGTTGGGAGATTTCAACAGCACAGATACCTCCACTCTTTATGGCGCATTGCACGAATGGTGTCAGAAGATTGTTTCCATGCAGCAAATCGAAGGGTTTGAGAAAAAGCAGTTTATTGTCATTACCCCCATGATGTCCTCTTGGAATATTTCCATCGGTCAAAAGGATTGGGATCAAGATAAGCTGAACATCCACGGTCATACCTTCCGCGAATACTGTACAGCCATCATGGAAGTGTGTGCATATTATGGCATCCCCGTTTTCGATGCCTATATGTTCAGCGGCATATACTACAAGAGTGCTGAGGATAACAATGTCGCAGAAGCAGGCGGCGACGGTGTTCACATCAATGAGGTAGGACACGCACTGCTGGCAGAGGCTCTGGAAGAGTTCCTGCTGGAGGGCTATACCTACGAAACACGCGCTGTTGCAGATGGCGGTCATACCTACGAAAACCGTGTCTGCTGTAATTGCCATTTGCCCAAGATCTGCAAGCATTCCTACACCGCCGTGGCAACTCCTCCCACCTGCACCGAGGACGGCTACACCACCTATACTTGTCATTGTGGCGATCGCTATGTAGCGGACAAAACGCCTGCAACAGGTCACTCCTACGGTGAATGGTACACCGTAAAAGAAGCGACTTGCACCGAGGACGGCTTGGAACGCAGAGACTGCAAGAATTGCAACCACTACGAGAGCAAGGAAATTCCTGCAACGGGTCATAGTTACGAAGCGGTCATCACCAAGCCTACCTGTACCGCAGAAGGTTACACCACTTACACTTGCCATTGCGGAGATAGTTATGTTTCCGACAAAGTTCCTGCAACAGGTCATAACTACGGCGAGTGGTACACCGAGAAGGAATCCACCTGCACCGAAAACGGCACTCAGCGCAGAGATTGTGCAAACTGCGACCACTACGAGACTAGGTCCATCCCCGCTACAGGACATAGCCACAATGCGGTTGTAACGAAGCCCACCTGCACGGAACAGGGCTATACCACCTACACCTGCCATTGCGGTGATAGCTATGTTGCGGATGAAGATCCTGCAATAGGTCATAGCTACCAAGCGTGGTACACCGTGAAGGAACCCACCTGTACCGAAAACGGCTCTCAACGCAGAGATTGTGCAAACTGCGACCACTACGAGACTAAGGTAATTCCCGCAACAGGACATAACTACAATGCGGTTGTAACGGACCCCACCTGCACGACAGACGGCTATACCACCTACACTTGCTACTGCGGAGACAGCTACGTAAGCAATTACGTACAGCCTACCGGTCACGTCTACGGCGAGTGGTACACCGTCAAAGAAGCAACCTGTACCGAAAACGGCACTCAACGCAGGGATTGTGCAAACTGCGATCACTTTGAGACTAAGGAAATCCCTGCATCGGGTCACAGCTACAGCGCAGTTGTGACGAACCCCACCTGCACGGAACAGGGCTATACCACCTACACTTGTCACTGCGGTGATTCCTACGTTGCAGATCAAACTTCCGCAACGGGTCACTCCTTCGGCCAGTGGGAAACCGTGAAGGAATCCACCTGCACCGAAAACGGCACTCAACGCAGAGATTGTGCAAACTGCGACCACTACGAGACTAAGTCCATCCCTGCAACCGGGCACGACTACAACGCAGTTGTGACGAACCCCACCTGCACGGAACAGGGCTATACCACCTACACCTGCCATTGCGGTGATAGCTATGTAAGCAATTACGTACAGCCTACCGGTCACTCCTTCGACGAGTGGTACACCGTGAAGGAAGCTACTTGTACCGAAAACGGCACCCAACGCAGGGACTGCAAGAATTGCGACCACTTTGAGACTAAGTCCATCCCTGCAACGGGTCATAGCTACAATGCGGTCGTGACGAAGCCCACTTGTACGGCAGAGGGTTACACAACCTACACCTGCCATTGCGGTGATTCTTACGTTGCAGATCAAACTCCCGCAACCGGTCACGCCTTCGGCCAGTGGGAAACCGTGAAGGAATCCACCTGTACCGAAAACGGCACTCAACGCAGGGACTGCAAGAATTGCGATCACTTTGAGACCAAGGCAATTCCCGCAACAGGGCATAGCTACAACGCAGTTGTGACGAACCCCACCTGCACGGAACAGGGCTATACCACCTACACCTGCCACTGCGGAGACAGCTACGTAAGCAATTACGTACAGCCTACCGGTCACAGTTACGGCGAGTGGTACACCGTAAAAGAAGCAACCTGCACCGTAAATGGCTCTCAACGCAGGGACTGCAAGAATTGCGACCACTTTGAGACTAAGGAAATCCCTGCAACGGGGCATAGCTACAATGCGGTTGTAACGGACCCCACCTGCACGACAGACGGCTATACCACTTACGCTTGTCACTGCGGTGACAGTTATGTTGCAGATAAGACTCCCGCAACGGGTCACAGCTACAGCGCGTGGTACACCGTGAAGGAATCCACTTGTACCGAAAACGGCACTCAACACAGAGATTGCAAGAACTGCAATCACTTTGAGACTAAGTCCATTCCTGCAACCGGGCATAGTTACAACGCAGTTGTGACGAACCCCACCTGCACCGCAGAGGGTTACACAACCTACACTTGCCACTGCGGTGATTCCTATGTGGCAGACAAAACTCCCGCAAAGGGTCATGCCTTCGGCCAGTGGGAAACCGTCAAGGAAGCAACCTGTACCGAAAACGGCACTCAACGCAGAGACTGTAAGAACTGCAATCACTTTGAGACTAAGGAAATCCCTGCTACCGGGCACAGCTACAATGCGGTCGTGACGAAGCCCACTTGTACGGCAGAGGGTTACACAACCTACACCTGCCATTGCGGTGATTCCTATGTTGCAGACAAGACTCCCGCAACGGGTCACAGCTACGGCGCGTGGGAAACCACCAAAGAACCCACTTGTACCGAAAACGGCACTCAACGCAGGGATTGTGCAAACTGCGACCACTTTGAGACCAAGGTAATTCCCGCAACAGGACATAGCTACAACGCAGTTGTTACCAAGCCCACCTGCACCGAGGAAGGATACACAACCTGTACCTGCCACTGCGGTGACAGCTATGTTTCCGACAAGGTTTCTGCAACCGGGCACGACTACCACACAACCGTAACCCCGCCCACCTGCACAGAAAAGGGCTATTCCACCCACACCTGCCACTGCGGCGACTTCTACATCGGGGACTACACCCCTGCCGCCGGACACGCGTGGAACAACGGTGTGGTTACCAAAGAACCCACGGAGGAAAGCGAGGGCACTATGCTCTACACCTGTACCGCCTGCGGCGACACCAAGGAAGAAACCGTTCCCACCCTGGAGCACGTTCATCGCCACGAGGCAACGGTTACCGACCCCACCTGTACAGAGCAAGGTTACACTACCTACACCTGCCGCTGTGGAGACAGCTACGTTGCTGACAAAACTCCTGCTAAGGGTCACTCCTTCGGCGAGTGGTACAATGTCAAGGAAGCAGCTTGCACCGAAAACGGTTTGGAGCAGAGAAACTGCAAGAACTGCGATCACTTTGAGACTCGAGCAATTCCTGCAACGGGACATAGCTACCAAGCAACAGTCACCAAACCCACCTGCGCGAAAGAAGGTTACACTACCTACACCTGTCATTGCGGTGACAGTTACGTTAGCGATTATGCAAACGCAATCGGCCACGCCTGGGGCGAATGGCAGGACATAGCTCCCGGCAAGGAGGAACGTACCTGCAAGAGCTGCGGCGAGACGGAAACTCGCGACAAAACTCCCAACTTCGACGTGGACGGCAACGGAACGGTGGAAGAAGCCGACCTGACCCTGCTCATGTCCATTCTGGTGGGCAACACCGAGACGGAAGAGCTTTACGACTTCGACTTCGACGGCAAGCTTACCATCTACGACGGCGTACTGCTGACGCAACAGCTTTCCTAAACCCCAATCCATAAAAATCCGAAGTGACTTTGTTTCGCGTCACTTCGGATTTTTTTCGCAACACTTCCGTTTTTTTGAAGTATTCGGAGCTCCCCAAAAGTCAAAAAGTTCTGCGCGGGCGGGGCGACGGGTTCACCCCTGCTACCGAAAGCTCTGCCGCTTTCCGGAGCGCTGTTCGCCTTGGGATCTGCGCTGCAGGCAGCTTTATATCCTTCGCATATTTCTTATTTCCGTAGGCTTTTTGTCAAACACGTCGTGGCAGACCTGGTTGAAGGAACGGATGCTTTTGAAGCCACATTCAAAAGCGATGCGGGAAATGGGAAGGTCGGTATCCTGCAGCATGGCGAACGCCTGGTGGATACGGTAAAAGTTAAGCATCTTTTTAAAATTCATATGCATATGCCTGTTGAAGGTGCGGGAGAGATATTGATAATTATATCCCTTTTCCTTGGCGATATCTTTCAGCGAAATGTTGTTTTGGAAGTTTTCTACTATATAAAGAGCCACGTCCATTGCCGCCATATCGACTTTGGGAGCGGTGATGAGCGTTGTGGAGGCGAGAAAGTCACCCAACAGCATATATAAAAGCCCTTTGATCCTCATGCGGTCTTCAAACGGAGCTATTCTGGATATGGGGAGGCTGTTTTCCCCGAAGGTGTCAAAAAGCATTTTTAGTCCGAAAGCGAGAACCTCCTCCTTGGGGCGAAAAACAGGATCTCTTGGGATCATGCCCTCAACGGATTGTGCAACGGTGAGAATGAGGTGGTCGTTGAATATGATTCGCTGTGCGGAGGCGTCGGGGGCAAGCACCAGCTCGTGTGGCTGAAAAGGGAACAAAAGGATGCATTCGCCCGGGGAAAGCCGGTAACGACGCTCGTTTACCGTACAGACGCAATTTCCCTCAAGGGGCGTAATAAATTCGTAATTCTTGTGAAATTGCCGTATGGCTCTGCTTTGACGTTGTGTATAGCTATGAAATTCAAATGCGAGATTGTCGGAAGTAAAACGTCCTTCTTTTTTGATCGCCATGGTAAGCCTCCTCCGAAAGTCAAAAAGTCAACTTCTTGCTATAATTTATACACTATTCGGCTTGCTTTGTCAACATTGGTGTGTTAAACTTTTTGAAAATAAGGTACGATCAATACTGTGGAGGGCTTATTATGAAGAAGATCCTAGCGGCAATTCTTTGCTTGCTTGTATGTGCTCAGGCATTTGGAGTTGGGTCGATCTCCTCGGAAGCGGAAGGGACAAAGGAAATGTTTTTTGATTCCTTTGATTACAAGGCTTTCGGCTCATCGGAGCTTTACGGCGGAAACAACGCTTGGGAAAGGGAATATTTAACGCCTAAGGACGGGAATGACAAGGGCTCGGCTGACAGTACCGCGCCTGTTCCGTCCGGTGGTGTTTTGAAATTTACCGAGGGCGACGGGATTCGCTTCAACTGGCAAAATCTTGACGGCTTTTCGGAATTTGATGCTTCAAAAACGTACAAGATAACCTTTGACGTAAAGGTTACCGATTTCGGTGACGATCGATCGCTGGGGACTGCGGGAACCTGGAACCGAGAGCTTTATTTTGCGGTTGCGGGATATTACAACCAGATCGAATTCCGAAGCGGCAACTATGCGGGCCAGATCGGCATCCGTGCCGGTGACAAGACCGATTCTCTTCCCAAGGGCGGATGGACGAACGACAAATCCACCTACGTGCTGAATAAGACCTATCACTGTACGTTTGAATGGAGACCTTCGGAAAAAGTTGTTATCTCCACCATTGCGGCGGACGGAAACGTGATTGCACAGGGATCCCGCAGTGACGCCGTTTACGGCACGGTCAATCCAAGCACCCGCTTTTTGGTTTGGCGTTGCGAGGACGGCGAGATGGAGATCGATAACGTAACCTTCAGCGATGGGGAAAAAACGTATACGCAATCCTTCGATTTTGAAAAGGAAACCGAAGTCATGACTGCGTCGGGGGTTTGGGGACTTGAGGATGTTCGCAGGACCGATTCCGAGGAGCCCGCGTTTAACGACGGCGCGTTGCTGATCAAGGAACACAGCAGCGTAAAGTTCAATTGGCAAAAGGTTGATGGAATCGGGGCTTACGACCCTGCCAAAACCTATGTTTTCGATTTTGATGTGAAGCTTGTCGACAAGGGCGACGGAAGCAATTGGGGCGGTGAGGTGTGTACACGCGGGATCTATATTGCATTCGGCGGCTGGTATAATCTGATCGAAATGCCCACGAAGGACAACGTGATAAAGGTTGGTGCAACTACCAAGACTTTCTCGGATACACAGCATTTGAACAAGCTACTGCACGTAACGATTTCTTGGGAGGGCACAAATATTTCGACGGTCATTACCGATCCAAAGGGTGATGTGGTGATCCAAGGCGAAAGAAGCGGAAATGCCTTTACGGATCTGGTTGCCGAAAAGGCGGCAATGACAAATCTCGTCCTCCGTTGCGAGGATGGAGCTTTTGAGCTTGACAACTTTAAGCTCAGCGTGATGACCGTTCAGGTGGACAGCACCACCGAGATAAACATCCCGAAGGGGCAACAAGCGGTCTATACCGCCGAGGTGGGGTACAGCGGAAGCGGCAAGGTTTTGCTTAAATACGGCGGAACCGAATTGTTTTGTATAGAAAACGGCAGCTTGAAAGTGGGCGGAAAAGCCGTTGAGGGCTCTTACAAGGCAGGTACTTATCACATCGAATCGGTCATCAGCCCCGATCAGGAAATGCAAACCGTTGAGGTCGTTTCTCCCGGGGGTGAAGTCGTTCGCAGAGGTTTCTACACGCTGTTGGGGGGCGGTGCGATCAATTGCTTCGTCACGGGCGAAAACAAGGTGATTGCCTCCGACGTAAAGTACGAATCTTGCAGTGTTAATGAATATACGCTTACGACGCAAGAGCCGATCTATACCGGCGTAGATGCGAAGATCTATAATCTTGTTACCTCGTTTGACGAGGCACAGACGACACGTAATTTCGCATGGACGGCCAAAAGCGCATTCATCGGAAAGGATTCCATGGCGCTTAAATACCGCAAGGCGGGGACGGCCGATTGGATAACGGTTGACGCCGTTCGGGAGACCGAAAGGGTGAATATCGCAGACGAGGATTACTTCAAGTGCGATCTTTCGTCTCTTGCGCCCGATACCGAGTATGAATATAAGATCGGCAAAAAGGACGGCGACGAGGATGCCGATTGGACGAAGATCTTTAAGTTCAAGACCGCAAAGGAAAGCATAGACGAATTTACGTTTGTTGCCGTGGGCGATACTCAAGGGATCACCTGGAACGGGTTGACCTCAAGCGACAAGGGGTTCATGTTCGCCATGGCGGCATATCAAGAGGCTTTTGAAGAGGTCAAGGACCCTGCGTTTATTCTTCACACCGGCGATGTTGTGGAAACCGGCAACAACAAGAATATGTGGAATATGTATTTCAAGGCGTTGAACGGCTTTGGTGCGTCCACCCCAATGTTTGCCGCCATCGGCAACCACGATTCCTGGGGCACACCGCTTTATTTCGATCTCCACTTCAACCATCCCAACAACGGTGGTACGGCGGCTCTCGATCAAAGCTTCAAGAGCAAGGTGACCGACGGAAACGTTTTGCAGCTTTTTGACAATGCCGACGAAACGATTTATTCCTATGATTACGGCAACGCCCATTTTATCGTGCTGAACACGGGAAGCTACTGCAATCAGGATAAGCACATCATTGATGCCCAGCGGGAATGGCTGACCAACGATCTGGAAGCCAACAAGGAGGCAAAATGGAAGATTATGCTCTTCCACGAGCCTGTATATCACCGCTTGGGAGCAGGGGAAAGCAGACCCTGGCTCCACGACGTTATCGAAGAATACGGTGTTGACCTTGTTCTCCAGGGACATTCTCACCTGGTAACGAGAACCTATCCCATGAAGGATGGAAAAATCGTCACGAAAGCGGTAGATGAAAAGATTGAAAAGGGAATCGGTACGGTTTATACCACCATCGGCTCTACGGCGCTTAACCACGATGGTGCAAACGACGGAAAATACGAAGAGGAGATCGGCTTCCTTGCGACTCCCACACCCACCCAACCGGCATATACCACGGTGACCGTTCAAAATGATAAGATCGTCGTCACCACCAAGCAGATCAACGGATTCGTTCTCGATAGCTTTACCATCGAGGCTAAAACTATCTCGGACGATACAACGCCCGACGAAAGCGACGATGTCTCGGGCGAGTCTTCCGAAGCATCGTCGGAAAGCACGGAAATTACGGTTCCCGAAACCGAGAGCTCGAGCAGCTCTGCGATCACGGATCCCGAAAACGAGAGCTCGGGAAGCACTGTCATCGTCGTAATTTGTTCGGTAGCGTTGATCGTCTTGGGCGTCGGAATCGTTTTGATCCTGAAACGCAGAAAATAAGAAACGGCATATCTTTTCACACGGCAGGGCCTTCGGCTCCAGGGCAATGGCGAGGGCTTGTTCTTCCGTCAGCTCCGGCTGAGGTGCCAAGACCTTATAGAGGACCACCGCCGTCACAACGGCAACAAGGCAAAGGATAACGGCGATAGAGATGATCAAAAGCTTTTTAGACATATTTGTATCCTTTCTGTGTGAAATCAAAAGGCAGGAACATCGGAAGTTTGCGCTTGAAGTAATGTATCAATCTCGACCTTATATCCGCGCAAACGCATAAAGAAGTTGCCCGGAACACATGAAAAACTTCCACTTCCCCGACTTCCATTTTTGAAGCCTTTACAGCATCCAAAAAGTCAAAAGTTCCATAAAACTTCCATAAAAGCGCAAAAAAGAAGCCGTTCCCGGCTTCTTTTTTGACATGTTTTAATCGTCCCAATCTTTGTCGTAGTCTACGATCTTTCCGCTGGAGGCGTTCACTGCGTACTCGTATTCGATGCGGCCTTCGCGGAACTCGATCTCATAGACCCATCTGCCGTCGTCACGATCCAAGTGGACGTTGGAGAAATCCAGCTGTTCTTCCGTCAGTCCTGCGTGCTCCAGGGCGATGGCGAAGGCTTGGTCTTCCGTCAGCTCCGGCTGAGGTGCCAAAACCTTATAGAGGACTATCGCCGTCGCAGCAAGGCAAAGGATAACGGCGATAGAGATGATCAAAAGCTTTTTAGACATATTTGTATCCTTTCTGTGTGAAATCAAAAGGCAGGAACATCCGTAGACGCTCCTGCCGTTTGGGTTAACTGTATTTACGCACGAAAGTCGTGCGCAGATGTTGCAAACTTGTTTGCAACATCCGTCAAAAAAACGATCCGTTTTTTTGAATGTACACTCGGCAGGGTTGAAAGTCGTTTCAAATCGGTGTCGGGTGTATAAAATTGTGTTGTTATTCAGCCTCGAATACGTCCTTGCCCAAGCCACAGATGGGGCAGACCCAATCCTCTGCAACTTCTTCCCAAGGAGTGCCGGGAGCGATGCCGTTATCGGGATCGCCTACCGCGGGATCGTATTCGTATCCGCAGGGACAGATGTATTTCATAGTCGTTTCTCCTCCAATTATCTTCCCATCATAATCTCGGAAATAATATCCAAGACCTTTTGATGACAGCCGCCGCAACCGGTAGAACAGTGGGTGACCGTCTGGACATCCTTAAATGCATCGATAACAGACGCAAAATTTTTCTGCGTTTCCAATGCGTTGGCGATGTCCGCATAGCTTACCTGCTTGCAATTGCAAACCATGTAATTCTCTTGCATATCAGTTTCCTCCTATGAGAGTTCTGTAAAAAATTAGTTAAAGTATCTCTTCAGCAGACCCTCGAATGCCTTGCCGTGACGAGCCTCGTCGCGAGCCATCTCGTGAACGGTGTCGTGCATCGCATCCAGACCCAGCTCCTTGGCCATCTTAGCCAGCTCGAACTTGCCGGAGGTAGCGCCGTTCTCGGCCTCTACGCGCAGCTCCAGATTCTTCTTGGTGCTGTCGGTGAGAACCTCGCCCAGCAGCTCTGCGAACTTAGCGGCGTGCTCAGCCTCTTCCAGAGCAGCCTTCTCCCAGTACAGACCGATCTCGGGGTAACCCTCGCGGTGTGCAACTCTTGCCATAGCAAGGTACATACCAACCTCGGTGCACTCGCCTACAAAGTTCTGACGAAGACCTTCGATGATCTCCTGGGGTGCGCCGTTGGCAACACCTACGATATGCTCAGCTGCCCAAGTCATCTCGTTGGACACCTGCTCTACAAATCTTTCGCCGGGAATCTTACAAATGGGGCACTTCTCGGGCTTGGAATCGCCTTCGTGAACGTAACCGCATACGGGACAAACATATTTCTTCATAATTGATATCCTCCAAAAATTGTGTTGTTGTTTTCTCTTTACAGGCACATTGTAGCAAGTTTTTTTGCGATTGTCAATAGGTTTCCTAAAAGTTTTTAAAATTAAGAATTATTCTTAATTCTTCTATTTGAACTGATGATTGTACAGGGTGGAATACATGCCCTTTTTGGCAAGCAGCTCCTCGTGGGTGCCGCGTTCTTCCACGCCGTCGGAGGTAAGGACTACGATCTCGTCGGCGTTCTTGACGGTGGAAAGGCGGTGAGCTACCACCACCACGGTTCTGCCCTTGGAAAGCTCCTCCAGGGACTGCTGGAGCATCATCTCGGTGACGTTGTCCAGTGCGGAGGTTGCCTCGTCAAGGATCAGGATGGGCGGGTTCTTTAAGAACACCCGGGCGATGGAGATGCGCTGCTTCTGCCCGCCGGAAAGCTTGATACCACGTTCGCCCACGTTGGTGTCGTAGCCCAGCTCCAGGGTCATAATGTAATCGTGAATGTTGGCCTTCTTGGCGGCCTCCATGATCTCCTCGTCAGTGGCGTCAGGATTGCCGTAGGCAATGTTCTCACGGATAGAGCAGTTGAACAGGAACACGTCCTGGGCAACGATGCCAATGGCGCGGCGGAGATCCTCACGCTTGAAGTCGCGGATATCCACACCGTCGATGGAGATGGTACCCTGCTCCACCTCGTAGAAGCGGGGAATCAAGTGGCAGAGGGTGGTTTTACCGCCGCCGGAAGGGCCCACCAAAGCCACGGTCTTGCCGCTATCCAGCTCCAAGGAAAGATCGTCGATGACGAACTTATCCCCTTTCATCCCCTCTCCGCCGTAACGGAAGGAAACGTGATCGAAGGTGATTCTGCCGTCGATCTTCTCTTTCTGCACGGGATTTTCCGGCTCGGTTTCCTGGGCAACCTCCATGATCTCACGGAAGCGTTGGAAGCCGGTCATACCGTTCTGCATCTGCTCGATGAGAGAAACCAGACTGTTGATAGGCTTCAGCACCATGGAAATATACAGCACGAATGCCGCAAAGGAGCCGCTGTCGATCCAGCCGTTGTAGAAGAAGATACCACCCGCCGCCAACGCAATGAGGTACAGCAGGTCGGACAAGAAGCCCATACCGGAATGGAACTGTCCCATGGCCTTATAGGAGTTACTGCGCACCTTTACGTATCTGCCGTTTTCGTGGTCGAACCGCTGAATTTCATGGTCGGCGGAAACGTAGGCGCGGGAGACGCGGATGCCTGCGATGGAGGTCTCCACCTCGGCGTTCACCTCGGCGATCTGCTCGCGGGATTCCTTAAAGGCTTTGTGCATTCTTCTGCGCATTTTTAAGGAGAACAGCACGATCACAGGAACCATGGCGAAGATGATCAACGCCAGAATGGGGTTGATGGAGCCCATGATGGTAAAGGAGCCGATGAACATCACCACGCACAGGAACAGATTCTCCGGGCCGTGGTGTGCAAGCTCGGAAACGTCAAACAGATCGTTGATGATACGGGACATGATGTTGCCCGTTTTATTCTCGTCAAAGAAGGAAAGGGGGAGCTTTTGCAGATGGCGGAACATATCCCGACGCATATCCCCCTGCATACGGGTACCCATGACGTGACCCATGTACTGCACGAAGTAGTTGAGAAGCATTTTGGTGATATAGATCAGCAGAAGTGCCCCCAGCCAGATGATCAACAGGCGCAGGTTGCGGTTGGGTACGTAATCGTTGATGATGTTCCGCGCGATCATGGGGTAGAACAGGTCTGCTGCCGCGATCAAAAGAGCAGCCAGCATATCCAAAGCGAACAGCCCCTTATACGGCTTATAATAGGAAACAAAATGACGGATCATAAACATCCTCCTTTTTTTGACACTTTCCTGCAGTATAGCAGAAAATCGGGATTTTTGCAAGAGAAAAGGCACCTTTCTTTTGAAAAAAGGCGCCTTTTGTTACCAACCCCTTTTTGAAAAAAGTGGTTGGATCCCCAAAAACTTTTATTTCCGAAAACTGCCGTTTTCGGGAGGGATTATTTACCGCCGAATGTCAAGGCGAATGATGTCCTCAAAGTCTGCCGTGATACCGTCTTTTTCGTATTGAAGTCTGATCTTAATCCAATAGGTTCCGTTCTGCAGTGTATTCCATGTTTTTATTCCAGAACTGGCGTAACCCGTTTCAGAAGGTCTAACATGGTCTACCCATTTCAAGGTCATTCCCTCCGGAAGCTCTACAGTAATCTCATCTGTTACAAGAAGCGTAGGAACAAATGCCAAGCGCGGATCTTTTGCACCGGACCACTCGATACGATTGAAGTCCCAATTAAAGACGATGTCATTGTTTGCCCATTCCATCAAGTATCCTGACCCTCGAACTGATGCATCGCCGGAACGATAGATAACGCCGGTGGCACCCTCTCCGCAATAACTCTCTAAGGCTTTTGCAGAAAGGCGGGAACCGCCGAAAACATGCTCGTGGTCAATGTTGCAACCGGTATCGCCGGGATTCTCAGGCACAAGATCCCGTATTGCTTCCCAGTACAGATACAAATACCCTTCTTTATTACGGCTGAAATGAGGGTGCCCATCCTCGGGAAGCTCTGCCATCGCTTGTTCATACAAGTCTTCCGAAAGATAAGGAAGATACCAATAATACTCCGCAGGGATGGTCATGTTCTTCCTTCCGTCGGCGAGGATCATCTCGTAGCCACCTTTTTCTGTACGCACCACAAAGGAAGGTACTTCTTCCGCCGGCTCCACAGAGAAAATAGGTACAGTCCATTCCTCGGGAGAAACATCAAAGAACTGATAATTGTATTCCGCAGGATCAACTTCACCCCAGGAGGGTTCCCACGTCAGATAAGGGTCTTCTAAGCTCTCCTCCGAGCTTTCCGCAGAAGATTCCACGTCGGGCTCTTCCGCCGGATCCGTCAAGAAGAACACGCCAACGGCGACACAAGCCAAGATAGCGATCAACAGCACCCAGAAGGCGGGCTTTTTGTAATGCAAAACGGACTTGATGCGGGTCTTCACCCCGGTTTCCCCAAAGGCCACGGGGCAGGCGGAGATCCATCTGCGGTGGAAGGCACCCTGCAGACTGCAGGCCAGCAGGGCACGGGAATAGCCGTCCTTTTGGGTGTTGTCCATATCCCGCACCACCTTTTCGTCACAGGCGGCTTCAATGTCACGACAGAGCAGGAGATAAGCCACCCACAGCAAGGGGTTGAACCAATGGAGGGTGAGCAAAGCAAATCCCAAGGGCTTCCACAGATGGTCGCCTCGTTTCACGTGGGCTTTCTCGTGGGCAAGCACGTAGGAAAGGTGGGGCTCCTCTAAGTCGGAGGGCAAGTACACCTTGGGGCGCAGGATGCCCAGCAGGAAGGGGTAGCCGATGCCGTCACAGACGAAGACCCCTTTTTCCACCTGCAAGGAGGGGCGGACCTTAAGTTTCAAGCGGACGTAAGACACGACACCGTAAAGAGCCATGGTGCAACCACCCGCCAGCCAGACATAGGCAAGAATCTCCATGAGGTCAAGTTCCTCTTCCGCAGGCACCGAGGGGAGAGCGGGAGCTTCGGGAACCGCGGGAACAGAAGGCACTTCAGCGGGAGGTGTCTCGGGACGTGCCGTCTCCCCTGCGAATTGGTTTTGCAGGTCTGTGACGGGTTCTCTCCCCGGATGGAGGCTGAGAGAGCTTTCCAAAGAGAAGGGCATCACCAAACGCAGGGCTACCAAGCCCCACAGCAGGCAAACCGTCCAGCGGGGTGCTTTCTTCAATACCAGCCGCAATACCAGCACCACGGGCACCAAATACGCGGCGGATAGGCTGAGATTCAGTATTTCGTAGAAAATTTCTTTCATTGTATGTGACCTTGCCTTTCGTAGCCCGCGAAGCGGGCGGTCTATATGGATTTTGTGAGCGAAGCCACAAAATCTTGTTTGAAAAAGGATCCCTTTTTCAAACCTATTCCTCACTAAACGCGTCTAACAGCTTACGGATCTCCGCAAGCTCCTGCTCCGAGGGCTTCTTACGGGAGGCAAAGGCGGCGATGAAGGCGGGCAGAGAGCCTTCGAAGGTCTCCTCCACGAATTTCTCGCTTTGCATGGCGTAGAAGTCATCTTTGGAAACCAGCACCGTCACCAAGCCCTCCTCGGTGCAGAAGATCCCTTGGTTGCACAGCTTTTTCAGTACCGTGTAGGTGGTGGTGCGCTTCCAGTTCAGCTCTTTTTCGCACAAAGCAACCAGTTCCTTGGTGGTCATGGGGGCATATTGCCAGATCAGGTCTGCAAACTTCCCTTCCACCAAGCCTAATTTCCGTTCTTCCATAACTTAACCTCCTTTGTCTATCGTTAATAGACCGCATCTGTAGTCTATCACAAATAGACAGATTTGTCAAGAGAAAAAGAAAAAGAAGGAGCAAAAAACTCCTTCTGTAATCTTATTGTCTCTTCATCTGCCGTAGGAACAACAGCACTGCGGCGGAAAGGGTCAATACGGCGTAGCCCAACACCCACAAAAGATGGGGCAGAGCTTCGCTGAAATTCCCTGCCAGCACCCCGCGCTCCAGCTCCACGGCGTGGACAAAGGGCAGGGCGTTGGCGATGGTCTTGAAGGCGCCCCCCACCAAGTCCAAATCGAACCAAGTACCGGAAAGCCATGCGGAAAGGTTGGTAAGCAATCCGCCGCAAACACCGCCTGCTTGCTTATCGGTGAGAACGCTGCCGCAAAGTAGCCCTATGCCAATGTACAGCAAGGAAATGGGCAGGATGAGCAGAATAGCATACAGCAGATTCACCGTCACCTCCAGCCCCAAGAAGAGAGCGGCGAGGTAGCAGATGGTGGCCTGTGCCACCGCCATGGGCAGAATGGGCAGGGTGTAGCCCAAAATGAAATCCAAGGAGGTGAGAGGGGTGGTATACAGCCGCCGCAAAAGGGAGCTTCCCCTGTCCTTGGCGATGAGGGTTGCGGAGAACAAGGTCATAAAGGAAAGCCCAAACACCGCGACGCCCGGGGTCAAATGTTCGACCTCAAACAGCGACACGGGCACGTTGGCTTGGATGGCGGAAAGCAAAAACAGCAGGACCAAGGGGAAGCCCAGCCCAAAGGCTATGGTTAAGGGATCTCGCAGAAGCTCTTTGGTGTTTCGGCCTGCAAAGGTCAGCATTCTCATAGGGTGCCTCCCTCCTTTACTATATGGATAAACGCGTCGCCGAAGGATTCCTTTCCCGCGGCATCCTTGATCCCTGCGGGTGTATCGCAGATCAACAGCCTGCCGTCCTTCATAATGGCAACACGGTCGGAGAGGGCTTCCGCCTCCTCCATGTAGTGGGTGGTCAGCAGGATAGTAGTCTTGCCCTTCAAGGAGCGGATCAGATCCCACAGCTCACTGCGGGCGATGACATCAAGCCCCAAGGTGGGCTCATCCAAGAATAAGATCCGGGGATGGGAGATCAACGCCATGGCGATGCTCAGTCGTCTCTGCCAGCCGCCGGAAAGCTTCCCCGCCTTTTTGCGAAGCACCTTTTCCAAGCGCAGGGAGGCAACGATCTCGTCGATACGCTCCTTGCGGGCTTCCTTCTTCAAGCCGTAAAGACCGCAGATCAGCGCTAAATTTTCATACACGGTAAGTCCCGGGGCAACGGCGGTCTCCTGTGGAGAAACGCCCACCATGGCTTTCACCGCGGCAGACTCCTTGCAGATGCTCTTTCCATGCAAGAAGGCATCCCCTGCGGTGGGGAGAGTCAGGCAGGAAAGCATTTTGATGGTGGTGGTCTTCCCCGCCCCGTTCACTCCCAGCAGGGAGAACAGCTCTCCTTGGGCTACGGCGAAGGAAAGGCTATCCACCGCTACGGTGTCTTTATATTCCTTGGTTAAATTTTCAATTCTGATAGCATCCATACTCAATCTCTTCCTTTTTGCTTGCAAAGGCCTTGGTAGAAATCCGTAAGCATACGGCTCACCAGCTCCCACTCTAAGTTCAAAAATCCCGTGGCAAACATGGTGGCGATGCCGTGGACGTATGCCCAGGCCTCCAGATGGAACAGCCTTGCCTCCTGCTCATCCAAGCCCGTTTGGTTCTGCACCAAGGCTTCCATTTCGCCGTCCAGCCCTGCCCCTGCGTAAAGAGCCTCGTCCCCACGGTCGCACATAAACAACAGCTTGAAAAGCTCCTTCTCTTCCTTGGCAAAGCGAATATACGCCATACCGCCGGCCTTGTAAGGCGGGTAGTTGCCGCTTTCCCTCTCGGCTTTTAAGTATCCGCGGTACAACCCATCCACCTGCACCAGCACCTCGTACCGCAATTCATCCATGGAGGAGAAGTTGGAAAAGATGGGCTGGGTGGAGCAGTTCAAGGCGGAAGCGATATTTCTTGCGTTCAACGCCTGGGCGCCGCCCCTGCGGACAAGCTCCACTGCGGAGGAGAGGATCTCTTCTTTTGCAACCTTTACCTTGGGTGCCATGTCTATCACCTCATATATAGCATTAGTTATATATCGTGCGTTATTTTATCATGCAAGTTAGAGAATGTCAAGAGGAAATACAAAAAAGAGCCGCGTTTTTCACACGGCTCTTGGAGAGATCATTTCTTCTCGATCAAAAAGAAGAAGGGCGAGGTGGGAGAGTTGACGATCTGCAGCTTGGAACAGCAGATCTGCTTGCGGTTCAAGGTGGAAAGGTATTCCGTGATCAGCTCCCCTTCGATCCTGCCCTCCTCGTGGCCGGGGTACACCGCCAGCAGGATGCCTCCGCCGGGGGCAAGGAGATTGATAGCGGTCTCTACCGCAGGGAGAGTGGTCTCACGCAGGGTGGTGATGGATTTATCCCCGCCGGGAAGCCAGCCCAAATTGAACATTCCCACGCAGATGGGCTCCCCAATATACTTGGCGGCGTTGTGATGGGAATCCAAGATCAAGGTCACGTTGTCCGGGGCGTTTTCCGCCTTCAACAGCGCGGCGGTGCTGTCTAGGGCAGCTTGCTGTACGTCAAAGGCGTACACCTTCCCCGTCTCCCCCACGGCGCGGGAAAGCCACAGGGTGTCGTGGCCGTTGCCCATGGTAAAATCCGCACATACCCCACCGGGGATGATGTGACGGGAGATCAGTTCTTTTTCGGTGGCAAGTAAGTCGATCATAATGTTTGCTCCTTTTACGTACCTTTCGTAGCCCGCTTCAGCGGGCGGTCAAGACGTTTGAAAAAGGATCCCTTTTTCAAACTTGTCCATCTCCCGCAAAACGGAGATCTGGATGGGCAGGGCGATGAGGAATGCGCACACGTCAGCCGCGGCTTGCGCCCAGACCAAGCCTCCCAGCTCGAAGAAATAGGGCAGGATCAGCACCATGGGAAGGAACGCCAATCCCTGCCGAGCGGCGGCCAGGATGGAGGCCTTGAACACCCTGCCGATGGTCTGGAGCATCATGTTGGAAAGGAACACCCAGCTCATCAACGGGAACACGTACAGCTGCGCCCGCAGGGCTTGGGTTCCGATCTCGATGACGTGGGGTTCGTCACGGAACAAGGCGATCAACTCTCCGGAGAAGAGACAGCCTACCAGCGAGAACAGTGCCATGGCCACTGCGGAAACCCGCACGCAGAACCAGAAGGATTCTTTGACACGGTCGTACCGCTTGGCGCCCCAGTTGAAGCCGCACACCGGCTGGAAGCCCTGGCCGAAGCCAATGAAGGTGGAGGCGGCAAACATCATAATTCTCTGCACCACGGAGAAGGCGGCAATCACTGCATCCTCGTTCACAAAGCCCCCTGCCACACGGTTGAGAGCGATAGAGGCAATGGAGCCTATGCCCTGGCGGAACAGAGAGGGAGTACCGCCGTTTGCAATATTCTTGATATAAGAAAAATCGAAGGTGAAGTTCTTAAGCCGCACCTTGAGGGTATCGCTCTTCTGTACCCCAATCAAAAGCAGGCAGAAGCTGACCACCTGGCTGATGGCGGTTGCCACAGCGGCACCTGCGATCCCCATATCGAAAACAAAGATCAAAAGCGGATCCAAGGCGATGTTCAGCACAGCACCGGAAACGATGCCCACCATGGCGTAGGTGGCGTTGCCTTGAAAACGAAGCTGATTGTTCAGCACCAAGGAGGAGCACATAAAGGGAGCTGCGCAAAGGATGGGCGCCAAATACGCCTTTGCGTAGGGCAGGATGGTATCCGTTGCGCCCAAAAGGCGGGTCAAAGGATCCAAAAACAGCAAACCAAGACCACCGATCAAGGCACCTGCCGCCATGGCGGTGAAAAATCCCACGGAAACCATAGTCTCCGCTTCCTTGATACGGTGCTTCCCCAGCTCGCGAGAAACGTAGTTGCCCGAACCGTGGCCGAAGAAGAAACCTACCGCTTGGATCACAGACATCATGGAGAACACAACGCCCACCGCGCCTGTGATGCTGTTACTTTCCAGCCTTCCCACAAAATAAGTGTCCGCCATGTTATAGAAAGTGGTCACCAGCATGGAAAGAATGGTTGGGATGGCAAGCTTTAAGATCAAGGGCTTGACAGGCGTTTGTGTCATTTTTTCGAACTTTTTTTGTTGTTGATCCATGGAAACTCCCTCCTGACCCCTTTATTCTAACATCAAAAGCGGAAAATGTCCATAGGTTTTCCGCATTTTCTGCCATACGCTTGACAAAAGAAGGTCTTTTTGGTACAATAAAAGAAAAAAGGAGTTTGTGAATATGCTTGATATAAATGCAGTAAAATCCTATTTTACCTACGATCTCCCCGCCTCCTTCCTGCCCCTTGCAGAAAGCTTTGACGGAGATGCCTCCAAGCCCTTGGTGAGTGATGAAGAATTCGCCGCTGTGGAGGCCGCCACGGCAGTTGACCACGCTTGCTTTGAATTTTTGAAGAAAATGAACGCCGATCTGCTGGCAGACTCCGGCAGAAACTTAGCGGCAAGATTTTTGCGGTACTGTCTGTTTGAGGCAAGAAAGCCTTGGGAAAACGAGGTCTACGCTCCCGTTCTGTTTGAGATCCCCGGATATCAGACCCCCAGCGTGGATCTGCTGTTTGTTACCGCCGCTCTGGGCTACACCCTGACGGTGCGCAAGCCTCCCGCAGATCTCAACGCAGAGAACACCGGCGCATACCGCGGCTACACCACCGCATTCTCCACCCCCAACGGATACTGGGGCATTGGAGAACGGAACTGGAACCTTCTGTGCGCAGGAGGCTGTATGTTCCTGTTCAACACCCTGAAGTTCCAGCCGGAGCGTTTCTCCGGTGATTATATTGCCATCACCGACGGCAAGGAATACCGCACTCTGCTTTTGGGCGAATTCGATGCAGACAAGGACGGCGCTCTTACCAACAACCCTGCCCTGGCGATGTTCCGCACCACCGCCATGGCAGAAACCGAGGAAGCCTTCATCGGTCACGAGGTATTACCCAACGGCGCAGTGAAGCCCGAGACTACGGTTTTCCCCAAGTCCGTTTGGAAGCTTGCCCTCTCCCGCAAGGATGCGGCGTTGGGGATTCACATCCCCTCCAAGATGGAGTATTCTCCCGCAGAGCATCGCAAATCCATTTTGATGGCGCTGGATTTCTACCGTGAATTTTATCCCGATATGGATTTCAAGGCCATCGTTTGCTATTCCTGGCTGTATTCTCCCCAGAACAAGCACCTCTTCCCCGAGGGAAGCCGTATTCTGGAGATCGAGAAGTGCGTACACCTCTGCCCTATCGCCTCCACCGTAGACGAGAATTTGATGTTCATCCGCAAGGGCTCTTCTCTCCAGACCCGCATGGCGGAATACCGTGCCGCAGGCAACGAGTACCACGTGGGATATATGTATTCCCCCTTGGAAGAAGCCGTGGAGTTCGGCAAGTATAAGCACGAGCTGTAAAGGCCGTACAACGCCCAAAGCATAACGAAAGCCTCCGCTTTTACACGGAGGCTTTTCGTTTCGTCAATTGGGAAGGGACAAATATTCCGGACTTACTTTTTCGACACCCTGTAGACGGGCAAGAGCGAACGTAATTTTCTGCGCATTCAAAGCTTCCGCACGAAATTGAAAATAGCGCTTTAAGCTTCCAAAAAATGCAAAGCATATGCCGCCGCGGCGGCAGAACCTTTCCACAGCACGTCCTCGTCAATATCAAAATAAGGGTTGTGATGCTCTGCGCCGCTCCCTTTTTCGGGGTTACGGATCCCAACGAAGGCGAACACACCGGGCCATCTGTTCATAAATTTGGCAAAGGATTCCGAAGCCATCCAAGGCTCGGTAACCATCAGGCAATCTTCTCCCAGCTCATCAGCAATCGCCTTTCTTGCCAATGCAACGCAATCCGCGTCGTTGAGCACGGGAAGTCCCGGCAGTGTGTAGCGGGTATATTCCGCCGTACAACCGTGCAATTCGCACACGCCGTCGATCAGTTTTTTGAACTCCCGATGGAAGATCATCCCCGCACCTTCGCGGTCAAAGGTGCGCATAGTGCCCTTAAACTTCAACTCCCCGGGAATCACGTTTTGGGAATTGCCCGCCGTCACCTCTCCGATGGAGTAGGTCAAAGGGGTAAAGGGATCTATTTTCGTTATACGCAGGGTGGCAAGACGATTGTAGATCTCCACGAAGGCATCGATGGGGCTGGTTGCCTGATCGGGTCGGCTTCCGTGGCCACCCTTTCCGCGGATGGTCACGTGGAAGGCCATGTTGCAAGCCATCATGGCGCTGTCGTTCATGGCGATCTTTCCGCTTTCTACCTCGGCGTAGAGATGGGCGGCGTAGACGGAGTCGATGCGGATCTGCTCTTTTTCCAGATATTCCAGAATGTAGCGGACGTTTCCGCCCCCTTCCTCTCCCCGTTCAAAGCAGAGGTATACCGTTCCCTGCAGTGCTTCCCGCTTATCCAGCAAAATCTTTGCCGCACCCAACAGCATGGCGATGTGTCCGTCGTGACCGCAGGCGTGCATCACACCGGCGTTTTTGCTTCTGCAAACACGCTTTCCCGTCAGGTTTTCCTCCGGCTCCTGGATAGCAAGGGCGTCCAGATCGGCGCGGAGCAGAACAGCCTTCCCGCTGTCCCTCCCCTGCAGAGTAGCCAAAATGCCCCCTTCCGGGATCTCTACGTAGGGAATCCCCATGGAATCCAGCTCTTTTGCAATCGTTTCAAGGGTGTGAAATTCCTTCCCCGTCACCTCAGGATTCTCGTGAAAATGCCGCCGCATGGCAATGATATAGTTTTCGTATTCTTTTGCAAGCTCTGCTGTTTTCATAGCCCTATCTCCAATGGTTTGTTTGTCTTATTATATACCGCTTTGCTCCATTTTTCAAGACGTTCCCGCAAAAAAAGGCCGTACCGTCATGGTACGACCTTTTCGTAACGACTTATTTTCTGCGGATCAGCAGGATCATCCCTGCGATCACCAAGCAGCCCATGGCTGCCAACAGGATCGCAAGCCATACCGGGAAACCGTCCTCGTCCTCTGCGGGGGACGTGCTTTCCGAGGCGGATTCTTGGGTGTTGACAGTAGGCTCACTGCTTTCGGCAGGTTCTTCGGATTCTTCGGAAACCGCACTTTCCTCTGTGGGAATGCTTTCCTCCTCAGAGACTGTGCTTTCCTCCGCTTCGGGAACGCTTTCTTCCTCGGAGATTTCTTCGCTGCTTTCTTCTATCGGTTTTTCCAGCTGCGGGATCTCTTCCGTTTCCAAAGTCTTTTTGCAATAGGTACAACGCAGTTCTTTTAACCCGGGTGCATCATAGGTTGCAGGAGTGACCTCCACCCAGCTTGTATTTGCGTGTACCTTGTTGACCTCTACGATCACGCCGCAGATCAGGCAGATCACCTGCTCCTCACAGCGATGGGATTGGGATTTTGTCTCCGTCTCGGGGTGCTGACAGGGACCGTATACGGCATAACCGTCCTTGACACCCTCGGGGGTGCGGGTCGCAAAGATGATCCCCAGCTCTCCGCTTGCGTATTCCTCGGGGATCAACACGTCTGCACGCAGACAACAGCCCCATTCGTCGTAAATAAATTCCTCATCCCATCGATCCAAATGCTGTTCATCGTAATCCTTGCAGGCGATTAGGAATGCGGATTCCAGATAAACCCTCTCCAAGGAGATACAACCGTCGAATGCATAGCCCTGCACCGCCTTCACGGTGGAAGGAATGCGGATCTCCTTCAAGGAGGTGCAACCCAGGAACGCGCCCTCGCCGATCACCGCCAGCCCCTCGGGCAGGGTGACCTTTTCTAAGGATGTACAGCCTGCAAAGGCATGGTCGGAAAGATCCGTGATGTCCTCGGGAACGGTGACCTCTTTGACAAGCTCCCCGTTCAGATACAGATTCTTGGCATAATGCAAAGGAGAAGCCCCTTCGAAGAAATGGGGGTGTAAGCCGTAGGGGATCTCAAAAACAATGTGACACCATGCGTCAATATCGGTGATATGTACGGCGTTCAAAGCGTCGCAATCCACAAAGGCGCCTGTTTCGATCTCCTTCACAGCGGCAGGAATGTTGATCTCTTCCAATGCACTGCATTTTAAGAATGCGGCATACTCGATCTTCTCCACGGTTTGAGGCAGGGTGATGCCGTTCAAGGCGTGGCAACGAGCGAAGGCTTGGTAAGGGATCACCTCAATGCCCTCGGGCAGATTGACGAACTGCAGCTCCTTGCTTTCATAAAAAGAGCCGTTCCCCAATTCCGTCACGCCGTCATGCAAGACGACCTCCGTCAACCCCTTCCGCCCTGCAAAGGTCAGATCATGCACCTTGGTCAGTCCTTCGGGGAAGACCACCTTTCCGGTCAGAAGCTCCCCACCCAAATACAGATCCGCGCGGAAGGCGGGATTGGAATCCCGTTCAAAATGATATAGAGAATTCAACGCTTCAAAGGCAATTTCACACCAATCCTGCAGGGAAGGGACGTATACGGACTCGATATCATAAGCCTCTCCAAAAGCCTCGAAGCCTACGCTTTCCAAGGATGCGGGCAAGGTCACCTTGGTGAAAGAATACGATGTCTCAATATTTCCGGTAGATCCAAAGGCGCTTTCCCCGATGCGGGTGATTCCTTCTTCAATCACCAGCTCACGGATTTCCGTCGCGACACCTTCCCATGGAGCAGGACCGTTGTCTTGATGCTCTCGGTCAACGTAGACACGTCCGTAATCGGGTATTTCTCCCTCGCCGCGGATGTAGAGGATCCCCTCCTCCGTCAGCTCCCAAGAGATGCTGTCCGTGACGCTTCCGCTTGTGGGGGCGGTATCCGCATGAACGGAAACCAAGGGCAAGATCAGCACCAACGCCATCAAAAGGCAAAGACGAACAGCGAATTTCTTTTGCTTCATAACGAATACCTCCAATAAAAGTTTTTACACTTTTATATTTGCACATAAATGTGAATTGCGTATGAACAAAAGACCAAAAAATCGTTTTTTTGCACAAAAATTAATACTTTTTAAAAAACTTTTTCATCCCACGCCGTAGGTGCCTGTCAAGGGATCACGGAACAGGGGAAGCTCCGGTGTGGCAAAGGTGAAGATGACGAATACCAAGGCCAAAGCCCCTAAAACCAGAATTCCCCAACCGTGGTATTTGCACTTGGGCAGCTCCTTTTTGAACAAAAGGTACTCCAAGAAAAAGGCCACCGCCGCAGAGGCAAAGAAGATGGTGATGTTCAGCCATCCCGGGGTTTTCCCGAAAGCACCGTTTACGGTGTAAAACAAAACGGGGATGGAGACCAGCCCTGCAAGGACGCCCAAGGCCTTCACACTCCAGAAGTTTGCCTGCTCCCGCCAAAAGCAGCCCTGAAGGATGGCAAAAACCAGCATGGGAAAGAACAAGATCTTCATGTGCTCCCAAACCGACTCGTTTACTCCCGAGAAAGCTGCGGCAAACACGCTCTCCCCTGTCCAATCGTAAACGTAATGCAACGCTGTCCCCGCCACGCAGACGAACAAAAAACCAAACCATTGCCAAAGAGAAATGGATTTCTTCATAAAAATACCTTCCGCATTTCGTGATTTCCTTTTCCCAAGTATATGCAGAAAAATCCGTTTTTATGTGAATTTTGAAGAGAAAAAAGGGTTGCTGTGACGGCAACCCTTTTGGAAACGATTTTTACATTTTCGCAAGCTTTTCCAGCTTTTCGCGAATTTGGATGCTCTGGGGACAAATACCCTCGCACTGCCCGCAGGAGATACAGTCGCTTGCCTTTACGTTGAAGGAAGCAAGCTTTTCGGCGGTCTCTTTTCTTGTGATACGCGCCAGGGCATACTCGTTGTACACCGCAAACAGATCCGCAATGGGCACGTTCTGGGGGCAGACCTCTGCGCAGTATCTGCACTTGGTGCAGGGGATCTGGTTGTACTGACGGATGATCTCTCTGGCCTTATCGGTGGCTGCCAGCTCCTGCTCATTCAGCGGAACGAAGGGATGCATGGTCTTGATGTTGGATTCCATCATCTCCATGTTGCCCATGCCGGAAAGCACCATGAACACCTCGGGGTAGCTTGCGGCGTATCTCAACGCGTAGGAAACGGGAGCCGCCTCTCCCAGAGCCTTGAATTCTGCCTCTGCGGCGGCGGGAAGGTTCACCAAGGCTCCGCCCTTCACAGGCTCCATGACGATTACCTTTTTGCCGTGCTTGGCGGCAACGTCGTAGCACTTCTTGCTCTGCACACCGGGATCGTCATAGTCCAGGTAATTGATCTGCAGCTGCACAACCTCCACCTGAGGCTGTTCGGTGAGGATCATATCCAGAATATCTGCCGTATCGTGGAAGGACAAGGCGATGTGCTTGACCTTTCCCTCAGCCTTTAACCGGTTCACGATCTCAAAGGTGTTGCAATCCTTATGCTTTTGGTAGGAGTTGCGGTTCAGAGCGTGGAACAGATAAAAATCGAAATATTCCACACCGCAGATCTCCAACTGCTGTTCAAACAAGGGAAGCACTTCCTCCTCGCTCTTGAAGAACCAATCGGAAAGCTTGTTGGCAAGCACGTATTGATCTCTGCTGTAACGGGAGGTCAGGCAGGACTTTACCGCTTTTTCACTCTTTCCGTCAATATAGCCGTGAGCGGTGTCAAAATAGTTGAACCCCGCCTCGATAAAGGTGTCCACCATACGGTTCACCTGCGCCAGATCCACCTCGCCGTCCACCATGGGCAAACGCATACAGCCAAAGCCAAAGTTACGCTTTACGTTGTCGAACATATCCTGCCTCCAATATCATCGGAAAATTTCTCTTCCCGCATAGAATAGCATATTTGTGACGAATTGTCAAGTTTTTATATGGCGTAGGGAAGAAATAGAAAAACCGCAGAACATCTAAGTCCTGCGGCTTTTTTGCGCGGTTTGAAACCGCATTGGCGGAGGATCAGAGATTTGAACTCTGGCAGCGCTTTCACGCCCTACGAGATTTCGAGTCACGCCTCTTCGACCACTTGAGTAATCCTCCGTTTGATCCTTGATATTATACCACGGAAACGGGCGGAGTGCAAGGGATTTGGCAAAACTTTTTTGGATTTTCTTCTTTTGGCGGTAAAAAGTGTCTCTTTTGGGGATACTCTGTGTAAAAAGCAGCAACATTCATTGGAGGAAACCCCATGACCGAACAAAACCGACCCAACGATACCGACGTAACCACCCAGCCGGAGACCAAGGCGGAGGACATTGAACGCTCGGGGAGCATCACCACCCACGGCAAGCGAGGGAGCATTCACGCCCTGATCATTGCGGGGCAGGTGGAGGGACACTACGCCGCTTCCCCGGACACCAAGTCCACCAAATACGAGCAATGCATCCCCACTCTTGTAGCGGTGGAGGAAAGTGACGAGATCGAGGGCTTGCTCTTGCTTTTGAACACCGTAGGCGGAGACGTGGAGGCGGGGCTTGCCATCGCGGAGCTGATCTCCGGGATGAAAAAACCCACCGTATCCTTGGTTTTGGGCGGAGGACATTCTATCGGCGTACCCCTTGCGGTTTCCGCCAACAAGTCCTTCATTGTGCCAAGCGCTACCATGACCTTGCACCCTGTGCGGATGAACGGGCTGGTGATCGGGGTGCCCCAGACCTTCGCTACCTTTGCGAAAATGCAGGATCGGATCATCGACTTCATCGTCCGCAACTCCCGCGCTAAAGCGGACAAGCTGAAGGAGCTGATGACCAGCACCGACGAGATGACCACGGATCTGGGCACCGTAGTGGACGGCAACGCCGCCGTGGAGCTGGGACTCATCGACGCCGTAGGCGGCCTAGGGGAAGCTCTGGCGGCGCTGAAGGAAATGATCGCCCAAAGAAAGCAATAAAACGTTGTAAAGAGGCCGTATCCCTTGCGGCTTCTTTTTTTATGAGAAAATATAGAAAACCACTTGACAAAGGGGCTTTTTTGTGATATGATACGCTAAGTTAGCAGAGGCTAACGCAAACTGTTCGTCCATGGAAGGTGACGTTATGAACTTGACCCACGCACAAGAAGGAAAAGAATATATCGTCTCCCGTATCGACACCGACGACGAGAAGCTGGATGCCTTTCTGTTCTCCCTGGGCTGTTACAGCGGCGAGCCCATCACCGTGACCGCCCACCGCAAGCACGGGTGTGTGATCTCCGTTAAGGACGGCAGATACAACATCGATACCCAACTGGCAGAAGCCATTATGATTGAAGAGTAAAAACGGAACGCGGGCTTTGCCCTTTCCTTTTTATAGATCGGTTAGCAGAGACTAACCAACAAGGAGTTTTACTATGAGAATTGCATTGACCGGCAACCCCAACAGCGGTAAGACCACCATGTTCAACGCCCTCACCGGCAAAAGTGAGAAGGTGGGCAACTGGGCAGGTGTTACCGTTGAAAAGAAGGAGCATCCCATCAAGAAGAGCTATTGCGGCGGGGTGGAAAACCTGATCGCGGTGGATCTTCCCGGGGCGTACTCCATGTCCCCCTTCACCTCGGAGGAAAGCGTTACCAGCGAGTACGTGAAGAACGAGAATCCCGACGTGATCGTGAACATCGTGGACGCCACCAACTTAAGCCGCAGCTTGTTCTTTACCACCCAGCTTTTAGAGCTTGGTATCCCCGTGGTGGTGGCCTTGAACAAAGCGGACGTGAACAAAAAGAAGCGCAACAAAATCGATTCCAAAGCCCTTTCCGAAAAGCTGGGCTGTCCCGTTGTGGATACCATTTCCACCTCTGCCGACGGCTTGACGGAGGTCATCAAGGCCGCCATTGCCCGAGTTGGCAAGGGGCAGGCTGCTCCCTACGAGCAGGGGGATATCGACCTCACCGACAAGCAAGCCGTGGAGCAGGCGGACAGAAAGCGCTTTGCCTTTGTAAAAGAGATCGTTGCTTCCGTAGAGACCCGCAAGGTGCATTCCAAGGATAAGACCTTCCAGGACAAGATCGACGCCGTTCTCACCAATAAATGGGTGGGCATCCCCCTGTTTGCGGTGGTGATGTGGCTGGTGTTCTGGGTGTCTCAGGTAGGCCCCGGCGTTTGGCTGGCAGAGGGCTACGTCTTCAACGAAGGCGCAGATAACGAGCTTGCCATTCCCGGCTTGGTGACCTTCATCGAGATGTTCGGGGAATGGGTAGGGGGCTTGGTGGAAAATACCGCGCCCATCCTGCAGACCATTCTTATCGACGGCATCATCGGCGGCGTAGGTGCCGTGGTAGGCTTCTTGCCTCTGGTGATGGTGATGTACTTCCTGCTGGCACTGCTGGAGGACTGCGGCTATATGGCCCGTGTTTCCGTGGTGCTGGATCCCATCTTCAAAAAAGTGGGTCTTTCCGGTAAATCCGTGATCCCCCTGGTGGTGGGCACGGGATGCGCCGTTCCCGGCGTTATGGCCTGCCGTACCATCCGCGACGAGGGTGAGCGGAGAGCCACCGCTATGCTTGCCCCCTTCATTCCCTGCGGCGCAAAGATCCCCGTGATCGCCTTGCTGGCAGGGCTGTTCTTCCCGGAATCCGCTTGGATCGCTCCCGCTATGTATTTTATGGGCCTTTTGCTGGTGTTCTTCGGTGCTTTGCTGGTGAAGTGGGTCTCCGGCTATAAGTATAAGAAATCCTTCTTTATCATCGAGCTTCCCGAATACAAGATGCCCTCCTTCTGGGGTGCCTTCAAGTCCATGTGCTCCAGAGGATGGTCTTACATCGTCAAGGCGGGCACGGTGATCCTGGTGTGCAACGCTTTGGTCACCATTATGCTGAACTATTCCTGGACTTTCTCCGAGGCAGAGCCTGCAGAGTCCATCCTTCACAGCATCGCTTCTCCCATTGCCGTCATTCTGATCCCCCTGGGCTTCGGTATGTGGCAGTTGGCGGCGGCGGCCGTCACCGGCTTCATCGCTAAGGAAGAGGTGGTGGGTACTTTGGGTGCGGTGTTCACCGCTTTGGCCGTGAACGATGACTTTGAACTTCTCCAAACGGGCAACGGCGAGGCCGTGCTGGGCATTACCGCCGCTGCAGGTCTGGCGTACCTGATCTTCAATCTGTTCACCCCGCCCTGCTTTGCGGCCATCGGTGCCATGAACGCCGAGATGAAGAGTAAGAAGTGGCTGTTCGCAGGTCTCGGCTTGCAGTTCTCTATCGCCTATATCCTTTCCTTCCTGGTGTATCAGATCGGTACGATCATCACCCTGGGTAAGGTGGGCGACGGCTTCGCGGCAGGTCTCGTTGCTGTGATCGCCATCATTGCTATCGTGACGATCCTGGGCATCCATTCCAACGCCAAGGCAAAAAAGGCCTACGAAGCCAGAAAGAAACGGAGTTGAACACAGTATGTGGGAAAACATCATCACTGCCGCCGTGCTGGTGCTGATCATCGGCGGAGCAATTACTTACATCGTCAAAGCAAAGAAGCGCGGTCAAAAATGCATCGGCTGTCCCCACAGCGGATCCTGCGGAAGCTGTGATAAGGATTGCTCCTGCAGCGAAAAGAAATGAGTATGCAATACGGTTATACAAAATCCATATCAAAGGAGTACCGCCCATGATTCTGGAAAATCAACACAAAGACGTAAAAACCTTGCTCTCCCTGCCCGAGGGATTTGAGGAAAACAAAAAATACCCCCTGGTGGTATTTCTCCACGGAGCGGGCACGCGGTGTGATGATCTTGAGGTTTTGAAGCGGAACGCCTGCTTCGCCAATCTGCGTTTGCATCAAGACAGAGGCTACCTTTTGGCGGCACCCCTTTGCAGTGTGCATGATTGGTGCGAGGTGATGGAAACGGTGATTGCCTGGATCGCCGAGCTTCGTGCGCTTCCCTACGTGGATACCCATCGGGTGTATCTCACGGGGAACAGCATGGGCGGGTACGGCACTTGGGAGCTGGCTTGCATTCGTCCCGAGTGGTTTGCGGCCATTATGCCCGTGTGCGGCGGCTGTTGCCCCGGGTTTGCGGGACGGCTGACGGAGATCCCCGTGCGTACCTTCCACGGACTTCTGGACAAGGTTGTAGACCCCATCGAAAGCCTGCAGATGGCCAAGGCGGTGAACTGCTTCGGCGGGTATTGCGAGCTGATCCTGTTCCCCCATTTGGAGCACAACTGCTGGGACACGGTGTACACCACCGAGGAGAATTACGATTGGCTGTTGAGCCACACCCTCCATTCCGAGAAAGCGGAAGAAGAAAAGCTTTCTGGGGAGATCTACGGGTGAAGAACTTGCAAAAAATCCTTGCTCAAGACAAGCAAGGATTTTTGTTTTACTTCGTTTTGATCCAAAGCGCCTGGTAGGGCTGGAGCCAATCTTCTTCGTTGTCGTAATTGTTCAGCAAAATAGCTCCACCGCGGGGGAAGCAATCGGGCAGGTCCTTCTTTTCGCCGCTGAAGTTGCACACCACGTACACCGTCACGCCCTCTGCGGTGCGGGTATAGACGGACACGTCGTCTTGGTTGTAAAGGAGCTTGAATTCCCCGTCTGCCAAGGCGGGCAGGCTCTTGCGGATGGCAAAGAGGTTGCGGTAGAAGTTCAGCACAGACTTGGGGTCTTCCTCCTGCTCTGCCACGGTAAAGCCGGGGTCGATCTGGGTCTTCAGCCAAGGGGTGCCGGTGGTGAAGCCGCCCTCTTTTTCGGTGTTCCAGGGCATGGGCACTCTTCCGCAGTCGCGGCTGCCGTACTGCATTTTGGCAAGCAGCTCCTCATCCGTCCATTTTCCGGTTGCCTTCAGATCGGCGTAGGCGTTCAGGGTCTCGATGTCCCGGTACTCCTCAAGGCTTTGGAAGGTAGGATCGTGGAGACCCAGCTCCTGCCCTTGGTACACGAAGGGCACGCCCCGCATACCGTACAGCAGAGCCGCCAGCATGGTGGCGCTTTCGTAGGGATAGTTCTCTCTGTCCCCAAAGCGGGAGAGGGCACGGGGCTGGTCGTGATTTTCCATCACCAGCACGGGATAGCTGTCGTCCTTAAGACCTTCCTCCCATTTGGCGAGGATGTCCAAAAAGGCCTTTTTATCCAAAGGCTCGGGGTCGAATTTATCGCCGCCCACACGCCCCAGCAGAAGATGCTCAAACTGGAAGGTCATTGTCAGCTCCCCGCGAGCCTCGCCGGTAAGGTCAAGAGCCTGTGCGGGGGTGAGTCCCCAGGTCTCACCAACGGTCAAAGCCTTATGAGGCTCCAACGCCTTGACGTGAAGCTCGTGCAGGAACTCGTGGAGACGAGGGCCGTTACCGCCTGCGTAGGGACGGGTGAAATCCTTGGAAATATTGTTGATCACGTCGCAACGGAAGCCGTCCACACCCATGTCCAGCCAATAGTTGATCATGTCTGCGATCTCTTGACGCACCTTGGGGTTTTCCCAGTTCAGGTCGGGCTGTTTCTTGGAGAACAGGTGGAGGTAATACTGCCCCGTGGCTTCGTCATATTCCCAAGCAGACCCGCCGAAGGCCGCCGTCCAGCCGTTGGGCTCCTTGCCGTCAACGGGGTCACGCCAGATGTAATAGTCGCGGTAGGGGTTGTCACGGCTCTTGCGGCTTTCCACAAACCACTGATGCTCGTCGGAGGTATGATTCACCACCAGATCCATCAGCAGGCGGATACCCCGGGAGTGCATCCCGTCCAAAAGCTCCTTGAACTCCTCCAAGCTGCCGTATTCCGCCGCGATACCACGGTAATCGGAGATATCGTAGCCGTTATCATCTCCGGGGGAAGGGTAGCAGGGGGAAAGCCAAACGGTGTTCGCCCCCAAGGATTTGATATAATCCAATTTGTTGATGATACCTCTCAGGTCACCGATGCCGTCCCCATTGGTATCTAAATAGCTCTTGGGGTAGATCTGATAGACCACCGCTTCTTTATGCCACTGTTCCATAATTTATCAATCCTTTCTAAACTGCTTTGCCAGACCACCCTCGGAGGTCTCGCGGTAGATCACCTTGAGGTCCTTGCCCGTCTCGTACATGGTCTCCACGATCATGTCAAAGCTGATCATACGGGAATCTGCCAAGAAATCCGCCAAATTCACCGCGTTCAAGGCACGCATGGCAGCGATGGCGTTGCGCTCGATGCAGGGGATCTGCACCAAGCCCAGGATCGGGTCGCAGGTGAGTCCCAAATGATGCTCGATGGACATTTCCGCCGCGTATTCGATCTGGTCGAGATCCAATTCGTACAGCTCTGCCGCCGCGGCCGCCGCCATGGAGCAGGCTGTGCCGATCTCCGCTTGACAGCCGCATTCTGCACCGCTGATGGAGGCGTTGGTCTTGATCAGATTCCCCACTACACCCGCTACGGCCAGGGCGTGGAGGATCTGCTCCCGAGTAAAATTCCGCTTGGGCTGTAAGAACTTCAGCACCGCAGGCACTACCCCGCAAGCGCCGCAGGTGGGGGCCGTGACGATCTCGCCGCCGGAGGCGTTCTGCTCGCTCACCGCATAAGCGTAGGCGCAGATGAGGCGGTTGGTCTTGGTCTCTTCGCTTTCGTCGATATGCTTTTGACGGTAGAGGTATCTGGCCTTTCGCTGGGTACCGATGCCGCCGTGGAGGATTCCCTGGGCATCCAAGCCTTCTTTGATGGCCTTTTGCATCACGTCCCATACTTGGGAGAGGTATTCCCAAATCTCTTTTCCTTCGCATTCCTCCACGTACTGCCAGAGGCGGATCTCCTTCTCACGGCAATAACGGGAGATCTCGGTGTAAGAGTTCAAGGGATACACCTCGTCATGCTCTGCAAACTGTTCCCCATCCGCCAAAATCTCGCCGCCGCCAACGCTGTAATAGCGAATGCGGGCGATCTCTTCCCCGCCGGCGAAAGCAAGGATGTCCATGGTGTTGGGGTGAAAATCCGTGGGTGTTTCACAATCCAAAACGATGTCAAGCGCTCTCTCACCAAACACCTCGCGGAGAATAAAATCCGTCATGTGCCCTCTGCCCGTTTTGGCAAGGGAGCCGTAAAGGATCACCCGGTAGGAATCAGCGGTAGGGTAAGCCGCCAAAAAGCGCTCTGCCGCCGCCAAGGGACCCATTGTGTGTGAGGAGGAGGGGCCTCTTCCGATGCGATATAAATACCGTAAAGACTGCATAAAAGCACCTCTCGTTCGTTACTGTAAAATAGTATACCCCATTCTAAACGGGAAGTCAAGGAAAAACTTAAGGAACTTTCTTTTGAGCAAAAGAAAGTTCCTTAAGAATCCTCAAAGAAAATTTAGTGCCGAAAACTACCGTTTTCGGGAGGGTTAAAGCTGTTTTTCATAGGTGCACCGATCCGTGTCGAGAGAAATGGTCTCGGTGTACCCCATTTTGCGGTACAAGGCACGGGCAGGCAGGTTGTCCTTTGTGGTTTGGGTGCCCAAACGGGAGAAGCCTTTTTCTTTCAGGAGAGATTCCGCTTGTTCAACAGCAAAGCTTCCTACACCCGTGCGTTGATGTGCCTGTGCCACGACAAGCATGCTGATCCACGCTTTTTTGGTGCCCATAAGTCCGTTGAGCTTCAAATATCCCACGGGAACTGCGCCCTTGCAGATCAAATAATGGACTTCGTCGGGATCATTTGCCGACAAAAGCTCCTTCCATGCGGGGAGCGTGAGCTTCTCGCTGTGCAAAGCTTCTCGATTTTGGGCGTACAGAATGCAGGCGAAGTAGGCTTCCGCCACCGTGGCAGGAAGCAGATTGAAGGGAGAAGGGATGGGGCATTCAAACAGAATTTGTCCATAGTTGTCCAGCAGATTAAAGGCTTCAAAAGGACGTTCCGAAAAGCCCAAGGATTTTTGCAAAGCAAGGCTTGGGACATTATCCGGCTCTACGTAGCACCAGAGGCGGGTGGCACCAAATTCCGCAAGGCGGGTCTTAGCAGCATTTACCATTCGGGTGGCGATCCCCATACGGCGATATTCCGGCACTACGAACAAGTCACCGTAGTACCAAAGAGTGGAATCATTTTGGTTGCGAATGCAATGTAATCTGCCCGCTACCGCCCCATTTTGATCGGTGGCTATCACGTCAAAACAGGCAGAGGGGTCTTCTTCATCGAATAATGATTGGCGAATACAGTTAACCCAAGCGGGGGCATCCGTGTTCCACTGTGCCAACGCGATCTTCTCCGCAAGTTGATGGGAATGGTAAGAGCTGATCTGAATGGTGATAAGGGTTGTCATAAGTCTTCTATCATGGTTTTGTCTACCCTCAGTATAAGAAGAAAAAGCAGAATGTCAACGGGTTTCAACCAACGGTAGACACTCTGCTTTTTTATTTACTTCACCATACCGTAGCCGCCGGCGTATTTGCTCACCTCGGAGGCAACCACGAAAACCTTGTTGTCACAGCTCTTGCGGATGGCTTTTAAGGTCTTAGGCGTCTCTTTACGAGGAAGAACGATGAAGATCATATTCATTTTATCTTTGGAACCATGCCCCGCAAACACGGTGTAGCCCATCCCGCGGGAGTCCAAATACGCTGTGATCTTCTCGGTGCTGTCATCGTTTGCGATCAGTTCTAAGTTAGAAGTACCCAAAGCGATCTTGTTCTCCAAGGTAGAGCCTAAGAACAAGCCCGTGGCGTAGCCCACGCAATAGAAGGCCAGCAGGAACAGATTATCTCCCAAGGTACCGATGATGGTGGAGATCACCAAGCCCCAAATGGTACATTCCACAAAGCCAAGCCCTGCGGCCTTCAGCCGTTGCCCCTTGACCATCATACAGGTTTTGAGAGACTGGATGGTGATCTCAACGATCTTGGCACAGCAAACGATCAAGCACACCACCACCGGGTGCAGGGAATCCAAAAATTCAGACATATCAACATTCCTTTCTTTTACAATTGTTCCAACAGACAGCGGCAACCTTCCTCGATATCACGGTAAGCGATATCAAAGCGGTCGGTATACCAAGGATCTGCCACGTCCCCGCCTCGAGGAGTGTAGTCCATCAGCTTGCGCACCTTCTTTTCAGGGTCACTTCCTAACAGACGATGGATATTACGAACATTATTGCTATCCATGGCGATCAGCAGATCGTAGCTTACATAATCTTCTTTTTGCAGTTGCACCGCACGCTTTCCTTCGCAGGAAATGCCATGCTTTGCAAGCTCTGCCCTTGCGGGCGGGTACACGGGATTGCCCAAGCCGTTCCAAATCTCTTCTGTAGAAGTAGCGCAAGAGGCGATGAAAAACTCCTTTTCTCTCCCCTGCTTTTTCACCATATCCTTGAAGATAAACTCCGCCATGGGGGAACGGCAGATATTCCCGTGGCAAACAAATAAAATCCGTGTCATAACGTCTCCAAAAAGTTTGCCGCTTCTTCCCGAGAACGGAAGATCACCACCCGTTTCCCCTTGGATTCCTCCAAGCACTTATAAATGTGTGGCAATCGTTCTGTAGCAAACTTCAAAATAAATTCCCGAAATTCCGGATCAAACTCCGTTTCTACCCAAGGCATATCCTCCCGCTTTTTCCCAATACGGGATTCCACTCCCGCAAGGCACACCTCCACGGGGTAATCCAAAAGAAATACCGTATCACAGGCCTCCAAACGCCTTTGCAAGGTGCGGGAATAATTCCCCTCGATCAAGAAGCATGGCAAGTGCAAAAGCTCCTCCAAGCGGGTGTCGAACTCCTCGCGGGTGACGGTGGTTTTGTCCGGCTTGTGCCAGATCATATCCAAGCTGTACAGCGGCAGATTGGTTTTGTCCCGCAAAGCCCTTGCGAAGGTGGATTTCCCGCCCCCGGGGCATCCGATCACCAAAACCCTCTCCATGCCGATCCAATCGTATGCCAAACGGGGGTCGCCGTTTTTCAAATAAATGGTACCTCGATGGGAAAAGCCTTCCTTAGCCAAGGCGTTCTGCATGGGCAGATTGTCTGCGTGGGTATCGATACGCAGGTGGGAGAACCGCTCCCTTGCAAATTCCACGGCGGTATGCAAAAATCCCTTGCGTCTGCCGTCCGTGGCAATCCTGTGGATCACACCGTAGGGAGTATGGGAACGCCAGCCCTCCCCATCGATACGGTGATAGGTGGGATCGGGACCTTCCGACAGAAAGAACACGCCGTAGGGAATCCCATCCTCTTCCCCCACGTAAAGCTTTTCTGCGGCGATATCGGAGCGTAAAACCTCCTCTGCGGGGTAGCCACCCTTCCATTGGGTGGGATTACCGTTTGCCCTCATAAAGCTTCTTGCGGCAGCGTAGATCTCCAAAATGCGGGAAAGATCTTCTTTGACGGCAAGGCGTATCATAGGTCAAGCTCCAATCCTGCGGGGCAATGGTCACTGCCCATGATCTCGGTGAGCAAGTAGCTGTCACGCACCTTGGACATCAAGCGGCTTGACACCACAAAGTAGTCAATCCGCCAACCCACGTTCTTTTCTCTGGCGTGGTACATATAGCTCCACCAGGAATACTGTACCTTATCGGGGTACAGAAAGCGGAAGGTATCTGCAAAGCCGCTGTCTAACAGCTCTGTAAACTTCCCCCGTTCCTCGTCGGAAAAGCCTGCGCTGAAGTGATTGGCCTTGGGGTTTTTTAAGTCTATCTCGCAGTGGGCGACATTAAGGTCTCCGCAATAGATCACGGGTTTCTTTTTGTCCAAGGAACAGAGATACTCCCGTAGAGCATCCTCCCAATCCATTCGGTAGCCAAGTCTGGCCAATTCTCTTTGGGCATTGGGGGTGTACACGCACACCAGATAGAAATCCTCGTACTCCAGGGTGATGGCACGGCCCTCTGTATCATGCTCCGGAATCCCCAAGCCGTACTGTACGGAAAGGGGTTCTTTTTTTGCAAAGATAGCTGTGCCGGAATATCCCTTCTTCTCGGCGCTGTACCAATACTGAAAGTAGCCCTCCGGAGAAAATTCTGCCTGACCGGGTTGCATTTTAGTCTCTTGCAGGCAGAAAAAGTCCGCATCCGCTTGTGCAAAAAACTCCGCAAAGCCTTTCCCCAAGCAGGATCGAAAGCCATTTACATTCCAAGAAATAAATTTCATAAGCTCACTCCTTTTCAGACCAAAGATTCCAAAAGCGTGACCGTATCGGAAAAACGGCTATCGGCCTGGCTACAGTCAAACACGCCCACCAGCACCCAACGGTCTCCTCGCTTTTCCGCAGTCAGAAGGCAATATCCTGATTGAGAGGTGAATCCCGTTTTCAGACCCACCACATCGGGGCGGTAATACGAGCTTTGAGGATTCAAAAGCTTGTTGGTATTGGTCCAGGAATTGGTCTCTCCGCTGGCATACATCACTTTCGCAGAATACATTCCCGTATAGCGGATGATGGTCTCATTTTCAACCACCAGCAAAGCAATCTTCAACAAGTCTGCCATGGTGGTGTAATGATCCTCGCGGTAATATCCGTCGGGAACAGAAAAATGGGTGTCTGCCAAGCCGTCCGCCATGGCGTGCTCGTTCATAGCGGCAACAAAAGCTTCCACAGCCTCCTTATAGGAAGCCGAGGAATCCCCCAAAATCGCCCGTCCTGCACCTGCGGCAAGAACGTAGGCGGCATCGTTTCCGCTGGGGAGCATCATTCCCTGTATCAGCATTTCCACCGTGAGACGGTGTCCTCTGGTGATGTATGCAATACTGGAGCCGGCACCCACCAAGGAAAGCTCATCCCCTGCAGTAAGGATATTATCGGTGTCAAGATACTGCAACGCCACGTAGGCGGTATATAATTTCGTAATGGATGCGGGATAGATCTTCTTGTTTAGATCCCCCTTGACAAACGCAACGTTCAAAACGGAATCGTACAAAAACGCCTGCTTTGCGGTAACGGAGGGTTGCAGGGTATGTACGGGGAACGGGAACTCCGTTTCCTCGGAGACGTCTTCGGCAGAGCTTTCCGACGAAATTTCTTCGGGGAATGGCTCTAAGGAGATCTCGCCCGGGAAAGAGATCTCTTCTTCCGAAGAGACGGCTTCACTTTCCTCGGCGGACACGGGAGGCTGACTTTCTGCCGCTGAAACGGTATGCGGCAAGCTTTCCGTCGCAGAGGGCACCCCGCAGGATACGAGCAGAAGAACCGCCGCCAACAAACAAATCAGTTTTCTCATAAAATCTGCTCCATGCCGATCTTCTGGGGAACAAGACCCATGTTTTGATAGAACCGCATTGCCTCCTCGTTGCACGCCCACACGTTCAGCGTCACATTGTAACAGCCCTGCTCCTTTGCAAACGCCAATACGTGACGGTAGAGGGCACTGCCGATATGCTTCCCGCGGCAGGTCTCCTCCACGCAGAGGTCGTCGATGTACAAGGTCTTCACGTCAGTGAGAATATTATTATTCACATACTGTTGAAAGATACAGAAGGCGTAGCCCTGCACCTGTCCCGCCTCCTCTGCCACGAAAATGGGGCGGATATCGTCTGCGATGATAGCAAGAAGCTCCTCATCGGTGTATTTCTTTGTGCCTGCCTTGAACAGGTCGGGGCGGCCGTTGTGATGCACCATCAGCACCTGCATAAGCAGGCGGTTGATTGCTTCCAAATCTTGGGGAAAGGCTCTGCGGATGTTCATTTGAGGTTTCTCTCCATAAAACATTTTTCCTATTATACCACTTTTTTCCATAGCTATCAATAGGAATTTTTGAATTTTTACGAGAGAACGGAAGAACCTTTCTTTTCGAAAAAAGAAAGGTTCTTAAACTCCAAAGAAAACCTATTGCCGAAAACTGGCGTTTTCGGGAGAAAAATAAGGACTGCTCATGGCGAACAGTCCTTTTCGTGAATCGTAAATTAGTTGTATACTTCTGCGTTAAATAGAATAATGCCCGGGTTCGTTTCCATCATGGTAAAATCCGTAGAGCGGCTCGCAACTCGAATTATATCACAATTGCTGATGTCAACGTTAAAATCAATCGGACGATCATTACGAGTGATAAGACCTGAACTATAAACTAAAACGTCATCAGCATATACAAAGAATTCAATAGTGTAGTTTTCATTTTGTTTAGGCCGAGCAAAAAAAGTTCCGGAAAAATATTTGTAATTTCCGTCAGCTACAAATTCAGTAAAGGCTTCGCAGCTATCTGCGCTTCCGTAACCGTAACTACATAGATCAAGATAAGGCCCGGAATAAGTATGACCATATGCATCTGTAGGATTCCCACTGCAGATATTATCTATAATGTCGGAATGATCTGCAAACACATACAAATCGGTTAAAGCCATTCGATCCGGAACCGCTCCTTTTGAAACGTTCACATAGCCTTCTTCGGTTCCTTGCCCGCTTTTTGATGAGGAAGAATCGCTACATTGCACGCAAATAGTCGCAATGATTGCAAGAATAATAACACCTGCAATTATTGCGCCAACACCGCCCGAATCCTCTTCTATAGTAACCCTATATCCTTTTCCCATTTTCTAATCCCGCCTTCACTCTTCTATCTTTTGATTTTTATCTTACTTTATCATGCTTTATCCTATTTGTCAATACTCAAGAGGAATTTATCCTATAATAAGAAAAAAGTTTTGATCGGGAGAAAAGCATGAAGCCCTTAAAGGAAAAAATCAGTATAACGATTGACAGTGATCTGTTGGAGATCCTTCGTAAGCAAGCGGAAGATGATGACAGATCCCTGTCGCAGTACATTAACTTAGTACTTAGACAGCACGTCAAAAACACCGAAGGTCATAAATAAAAGAGAAAGGACTGCTCATGGCGAACAGTCCTTTTGCTTATTACCCGCAAACAACAGTTTGCGGCACTGAAAGTTCTTTGAAGATTCTTAAGAAACTTTCTTTCAAGAAAGTTTCTTAAGCGCCCCCTTACAGCAAGCTCTTATACAGCTGGGTGATCTCCTCCACGGAGGTTTCTCTGGGGTTACCGGGACGGCAAGCGTCGTCGTAAGCGGACTGCGCCAGGAAGGGGATGTCCTCTGCCTTGACGATGTCCTTGAGATCTGCGGGAATGCCCACGTCCAGAGAGAGCTGCTTCACCGCATCGATGGCCGCCTTGCGGTATTCCTCCACGGTCATGGTCTCGGTGCCCTCCACACCCATGGCTGCGGCTATATACTTATACTTATCACCGGTGGCGGGAGCGTTGTACTCCATCACGGTGGGCAGGATGATAGCGTTTGCCACGCCGTGGGGAGTGTCGTACAGAGCGCCCAAGGGGTGCGCCATAGAGTGCACGATGCCAAGGCCTACGTTGGAGAAGCCCATACCTGCCACGTACTGGCCAAGTGCCATGCCTTCTCTGCCCTCGTCGGTGCCTGCAACGGCACCGCGGAGAGAAGCGGCGATGATACGGATGGCCTCGATGTGGAACATATCGGAAAGCGTCCAAGCGCCTTTGGTGATATAACCCTCAATGGCGTGGGTGAGGGCATCCATACCGGTAGCGGCGGTGAGGCCCTTGGGCATGGTGGACATCATATCGGGATCAACCACGGCAACCACGGGGATATCGTGTACGTCCACGCAAACCATCTTACGGTTCTTTTCCACGTCTGTGATGACGTAATTGATGGTTACCTCTGCGGCAGTGCCTGCGGTGGTGGGAACCGCAATGATGGGAACACACTTATTCTTGGTAGGCGCAACACCCTCCAAAGAACGGACGTCTGCAAATTCGGGGTTGTTGATGATAATACCAACCGCCTTTGCGGTATCCATGGAAGAACCGCCACCGATGGCAACGATGCAGTCTGCGCCGCAAGCCTTGTAAGCCTCTACGCCTGCCTGCACGTTCTCAATGGTGGGGTTGGGCTTGATCTCGGAGAACAAGGCGTAAGGAATTTCGGCTGCTTCCAGCACTGCCAGCACCTTACCTGTCACACCGAACTTCACCAGATCGGGGTCGGAGGCTACAAAAGCCTTTGCAAAGCCACGAGCCTTGATCTCGTCGGCAACCGCCGCAATGGCGCCTTTGCCATGGTAAGAGGTCTCGTTGAGTACGAATCTGTTCATAAATAAGTTCCTTTCTTTATTTGGAATTTCGTTTGTTTACAATGGTCTCTGCGCATTTGATGCCGTCAATAGCGGCGGAGATGATACCTCCCGCATAGCCTGCACCCTCTCCGATGGGGTATAGCCCAAGGAGGGAGGCTTCCATGCCTTCATCCCGCAGGATGCGCACGGGGCAGGTGCTGCGGCTTTCCACCGCGGTCATTACCGCGTCGGGGGTATCGAAGCCTTTGATCTTCCTACCAAAATAGGGCAATGCCTCCGCCAAAGCTTCGCAAACATAATCCGGCAAAACGGTACGCAGGTCGGAGGGGGTTACGCCCCTGGAATAGGTGGGCTCCACACCGCCAAAGGCGACGGTGGGTCTGTTTTCCAGAAAATCCTCTATCCGCTGGGCAGGTGCTTTGTGTCCGCCGCCACCCGCACGGAAAGCGGCTTTTTCCAGCTCCCGCTGGAAGTCCATCCCCGCAAACAAATCCTCCCCTACGTCCCGAGGAAAGATCTCACAAAGCAGGGCGCTATTGGCGTTTTTGCCGTCACGGGCGTGGTAACTCATACCGTTGGTCACCACACCGTCCTCATCGGAGGCGGCGGCAACAACCTCCCCTCCGGGGCACATACAAAAGCTATATACCGTGCGACCGTTTTCGGTATGACAAACCAATTTATAGTCTGCAGCAGGAAAACTGCCCCGTTCTCTGCCGTATTGCGCCTGATCGATCAGGGTTTGGGGATGTTCAATGCGCACACCCACGGAAAAGGGCTTCTTTTCCATGGAAAGCCCCATGCTCCGGAGCATACGGAAGGTATCTCTTGCGGAATGCCCAATGGCAAGCACCACGGTGTTGCTTTCCAAAACAGTGCCGTCCGCCAAGCGGACGCCGGTAACGGCGCCTTCTGCGGAAAGAAGCTCCTCCACCTTGTTTCCAAAGCGAACTTCCCCGCCCAAGGCCTTGATCTCCTCGCGCAGGTTCACAATCACCTGTCGCAAAAGATCCGTGCCCACGTGGGGCTTGTTTAGCCAAAGCAGCTCCTCGGGAGCCCCTGCCTTCACCAATTGCTCCAAGGCGAAGTAGCCTCGAAAAGACTTATCCTTTACCAGTGTGTTCAATTTTCCGTCAGAAAATGCACCTGCACCGCCTTCGCCGAATTGCAGATTGCATTCTTTTTGCAATCTACCCTCGCGGAAAAAGGCATCTACCGCTTCCACACGGTCTTCCATCGCTCCCCCACGCTCCAGAATGATGGGACGGAATCCGCACCTCGCCAGCATAAGCCCGCAGAAGATCCCCGCAGGACCAAAGCCCACTATAATCGGCCTCTGCACGGGAATGGTCTCAGCCACGGGAAACAGGTAGGGCTGTTCCTCGGGGGCTACAGAGAGAAGCTTGCTGTATTTTTTCAGCAACGTTTTTTCTGTTTTGGTATCGCCAAAGGACAGATCCGCCGTCCAAACATAGACGGGGGCTTCTCTGGCATCCACGGAACGCTTGCGGGGAATCAGCGTAAAGGCATCCTCCCCTATCCCCAAGCGGGAGGCGACTTTTTTGGAAAGCTCCTCGGGTGTGCCCACGGGAAGCTTGATGTTGATACGAAGCATAGTTACTGTCTGTTCTTTCGGTTGTATTCCAAAAGCTTGGTGTATTCCCCGATGGAGTCGGGATGTCCGCAATAAGCGATGGTGCCGGGCTTGTTAAACATCCCTTGGTACTGGTATATCAAAACCTCGTCCACGTAGGGGGCAATGGCTTCGATCTGCTTCTCCACACGCTCCATGGTTGCAGGGAGCAATGCGGAACGATATACATCCCCTTCAAAGTCAAAGGCCTCTACGTCCGCCCACAAAGCGGATCTGCCTGCGGCATCGTGGGCTTTGCGCAGGTTGGCATAGAACGCTCCCGTCTCCTCGGGAGTGGTTTTCCGTACGCCCACCTCGTCCTGATAGGCCACGATGTCCACGTCAAGATTTCTCAGTTGTTGGATATACTCTTCGTCGGTGACAAGAATTCTGGTGCCGTAGGGAGCGATCAAGGTCTTGGTACCGGGGGCGATCTTACGGGCGTGGGCGGAATAGCGGTTTACATAATCCATGAAATCGGGATGAAAATGCCCTGCGATGCAGGTCTCGTCCGGGAAGTACCAGCCGTAGAAGGACTCGTG
>JAZKZH010000036.1:0-6852 GCA_045612545.1 Eubacteriales bacterium
ATATCGATTATGAATTATGAGGAAATAAAAAGTGCGGCGGTGAAGGCGGTCACTGAACTGTTGGAGATCGCAGAGCTTCGGGCGGGAGATATATTTGTGGTTGGCTGCTCATCCTCCGAGATCGTTGGAAGCGTGATCGGTAAGGGCTCTGTTCCCGACGCGGCGGCGGCAGTATTTGATGGAATATATCCTATACTTAAGGAAAAGGGAATATATCTTGCGGCACAGTGCTGTGAACATCTTAACAGAGCTATTATAGTTGAGCGCGAGTGCGCAGAAAAGTACGGATACGAGATAGTTTGCGTAAGACCTCAGCCGAAGGCAGGCGGCTCGTTCGCAACGGCGGCGTATGCCGGATTTGAATCTCCCGTAGCGCTTGAGCATATCAAGGCGCACGCGGGCATAGATATCGGCGGAACGCTTATCGGTATGCATCTGCGTGACGTTGCCGTTCCCGTTCGTCTCTCTGTATCGAGGATAGGCGAAGCGCCGATAATCTGCGCTCGTACAAGACCGAAGTATATCGGCGGCGCACGCGCGGTCTATGAGTGATCTGAAATTACTGTTAGTTTAGAGGATATGAAGATGAAAGTACTTGTTTGGAATGAAAATCATCATGAAAAAATAAACGAGAAGGTAGCAAAAATATATCCTGAAGGAATGCATGGTCAGATAGCCTCTTTTTTGCGGTGTGACGATATAGAGGTCAGAACTGCTACGCTTGACGACGAGGAGTGTGGTCTTACCAAAGAGGTGCTTGAGGATACCGACGTTCTGGTCTGGTGGGGACATATGAGGCATAGGGACGTGCCAGACGAGGTGGTTGACAGAGTTTGCGAGAAGGTCCTCTCGGGAATGGGACTTGTGGCACTTCATTCGGCGCATCACTCTAAGATATTCAAAAAGCTTATGGGAACACCTTGTCACCTGAAGTGGCGCGAGGGATGTCGAGAGCGCGTGTGGACGATAATGCCGAATCACCCGATAGCCGAGGGCGTAGACGAAACCTTTGTGCTTGATCCCGAGGAGATGTACGGAGAGCCGTTTAGTATACCTAATCCCGACGATGTTATCTTTTTGAGTTGGTTTAGGGGTGGGGAAGTACTCAGAAGCGGATGCACGTGGACAAGAGGAAACGGAAAAATATTCTATTTTCGTCCGGGTCACGAGGAGTACCCCACGTTTTATAATGAAAACGTTCAAAAGGTAATTCGTAACGGTGTAAGATGGGCGTGTCCTATAAAAAAGAACCTGCCTATCGTAGGTCCAAAGAGCAAACCGGTGGAGAATATATAAAAAAGGACTGCCTTTTGGCTCTTTCTCATAAGGATGTTTGTATTTTGTAGGGGCGATTCGTGAATCGCCCGCTGAAATACGCAAAACAAAAACGGGCGATTCATGAATCGCCCCTACAAAATCCGGCAGAGATATTGTTTCCTCTGCCGATTTGTGTTATAATGGAACTAACGAAAAGCCTCCCTCCGAGAGGGAGGTGGCACGCGTAGCGTGACGGAAGGAGCCTGCGTGAATTTGGGTTTGTGCTAACTTTATTGTCACGCGCTCTCCCTCACCCGACTTCGTCGGGAGCTCCCTCCCGGAGGGAGCCTTAATACACACTCGTGCATCTTTAGGGGTATGGGCTTTGCCCGATGCATTTGTAAAACAAATGCGAAACTGGCGATAAAAGGAGAGATAAAATGTTTTTCACAAAGAAAAAGAAAATACAGAAATACTTAGAGCAAAAAGCAGAGAGTGACAAAAATGCTTTTGATTTTCTTCTTTGCAATTATTTAAACGGAACATTAAAAACAGATCTTGAATTGCTTGGAATAACAAAAAATGAAATTCACATTGATTGGTTAGATGATATAAAATGCATTGGCATACAAGGACGATACAATAAATACTTTGCAGATATACAAATTTACCCTAATGAATTCAGCATTTCATTTGATTTGGACGAGCCTGATGACGATATCTCATATACTCTCGAAAGTAAAGAGCAGTTGTACCGTGTGATTTCAGAAACGATTGCCTTGTTAAAATAACTCAATATTATAAAAGCCATCACGAAAATATCGTGATGGCTTTTAACTTCCTTATGAGAAGGAGGCTTTCTCAGCTCCTTTTCTTTGTCATCTTTCTTCTCTGAAATATGCCACACCCAATGCCGCAGGGCCTTGGTTCTCGCGGTTCTTGCGGAGGTTGATGATGATCAGCACCAGAATGGTGATGATGTAGGGAAGCATTTGGGCAAGGTCGTCGGAAACGGTGATTCCCAGCATCTGGGGCAGGTACATATATGCCCAGTAGCAAATGCTGAACACCAAGGAGCCCCAAAGCAGATTGATGGGCTTCCACAGTGCAAAAATAACCAACGCCACCGCCAGCCAACCGAAGGCCTCGATGGAATCGATGTCCGCCACTGCCCAAGCGCCGCTCTTGAATTCCATGGTGCAGAAGATGCCCGCAACACCTACCAGACCGGAGCCTATGCAGGATGCGAGATACTTATAGCGGGTAACGGAAATGCCCGCCGCATCTGCGGTAGCGGGGTTCTCACCCACCGCACGCAGGTTCAAGCCGGTGCGGGTCTTCTTGAAGAACAGCCACGCTCCGATGGCGATGACGATGGTGAGATAGAACAGGAATCCGTAATTGAACAATACCTTGGAAACGATGCCCAAGCTGTCCGACAGGAAGGGGATCTTTGCGGTGAACACCTCAAAGGCCGCTTGGCAACGGGCGTTGCCGCTTTCGGTTTTGACAAAGAAGTCGGACAAGAATTTGGCAAGTCCTGTGCCGAAAATGGTCATGATCAAGCCAATGACGTTCTGGTTGATCCTGAGAGTAACGGTGAAGAAGCCAAACACCAAGCCCATGAGCATAGCGGAAAGGAATGCTACTGTCAATGCCAAAAGGATCAAAACCAAGGGATTGGGATCTGCCACGTTGTTGGCGTAGACAAATACGGAGATAAAGCCGGAGGCCGCACCCACGCACATAGTACCGGGAGTGCCCAGATTCAAGGAGCCGGATTTCTCTATGATCATTTCTCCCAAAGCCGCCAGCGCCAAAAAGCCAGCAAACTTAAAGCCCTGCTGTAACCAGCTGACGAGAATATCCATCATACTGCCGCCACCTCCTTAGAAGATTTGCGGAACATCACCTTATAGTGAATAAAGAATTCCGAGCCCACGATGAACAGCAGCATAATACCGATCATAACGTCTGCCGCCGCAACGGAGAAGCCCATAAAGCTATACTCGTTGGCCATCTGTGCCGCACCCTGCTCCAAGGCCACGATGAGTACGGAAACGCCTGCCATGGTGAAGGTGTTGAACTTGGAAAGCCAAGCAACGATGATGGCGGTAAAGCCGTATCCCCCTGCCATGGAGGTGGAGATGGTATTGCTCTGCGCAGAAACCACCAAGAAACCGCACAGACCGCAGATAGCACCGGAAAGGATCATGGTGCGCAGAATAACCTTCTTAACGCTGATGCCTGCGTAACGGGCGGTGTTGCTGGATTCGCCAACCACGGCGATCTCGTAGCCCTGCTTGGTATACTTGAGATAGAAATACATGAGGACAGCAACCACGCAAATGGCAACCACGAACCAGAAATCCGAGTTGGTGAACAGGGTTTCCTCTTCGCGGATCAAAAAGCCGTTGGCATCCCGCTTCTCCCACAGAGAAGACAGCCAGCCTGCGTGGGTATTCTGATTGATCTTACCCAACGCCGTTTTGGGGCCTTTCCACAGGTCGTAGAAGAAGTTGACCAAATTCATGGCGATGTAGTTCATCATCAGGGTGAACAAGGTTTCGTTGACGTTCATCTTCGCCTTAAAGAAGGCGGGGATCGCACCCCACAATGCGCCTGCCAGAATGCTGACGATCATCATCAGAAGCAGGATCACCACTGCGGGCAGATCGGAGAAATAGAACATCACCACTGCGGCGGCGATGCCGCCAACCAAAACCTGACCCTCTGCACCGATGTTCCAAAAACGCATTTTGAAGGCGGGCGCCAAGGCTACCGCGATGCACAAAAGCTTTGCGGCGGTCTTGATGGTGGGCCAAAGGAAGCCGGCTCCGAAGGCGCCCTTCAGCATGGTCTTATAGAAGGAAACAGGGTCTACCCCCACCACCAAATAAACGAACAACGCATTGAGGAGCAATGCCAGAACGAAGGCTCCCAAACGGATCCCCCACGCCTGATAGAAGGGCAACTGCCCTTTTCCTCTGCTTACGATGTGGAACAAGGGCGGCTTTTTTGCGGTTGTTACAGGACTACGCATTTTCCGTACCTCCCTCATTCTGCTTCAGATTGGTCATTAAATATCCGATCTCTTCCTTGGTGGCGGTTCTGCCGTCCACGATGCCGTTGACTCTGCCGTCGCAAAGCACCAGAATACGGTCGCAAAGCGCCACCAACACGTCCAGGTCCTCGCCCACAAACAGCACGGCCACGCCTTTTTCCTTCTGCTTGTTCAGCAGATTATAAATGGTATAGGAAGCACCGATATCCAGCCCTCGCACAGCGTAAGCGGTCATCAAAACCGCAGGGGCGGAGGCGATCTCTCTGCCCACCAGTACCTTCTGCACGTTACCGCCGGAAAGACGGCGGACGGGGGTGTTCAAAGAGGGGGTTACCACACCCAATTCCTCCCGCACCTGCTGAGCCAGCTCTCTGGAATGCTTGATCTCTGCAAGGATGGATTTGCGCATGGTATAATTGCGCAACTGCATATTACCCACCATGCCCATACTGCCCACCAGGCCCATACCCAAACGATCCTCGGGGACGAAGGACAAGGCCACGCCCAGCTCCTTGATCTTTTTGGGGTCCTTGCCGATGAGCTGTTCTTGGGTGCCGCCGGGGACATCGTACAGAATACGGGAGCCCGGTTCCGTGTGCTGAAGACCTGCAATCGCTTCCAAAAGCTCCTTTTGGCCGCAACCGGAAATCCCCGCGATGCCCAGGATCTCTCCGCCGAATACATCGAAGGATACATCCTTCAATACATCCTCTCCCTCGTGACCCTTCACGGAAAGATGATCCACCCGCAGACGAAGAACGGGGTTCACAGGCTGGGGACGGTCGATGTTCAGCTCCACCTTCTGCCCTACCATCATCTCGGTCAAGATCTGCTCGTTGGCGTCGCAGGTGTTGATGGCGCCCACATACTCGCCCTTGCGCAGAATGGCAACACGGTCGGAAACGGAAAGCACCTCGTGGAGCTTATGGGTGATGATGATCACCGTCTTACCGTCCTTGCGCATCTCCCGCAGAACGGCAAACAGCTTGTCCGTCTCTTGGGGTGTCAAAACGGCGGTAGGCTCGTCCAGCACCAGCACGTTGGCGCCGCGGTACAAAGCCTTTACGATCTCCAGAGTTTGCTTCTGGGAGACGCTCATATCGTAAACCTTCATAGAAGGATCGAGTTCAAAGCCATAGGTTTCGCAAATGCTGCGAACAGCCTCACTTGCGGTGGAAAGATCCAGAAGACCCTTCCCCTTCACCCCCAGCAGAACGTTTTCTGCGGCGGTGAAAACGTCCACCAGCTTAAAGTGCTGATGGATCATGCCGATCCCCAGATGATGGGCATCCTGCGGGGAGCGGATGGTGACGGGATTCCCGTCCAAATAAATATCCCCTGCATCGGGGCAATAAATGCCGGAAAGCATATTCATCAAGGTGGTCTTGCCGCTGCCGTTTTCTCCCAGCAGAGACAGGATCTCTCCCTTGTAGATGTCCATAGAGACATCCTTGTTGGCATAGACTTCGCCAAAGGTCTTGGTCACCCCGCGAAAGGCGACTGCCGTATTGTTCGGTATCGTCACAGGCGGATTCCTCCAAAAATAGGATGATGGGGCTGTTGCCAGGCAACAGCCCCTTGTTTTTCAATGGTTTCTGCCGATTACTTGTTCAGCCACTTGATGCCGTCGATCTTCAGGTTGAATGCGGGAGCGCTCTGTACGAAAGACTCGTGGAAGTAGCCGTCAGCTACTACGTTGTTCTTATCGTAGGTCCAGTCGCCGTCGCTGTCGGTAGCGTAAGCCCAAGTGATGGTCTTGCCTTCTACGGTGAACTTGGAGGTATCGAACACGTTCAGCTCGCCGCTCTTCAGCTTGCCAACGACCTCGTCAACCTTAGCCTGAGTACCTTCTGCGCAGTTGGGGCCAAGCTCGGTGATCTTAACAGCGCCTTCCTTGTAGCCTGCGGACCAGTTGGAAGCGATGTCGCCGCCGTTGATAGCGGTTGCGAATGCGTACTGATAGTATACGGACCAAACGTTGGTAGCGGAGGTCAGTGCAGAGTTGGGAGCAGCATCCAGCATGGAAACGTTATAGCCTACACAGAATGCGGTCTTGCCTGCGTTGTAAGCCTCTTCCACTGCGGTGGGAGCGCCTGCGGAGTCAGCGTGCTGAGAAATGATCACACAGCCGCTCTCTACCAGAGCTGCTGCAGCTGCCTTTTCCTTGTCGAAGTCGTACCAGGAATCGGTGAAGTGAACGTTCATAACAACGTTGCTCACGATGGACTTAACGCCCAAGTAGAATGCGGTGTAGCCGGACATAACTTCTGCGAAGTCGAAAGCGCCTACGTAACCGATCTTAACGTTCTCGCCATCGTAGTTAGCGTCGGTGAGCTTGTTGCCGTCGATGAGCTCCTTCAGTTTCAAGCCTGCAACCACGCCTGCAACGTAACGGGACTCGTAAACCTTGGTGAATGCGTTGGACAGGTTGGACAAACCGCTGGAAGCGGCGGTGTCACCGGTCATTGCGATGAACTGCACGTCTGCGTGCTTGCCGGCCAGCTCCTGCATGTAGGACTGGTGGCCGTAGG
>JAZKZH010000037.1:0-49244 GCA_045612545.1 Eubacteriales bacterium
GTCTTGTTGTATGCGTGCTCGTGGGGAATTTCGGGCTCGAAGACGTTTACTTCCAACTCGCCGATGAACCAGAAGGTGTCATTAGCAGTGCCAACGATGTCCAGCTTAACGTAGCGAGCAGTCAAAGTATCAGTGTTGTCGGTGCCTACCCAAGTAGGAGCACTCTCTACGCCTTCAACGGAGGTAACCAGGGTGTAGGTCTCGCCATCTTCGGAGATATAGAAGTTATAGTACTGAGGAACTGCAATACCGGAGGCGGGCGCGTGCCATACGAATGCACGGATCTCGTTCAGACCGCTGTACAGCTTGCCAAGGTCGATGATGATGGTACCAACGGAGTCGCCGGACTTTCTCTGGTCGAAGCCGTACCAAAGGGTCTTGTCATACTTACCGTCGGGATCGATCTTACCATCGGTAATATCGCCCAAATAACCGGCACCGTTAATATCGGTGTCGCCGGTCCACTCCTTGCCTGCTGCAAGGTTGCCGGGTTCTGCGGGAACTGCAACTTCAACGATCTTAGGCTCGTAGGAGTTAACCTCCAGCTCGCCGATGAACCAGAAGGTATCATTAGCAGTACCAACGATGTCCAGCTTAACGTAACGAGCGGTCAAGCCTTCTTCGTTATCGGTGCCTACCCAAGTAGGACCGCTCTTCTCACCTGCAACGGAGGTAACCAGAGTGTAGGTCTCACCGTCGTTGGAAACGTAGAAGTTATAAGATACGGGAACTGCGATACCGGATGCGCCCATAGGCCATACGAATGCGCGGATCTCGTCGATGTTGGTGTAGATTGCGCCCAGATCGATGATGATGGTACCAACGGAGTCGCCGGAGTTTCTCTGGTCGAAGCCGTACCAGATAGACTGGTCGTACTTACCGTCGGGATCGATCTTACCGTCGGTGATGTCACCCTTGTAACCGGAACCGATCTCGGTGTCGCCGGTCCATGCCTTGCCTGCTGCAAGGTTTTCGGGAGCAGAAACCTTAACGGTATAACGGCTGCCTTCTGCGTCGATCAAACCGGTGGCGGTAGCCATGCTGAGAACTTCAATGGAAACGGTAGCTTCCGCTTCCGCCAAAGGAGCGAAGGAGAGGTAGAACAGCTCGCCGGAAAGCACGTTGGAAGCGTTGGCCACACCAAGGGTCACAGAACCGGAAGTGGTCTTTTCGTCGGCAAAGCCGTCTCCGTGACGTACGATCTCCAGCAGAGAAAGCTGCGTGGGATCCCAAGTGATCTTAACCTCGTAGCCTGCAATAGCGGTAAGATCGCCTGCGAGGCTCAGGTTTGCTTTTACCTGGAAAGAATCTTTTGCGGCATCACCGGTGTAGCGCACTTCCGCAGGCCCTTGCAGGACGACCTGATTGGTCTCCAATGCGAGAGCAGAGAAAAGGGAAGCGGACAATATGGTAACGACCATCAAAACTGCCATCAAGAGTGAAGTAAGTCTTTTCATGATGTTGGAGTTCCTTTCTGCTTATAATCTTTGTGAACATATTATATAATATCTTTCTCAAAAAAGCAAGTGTTTTGTGATGAAAAGTATAAAAAATATGTAGTTCTTGCAAAGGAAGAGAGCGCCGCAAAAGGGGATCAACTCTTTTGCAACGCTCTCGAGAGCAATATTATTCGATAATACCGTAGGCTTTCAGTGTGTTGCGCTTCAACAGCATGTAGTCGATAGCGTCGATTCTGCCGTCGCCGTTTACGTCTGCGGCTTCTTTTTGAGCCTGAGAAAGGGTTGCCATCTTCTGCCCGTAACGCTTGATGAGCAAATAGTCTGCGGCGCTGATTTTACCGTTACCGCTAAGATCGCCCTTAATGCAAACGGAGAAGCTTGCGCTTGCTTTGGAAACGGTGGCGCCGGTTCCCACAAAGTCCGTTGCGGCAAGCTGTTGGCCTGCGGCGTTGTAAACGGATACGCCATCTGCGGAAGCGAAGTTCGCCAGCAGATCTGCCGCGGTTACACACTCACCCACGCCGGAAAGCATACCTTGCTTCAGAACGTAGCCGCTGCCGGCATTCAAGGCGAGATCCTTGTTGCCGTTTACACTCACGGTAATGGGCTGGGAATACAGGGTGTAGGTAGAGCCGTCGGGCAGCTTGGTCTGATAAGACAGCAGGAAGATTGCTGTACCGTATTTCAAGGGAGTCAAGGTGCCGTCCGCCCCCAGTGCTACCACACCGTTGTTATCCAGAATCTCTACTCTGCTGCGAGAGAGGATATCCTTCTCCGTTCCGCCATAGGTGACGGAGGTGGCGGAGAGCTTGGCGGTTTCACCCAGATTTACCTGCAGAGAGGTGGGGACGGTAATGCTCTTTACCGTGTTCTGCAGATACTGAGGATCGTCGGTGGTCATGCCGTTTACACCGGCCAGGAACATCTTGCAAACCTGGGCGGAAACGCCGAGGCTGTAGGTCCATGTCCACAGCGTTACGCCGCGATCGTTGGCGTCCCGCAGGAACTCGGAGGAAAGGTTGCCGTAGTTGATGGCCATGGTTGCATGATAGTTGAGGGTATCCGTCTGCTTTTCGAAATAAGCGTTCAGCGTGCCCAGCGTATCGCCCGCATCGGAGAATCCCGTGGCGCTCAGCAACAATCCGGTGCTGACGTTCATGTACTGCTTTGCAGACGTAAGCTGGTTGGCGGTGAAGCTGATGAACACCACCTGATTTTCCATGCCGTACTTCTTGATCAGCTCCACGCACTTCTGGGGCAGAGCGGCTTGGCTGGATTTCAGTTCGCAAAGGAATTTGACGTCCTTGCCCTGGAATTGCTGAAGCACCTCTTCGAAGGTGGGAATGCTTTCATCGGAAAGAGCTCCGCTCTTATATTTCAGTTTGTACTGCTTCAATTGCTGGAGCGTCATGGAGGCGATATTGCCGGTGCCGTTGGTAGTGCGGTTGATGGAGGAATCGTGCATAAGCACCACTACGCCATCGGCGCTGAGGTGTACGTCGATCTCGATGCAATCTGCTCCGGCCTCGTAGCCGCCTTGACAAGCCGCGATGGAGTTTTCGGGATACTTGGTGGAATAGCCTCTGTGCGCCGTCCATACGGGTGTGCGGGTCAGCGTATCTGCGGAGGTGAATACCTCTGTCTGTACTGCAGAGATCAGCTCGTGGTTGTCGGAGATCACGGCGTTTGCGCCGGAGGATACCAGCCATGCCGCTTCGGCGATGGTTTTGATCTTGGTGCCGTATGCCCAGACTGCCAGCTCGAATTCCTGCAGCTTCGCCACGTTTTCCTTGGTGGCAAGTCGGTAGGGCAGAATGATCGCCTGAGCGTACGCTCCTGCCGCCGTGCTGTAATACTCGTACAGCTCACGGTCGGTAAGGCTTTCCGCCTCGATGCCGGTAATGTCCAAAGCGCCGCGGATCACGGTTTTGCTCTTGGTACGGGCATATTTTACGATCTGCGGATCGGAGGAGGCCACCAAAGTCTCGGGGATCTTTGCGGCGGTTACCGCAGAGTACAGCGCGTCTACCTGCGCCTTGGTGTCCAGCTTGAATTGAGGAATCACGTTCTTTTCCTTGAAGGCCTTGAGATAGGTCTCGAACTGCTCCTTGGTTACCGTTCTGCCGGTAAGGTTCAGCAATGCCGCGACGGGGAGCTCTTCCTCTTGCAGGAAGGCGTCCATATCGTCAAGGGTAAGATACGCCTGATTGGAAACGTAGTTGGTGATGTTGGTTTCTCCGCGGTTGACAGAGGAATCGATCAGCAAGGGAACTACGGGAGGACGCTGGGGAGCTGCTTCCTGCACGGTGATGCGGATGGAATCCACGTTCATGGTGCCGTAGTTGGAAATGAGACCTACGTAGCCCTTGGTATGGGCTTTTGCGTCGCCGACGAACAAGATGGATTCACCGTCGATCAGGTATTGCACCGTGTTGCCGAAGGCTTTAACCGTCAACTCGTGGTAGCCTGCATCCGTCATGTTCAGAACCATGGAGTTCTTGTAGATGACGTTCCATGCGTTTGCGGTGGTGCGCTCTGCAAACTCTACCGTGCTGGAGGTGGTGTTGGCGCGGACACACATATGGTAGTAGGGGTAATATTTTGCATTTGCGTTTTCAATACGGTAAGCGATGGAGCACCATCTGGAGACGTTGAGCACGTTTGTTTGACTGGCCTGAATGGTAATGGCGTAATCGCCGAAGTTGCTCAGCCACTCCGGGAGAATGGCGCGGTAATAGTCGCCGCTTTGGTTGCCCATGTGGAAAACGCCGCCGGAAACGCTTACGGCGCCGGGGTTCAAGAAGTTCCATCCCTCTGCCTTCAGATCGTCAATGGTGCAGTTGAAATCATTTTCGTAAAGTACGTATTCCGTATCTTCGGGGTTCTTGGAGACCAGATAGATCTTCTGCTTGGAGCTTCCGTAGCTTGCAACCAACTCTGAAACGCCCTTCTCGGTGACCCGGATGGTTTTCTGAGCGGCATCTCCAAGCTGCCAGCTGATTTGGGAGGGGGAGATCACTGTGCCGTTTTTATCCGTGATGGCGTAACGGGAAAGGTCCACCGTATCTCCCACGTCGGCGGTGATCACCGGATTGGTGTGTGTGATGGTGATGGTCTCGTTGCCTGTCGCAGCGCTCGCAACAGGGATTGCTGCCAGCATGGCAAACAGCATGGCGGTAACGAGAATTGTCGAAAGAATTCTTTTCATGTTGTTCCTCCTTTTATATCAGCCAATGGTTTTCGCTTCAATGGCGTCCATGGCGTCTGCAATGATGTTGTTGGCCTGCTCCAAGGCTTTTTCTGCCAATTCGGGGGTGCAACCCGTCTTCTGGCAGATCATGCGGATGGCTCTTGCCACCAGCTTGCGGTTGGAGGGGATCATATACGCCATGTAATTTCCTCGCACTCTGCCGTAGCGCACCATGGCGCCGGTGGAGAGCATATTCAGGATCATCTTCTGGGCTGTCCCTGCCTTCATACGGGTGGAGCCGTTGATTACCTCCGGGCCGACCTCCGCCGCAATGGCAAGATCGCACAGAGGGATCAGATCGCTGTTTTTATTGCAGGTCACGCAAATGGTCTTGGTGCCCATCTCCTTGGCGTAGGCCAAGGCACCCTTTACGCAGTTGGCGGAGCCGCTGGCGGAGATGGCTACCAGAATGTCCTTTTCACAATAGCCGTATTCCTCCCGCATAAGATCCGCAATGCTGTGAAAATTATCCTCCGCATCCTCTGCGGGATTGATGATGGCACTGTAACCGCCTGCCATCAGGCCGATGACTCTGTCGTAAAGCCCGTAGGTAGGGGGGATCTCCGAGGCGTCCACCACGCCCAATCTGCCGGAGGTGCCTGCGCCGCAGTAGAAAATGCGGCCGTCCGCCTGCAAAACCTCTGCCAGAAGGTCAATCGCTTCCCCGATCTCGGGCAGACATTGCTCCACTGCAAAGGCAACGGTTTTATCTTCTTGGTTAATGCATCTTGCAATCTCGATAGCGCTCATTTTGTCGATTTGCGACGAAGCGGCGTTTTTTTGCTCTGTGGTCAGTGTATGAAATTCGGCCATGCTGTCAAAGCCCTTTCCCTTGTCTTGAAATTGTTGCTTCTATTCTAACACAGTAAGTATTTTTTGTCAATCTTTTTTTGTACGCCTTTTCGGAAAAAAGTCTTAAAACCCGTTGACAAAAACGGGAAGATATGGTACTATTGAACAAGAGAAATTTGCCGAGAAGAGGAGGGCTGTATATGGAACTGATCAGTGTTATGGTTCCTTGCTTTAACGAGGAAGAATCTCTGCCTCTTTTTCGCGAAGAGATCCTGCGGGTGATGGCCGGAATGCCGGAATACGCCTTTGAGGTGATCTTTGCCGATGACGGCTCAAAGGATAAAACCTTATCTTTGTTGCGGGAGTACGCCGCGGCAGACCAACGCTTCCGCTACGTGTCCTTTACCCGTAATTTCGGCAAAGAGGCCGCCATGTACGCTCTTTTGCAGGCGTCAAAGGGTGACTACGTTGTCTATATGGACGCGGATCTTCAGGATCCTCCCTCTCTTTTGCCCCGCATGATGGGGATCTTGAAGGAGAAAGGGATCGACAGCGTGGGTACCCGCCGTTCCTCCCGTAAGGGGGAGCCTCCCATCAGAAGCTTTTTTGCCAATCTTTTTTATAAAATGATCAATCGTATTGCCGACGTGCGCTTGGTGCCTGCGGCAAGAGATTACCGTCTCATGTCCCGCCGCATGGCGGATTCCGTTCTGTCTCTTTGTGAGTATAACCGCTTTTCCAAGGGTATCTTTGAGTGGGTGGGGTACGAGACGGAATGGATCTCCTACGAGAATGTGGAGCGCAGCGCGGGGAAGACCAAGTTTTCCTTCTGGAAGCTGTTCAAGTATTCTTTGGAATGCGTGATCGCCTTTTCCACGGTACCCTTGGCCATTGCCTCTGTCATGGGATTTGTGTTCTGTTTGGCGTCCTTTATTGGGATCGTTGTCATCGTGATCCGTGCCCTGCTGGGCGTGGATTCCGCTTTTGGATGGCCCTCCATGATGTGTGTCATTCTGTTTGTGGGCGGTGTTCTGGAGTTTTCCATCGGAATTTTGGGCGGCTATCTTTCCAAAACCTATTTAGAAAGCAAACGCCGTCCCATCTATCTGTCCAAGGAGACGGAAAAAGATCTGAAGGAGAAGGAAGATGTTCGGATTCAAGAGGAAAGATAAACCGCCCAAGAACACCGAAAGCGCTGAGTTTCGTCTGTGGATGGCCAAAAAGCTGGATGGCAGATCCCTTCGGTATATTTTGGAGAGGGGCGAGGACAACGTGGAGCGCGTCATCGGAAAGGGCGGCGTGCTGAGTTTTTACGAGGGCGACTTCAGTGTGATCAGCGGGGACAAAACGTTGTTTGTTGCCACCGCTTCGGAGCTGAAGGCTTGGGAATTCCTTTCTCTGGAGGGGGCAACTCTTACAGGGTTTGATAAGGTGGAAGGCAGGGAGAGAACCATCCTTGCTTACTATAAATATTATCGCGATTAAAAATCAAAGGAGATTTACAATGGATAAGAAACTGAGAATCGGTATCATCGGTTGCGGCGGTATTGCCAACGGCAAGCATATGCCCGCATTGAAGAACTGCTCCGATCTGGCAGAAATGGTGTACTTCTGCGATCTGCAGCTTTCCCGCGCGGAGGAGGCTGCCAAGAAGTACGGCGCTCCCGATGCAAAGGTCTGCACCGACTACAAGGAGCTTTTGGCGGACGAGACCATCGATGTGGTTCACGTTTGTACTCCCAACCGTTCCCACAGCTTCATCACCGTAGATGCTTTGGAAGCAGGTAAGCACGTTATGTGCGAAAAGCCCATGGCCATCAATGCCGAGGAAGCGCAGAAGATGCTGGACGCGGCAAAGCGCACCGGTAAGAAGCTGACCATCGGTTACCAGAACCGTCACCGTCCCGATTCTATGTATATTAAGAAGGAATGTGAGGATGGCACCTTGGGCGAGATCTATTACGCCAAGGCTACCGCCATTCGCCGCAGAGCTGTTCCCACCTGGGGCGTGTTCATGAACGAATACGAGCAGGGCGGCGGTCCTCTGATCGATATCGGCACCCATGCTCTGGACTTGACCTTATGGTGCATGGATAACTACAAGCCCAAGTATTGCGTGGGTACTGTTTACCATAAGCTGGGAGATAAATTCCCCACCGGTAACGCCTGGGGCGACTGGAAGCCCGGCGATCTCACCGTGGAGGATTCTGCTTTTGGTTTCATTGTGATGGAAAACGGTGCTACCGTAGTGCTGGAATCCAGCTGGGCACTGAACAGCTTGGACGTTCGTGAGGCCGTTACCACTCTTTGCGGTACCGACGGCGGTGCGGATATGGAAGGCGGCGTACGTATCAACGGTATCCGCAACGGCAGACAGTATGTGCTGAAGCCCGATCTTTCCGCAGGCGGGGTAGCCTTCTACGAGGGCGCAGGCGCAGGCTCTCCCCAGGACAACGAGGCACGTCTGTGGCTGAATGCGGTGATCAATGACACCGATCCCTTCGTTCTGCCCGAGCAGGCTCTCGTGGTCAGCCGTATTCTGGAGGGAATTTATATTTCCGCCAAGACCGGTGAGCCTTATTACTTTAACTGATGTTTAGGAAGGAATTGCTCCCATGAAATTAGGCGTATGTGCTGTTTTGTTCGGCGATCAACCGCTGGATAAAGCGCTTCCTTATCTGAAATCCATTGGTATCGAGGAGCTTGAGATCGGCGCGGGCGGTTATCCCGGCAAGGCTCATTGCGATCCCGCTTTGTTGCTGAAGGACGAAAAGGCTTTGGAGACCTTCAAGGAGACCATCGCCTTCCACGGACTGCCTATCAATACTCTCAGCTGCCACGGAAACCCCGTTCATCCCGACAAGGCTACTCGTGAAAGCTATCGCGAGGATTTCCGCAATACCATCCTTCTCTGCGAAAAGCTGGGGATCAAGAAGATCATCGGATTCTCCGGCTGTCCCGGCGACAGCTTGGAGGCCAAGTACCCCAACTGGGTCACCTGCCCTTGGCCCAACGATTTCTCCGATCTGCTGAAGTGGCAGTGGGAGGAAGTGCTGGTTCCTTATTGGAAGGAAGAAACGCAGTTCGCCGAGGCTCACGGCATTGAGAAGATCGCTTTGGAAATGCATCCCGGCTTCTGTGTGTATAACCCCGAGACTCTTTTGCACCTTCGCGCAGAAGCGGGCAAGCTGATCGGCGCGAATATGGATCCCTCTCACCTGATCTGGCAGGGCATCGATCCCATTGCCGCCATCCGCGCTTTGGGCGACGCCATCTATCACGTCCACGCCAAGGACACCAAGGTGGATGCCATGAACACTGCGGTCAACGGTGTTCTGGATACCAAGCCCTATGCCGACGAGCTGCACCGTTCTTGGGTGTTCCGTTCCGTGGGCTACGGCAATGATATGCAGTATTGGAGAGACTTTGTCAGCAATCTGCGCCTTGTGGGCTACGACGATATCCTTTCCATTGAGCACGAGGATAGCCTGATGACCAATGTGGAGGGTCTGGAGAAGGCGGCTTATTTCTTGAAGCAAGCCATCATCCGCGAGCCCAAGCCTACCGGTATGTGGTGGGTTTGATCCCAAATATATAAATCAACGGATGGGGGAGACCCCGTCCGTTTTTTTTGCTTTTTGGACGGTTTGTGAGAACAGAGGGGTGCAATGGTAAATATTTCTATTCTTTGTAAAAAGAAATCTCGAAAAAAAGGTTGACATTCACGGGAAAAGGGTATATAATGGACTATGTATTAGGATGACCATACTATAAACAAATGGGATCCGGTTTCACTCTTGTTAAAAAAATAATTTATATAAAGTGAGGATGCTATGAAAACAGTATTCAAAAGACTCATCAGTTCTCTTCTGTTGGTCGTGATGCTTGTTGCGGCAATTCCCGCCTCTTTAGTGTCTGCTGCTGCAGCCGACATTGACTGGGAAGCGCTGAAGGACAAGTACGGCTTGACCGACGATCAGATCGATGCAGCCAAAGACGTTGCCGACCAGTTGGGTCTGACCCAAGAGCAGATCGACGCCGTCGAGGACTACTATGAGTCCCTGCCTCCCGAAGAGCAGGAAGCTCTCAAGGAAACCGTTAAGGAATCCATCGAGAATGGCGAAACTCCCGACCTGGGTGAGGTTGGCGGTGAGGTAGTGAAGGACGTTGCTAAAGCAATGCTGATCGCTACCATTAAGCAGGCCGCCGGCAAAATTTTGGACCGTATTTTCGCTGAATTGGAAGGCGTTACCGTTCAGAACCCCTTCGAGATCCAGCGCGTTTATGAAGGCGGTCAGCTTGCAGGCGTGAACTTCGTTGTAGGCGCGCCCGAAGAAGCAAATCTCCTTGACTTGGTTAAGAGCATTGTTTCCGGAGATACCCTCTATGAAGCTCTGACCATGGTTGCAGGTGCGGTTCTGATGTATGATAAGGTAGAGGTGAACGGCTATACCGTTTACGACCTCACCGATCCCGCCACCGTTCGCAACGCATTGGTGCAGATCTATAAGGCTAACCCCGTTAAGTTCTCCACCATTGCCAACATGGAAGGCAACACCGTTGTTTCCTACAACTTCTCCCTCAGCGCAATGGGCATCGAGATCGATCTTCCCGTAAACTTCGTGATCGATTGCTCCGAGGCTACCTTGAACAAGATCAAGGCTACCGCTAAGAAGCTGGACGATATGGTTGAGATCAATGGCGACTTCAGCGCAGAGGACGGCGTTCTTTCCGCTGATCTGGAAGGTATTTTGGACGTTTCCGATTACGTTGACAACCTCCTGGGCCTCTTCCTTCCCGCAGCCATCGCAAACGACTATGCGCTGGTACGTGAGAAGATCCATGCTATGACCTTGGGCGACCTGGTTGACCAGCTCAACCTGAAGAATGTTAAGCTCCTTGCCGAGAAGCTGGGCTACGAAGCACAGTTCACCTCTCTGGTAGAGAAGATCGCAGATCGCTTCAACCTGGACATCGACAAGATCGACACTCTGGATGAAGTAATCGATTTGATGGATTCCAAGGACTTGCTCCCCGTATACATCAAGTCCCGTCTGCAGAAGGCTTACGGCGTTTTGGGCGTTGAAGCCAAGCTGAACACCACCATCGGCGCATACTACAACGGCGATGGTAGCTACTCCTGTGTTCTTGGCGAAAAGATCGGCCCCAAGAGTGTTGACGCTTATCTGGACGCCGCTTTGAACAAGCTTCTTGATTCCAAGGCTGTTGCTCGCCTGGATAAGGCTCTGAAGATCTTCGGTTATTCTTCCGTTGAGCACTACGTCAACAAGATCAAAGAGAAGTTTGATTACATCTACTCCGGTAAGTACGATCTGGATCTGAACCTCACCTTGGTTCTGTTCGACGTATACACCGTTACCTTCGTTGACGAAAAGGGTAACGTAATCGATACCCAGAAGGTAGTTGCAGGCGATGCTGCAGAGGATCCCTACTACCACGGCGGTTCCATGTTGAATACCAACTACACCGCTGATCAGGTTTACGAGAACGTTCAGAGCAACCTCACCGTTGCTTTGACTCCCATCAACCACAAGGAAGTGGTTGAGGTGATCGTTGCCGGTGATTGCGAGATCGACCGTCAGGAGCACGTTACCTGTGGATACGCAGGCTGTGATTTCACCGAGGACAGACTGATCACCGCTCCCGGCCATAACTATGTCAGCGAGAGAATCGAAGCAAACTGCTACGAAGACGGTTGCACCCGTTACACCTGTACCGTCTGCGGACATCAGTATGACGATGATTTCGAAGCAGCTCACCATACTTGGAGCGGTTGGAATGTTACCGCTGAGGCTTCCTGTACCGCAAACGGTAAGCAGGTAAGACGTTGCTTGGAATGCGGCCTGAACGAAAGCGAGATCATTCCCGCCTTCGGCCACACTCTGGCTGAGCACGTAGTGCCCGCTACCTGTACCTCCGGTGGTTACACCCTGTGGTACTGTTCCGTTTGCTTCGAGGCAGGCATCTACAGCACCTCCGATAAGCTGGATCACGACTTCGTTGAAATCGGCAGAGACGAGTTCTGCACCAAGGAAGGCACCGTATATTACGAATGCTCCTACGGCTGCGGCACCAAAAAGCAGGAGACCATTCCTGCAGTTGGCCACAACCACGTTGGCGTTGTAACTCCTCCCACCTGCACCGAAGATGGCTATACCGTATACACCTGCGACAGATGCGGCGACACCTACGTTGACGACATCGTTCCCGCACTGAATCATGATTATGTAGTAATTTCCGAGACTCCCGCTACCCACCTCGAAGCAGGCGAGATCGTATATGAGTGTGCTCGTTGCGGCCACACCTATACCGAGATCATCCTTCCCGAGGGCCACGATTGGGATAGCGTATGGTACGAGCCCACTTGTACCGGCGCAGGTTATTACATCCATACCTGTACCGGATGCGGCATTTCCTATATGGAAACCGTAGGTGAGCCCCTCTACCACGATTATATCTACACCATCGTAGATCCTTCTTGTGAAGAGCCCGGTAAGTTCGTATTCGTCTGCGATCTTTGCGGCCATACCTTCACCGAGACCTTTGGCACTCCCATCGGTCACAACTACAACAGTGTTGTAAGCAAGCAGCCCACCTGCCAGGAGGAGGGCGAAACTCTCTTCACCTGTGCAAATTGCGGCGACACCTATACCGAGGCGATTGCAATCGTTGATCACGAAATGGTGGTCTACTCCAACCCCGATCCCAAGTGCGAGGAAGACGTTGTTATCGTTCTGGTATGTAAGTATGGCTGCGGCGAGACCGTTGAAATCGTTGTACCCGCCACCGGCCATAACTGGGTTGATTACGAGCGTGTTGAAGCTACCTGCGGCGAGGATGGCTACGATACTGATTGCTGCTCCAACTGCGGCGAATACAGAACCTTCATCCTGCCCGCTACCGGTGCTCACGAATACGAGATCTTCGTTGTTCACGACGCTACTTGTGCACACGCAGGTATGATCACTCACTTCTGCATGGTCTGCGGTGATCACTACGAAGAGTATACCGATATCAATCCCGGCGCACACAGCTTTAAGACCACCGTTAAGACTTCTCCCGACTGTGTAAACGGCGGCGTTCTGGTTCACACCTGCCTCTTCTGCGGCATTGTTGTAGAGGAGCAGACTCCCGCTTTGGGTCATGCATGGGACTTCACCAACGGTGTTTACGTAGCTCCTTCCTGCGGCGTTGACGGTTCTTGGACCTTCTCCTGCGCAAGAGGCTGCGAGGATACTCTTGTAATCGTTGTTCCTGCTCTTGGCGTTCACGCTTGGGGTAACGCAGTTGTTCTGAAGCCCGCTACCTGTGTAGACGATGGCGAAGTACAGTACACCTGCTCCGTTTGCGGCGAGACCACCGTTGAAACCATCAAGGCTACCGGTGAGCACACCTGGAAGGATGTTCACGCGGAAGGCATTAACTGCTGCAACCCCTCTGTTGATAAGAAGGTTTGCTCCGTTTGCGGTGAGGAGACCGGTTATACCGAGACTCCCATCTACCGTCCCACCATTCTGCCCGACGCTGTCAACATGGCGTTCATGAACAATATGTTGCTGGTGAAGATCGATAGAATGACCGTTGGCGAATTCAAGGCTAACTTCTACGGTTCTATCACAGTTTACGATAAGCAGGGCAATGAGCTTGACGACAGCAAGTACATCGGTACCGGCGTAACCTTCGTATGCGACGCTTGTGAGACTCTGTTCCACGTTGCAGTTATTGCCGATATCAACGGCGACGGCAAGGTTAACTCCATCGACTATATGTACGTGAAGCGTTACGTTCTCGGCACCTACAAGCTCGAGGGTGTTATGTTGGCAGCTGCTGACGTTAACGTGGATGGCAGCGTAACCTCTTTGGACTACGTGATGACCAAGAGACACGTGATGTATCGTTATCACATCTACGAGAAGTTCCCTGCATGGGAAAACATCGATAGCTTGATCACCTCCATGCCCAACCCTTTCGCAAACTAATCACTTTATAAAAACGATCCTCCGCAGGGTAATCTGCGGAGGATTTTTTTCTGCCAAAAAAGGTCGCCTTATGTAGGCGACCCTTCGTATGTTTATGCCAATCGTTCTAAAAGCTTTGAAATTGCTTCTGACGGAGATTTGTTGTTGTGCACAGTGATATCAGCCAATGCCTCGTAAAGCGGTCTGCGCTCCTCAAAGAGCTTTAAAACCGCTTCTCTCGAGGAGGAAAGTGGCCTTCCTCCGGTGGTAAGAGCATCCAAATCCCTCGCCACCAGAATCACTCGTCCGTTTTGCTTCAAAAGGGGATGATTCTCTTCCTTCTTCACTACACCGCCGCCGGTAGCAACCACCCGTCCGCTTTGCGCAGTCGCAACGGATAGCGCCTTGGTTTCCAGCTTGCGGAAAATATCTTCACCGTCCTGCGCAAAAATTTCCGGAATGGATTTTCCGGCCATCTCCACGATCATTTCGTCGGTGTCGATAAACGTTTTTCCCAACGCTGTGGCCAGCAGTCTGCCCAAAGTTGATTTTCCGCTGCCGGGCATCCCGATCAAGCAGATCGTCTCGCAAAGTCCATAGATCTCGTCGGTCACGGAAGTGATGGAAGCTTCATCGATTTCCTTGCCTTCAAAAATTTCAGAAGCCTGCTTGGCTTGCGCCACCAGCATGGGAAGTCCACCCACACAAGGCACACCGAGAGACTCTGCCTGCAACATGAACGCTGTTTTTAAGGGATTGTAGATGAGATCGGCGACTCCTTTTAAGGATTTGAACAAGCTAAGATCTACGGGAGAGTTACCGTTTTTGGGGTACATTCCCACGGGAGAGGTGTTGATCACAATGGTATGATCCGATATGGAAGTAATATATTCCGGGGTGTTCATGGTTCTTGAAACTACCGTAATTTTCTCTGCTCCCAAATCTTCCAAGGCAACGCAAACCGTGGAGGAAACGCCTCCGCTTCCGATAACGGCACATTTCTCGCCTTTTACGGAAATATGCCCTTCCTTCAACATATAGCAAAACCCGTAGTAATCGGTGTTATATCCGTAAAGCTCCCCATCCTTCACCTTGATGGTGTTGACACTGCCGATCCGCCGCGCTATCGGGGAAAGCTCCTTGCAATAGGGAATCACATCCTTTTTATAAGGCATGGTCACGTTGAGATTATCGAAGGATCCGCCCGTCAAAAAAGCTTCCAGCTCTTCTCTGGGGGTTGGAAATAAACGGTATTCATACTTTCCGAATCGGGAATGTATCAACGGGGAAAAGCTGTGTCCCAGCTTCTCGCCCAAAAGACCGCAAGGCTTCATCACACCACCTCTAAATAACTGCCCAAATAGCGAAGCTCCTCCGTTTCCACCTCCAAAAGAGCGATCAGCTCACTCAAGGCAGGCGAGGCGGCGGGAATGTCCAGATCCAGATAAAACAAGAATTCAAAATCCCGTTCCGGTAAGGGACGGCTTTCCAGCTTCACCAAATTGATACCCAATTCTCCCAAACGCTCCAGGACGGAGAACAAAGCCCCCGGCTTATGCTTCAAAACCATCATCAGCGTGGTGCGGTTGGCTCCGGGATAGATCTCCCTTTTGCGTGAAATGCAAATAAATCGCGTGCGGTTGGCCCCGGTGTCCTGAATGGTTTCTGCCAGAATGGAAAGTCCGTAAAGCTCTGCACAGAAGCGGGAGGAAATAGCGGCAATGCAGGGATCCGTGCTTTGGGAAACCATCTGCGCCGCCATAGCGGTGTTGGCGCAAGGCTTTACTTCCACCCCGGGCAGGGAGGAGAGGAACTTGGTGCATTGGTTGATAGCCTGCTCATGAGAATAGACCACCTTGATGTCCGAAAGCTTAACACCCGGCTTCGCCAAAAGACAATGGCTCACCAACAGACGGGTACTGCGGACGATGTGGCATTGGTGCTTCACCAGCAGATCGTAATTGGCCTTCACAGATCCTGCGGTACTGTTTTCGATGGGCAGGATGCCATATTGACATTCTCCCTTTTCAACGGCAACAAAAACATCCTCAAAGGCAGGGTAGAATTTGATCTCGGGATCGCGGAACAGCTTTTCACAGGCTAAGGAGGAATAGGAGCCCTCCACCCCCTGGCAAGCAACTGCCGCTTCGGTGGGGAATAGCTCAGGTGTTTCCAAACGAGCGCGGGTGATTTCCGCCGCCAAAGCGGAGGGAGGATCCACCAGCTTGTGCTGATAAGAACGGCTGTACCCGAATATGGAACGGAACATACACCGCACGTAGGATGCAAAGGCTTCATCGGCCATTTCTCCCACGGCGTTCAATTTCTCTCTCTCTCGGTTACGGTCAAAAATAGGCTTACCGTTTTCCTTCTTCCATTTGGCAATATCGCCGCAGATCTCCATCCGACGGCAGAACAGCTCAACAAGCTGTGCATCCAATACGTCCAATTGTTCTCTGTATTCTTGAATATCCATACAGCAATACCTTCAAAAATCTTTATAACAAGCAATCTGCCACTGCCAAAGCGGCAACTGCCTCCACCACGGGAACAGCTCTTTGCACGATGCAAGGATCGTGCCGTCCTTCAATCACCAGATCTACGTTTTCCATGCGGGAAAGGGAAACGCTCTTTTGCACCTTTCCGATGGAGGGAGTGGGCTTGATCCCTACACGGAACACCACGGGCATTCCGTTGGCAATGCCACCCATCAGACCGCCGGCATTGTTGGTCTCGGTGTAGATACGCGTTCCGTCGGTGCGGATGGGATCGTTGTTTTCCGAGCCCCGCTTTTCACATCCCGCAAATCCACTGCCGAACTCTACGCCCTTCACGGCGGGAATCCCGAACATGGCCAAAGCGAGTCTGCCCTCCAGCCCGCCAAAGGAGCTGTCGCCAACCCCTGCGGGAATTCCCGTCACGACGCATTCAATACTGCCCCCCACGGAGTCTGCATCGCCCTTTGCATCGAGGATCAGCTTCTGCATAGCCTCGCCTTTCTCCTCGTTCAGCACAGGGAAGGCCTTTTGTCCGGGAGCAACCAGCTCTTCCTCGGCAGGAGAGATGGAGTATCGGTCATCCTCTACACCTCCTACAGAGGCAATGTGTGCGCCTATACGCACCCCCAAGGTCTCCAGGTAGCTCATGCAGAGATACCCTGCCACGCAAAGCGGTGCGGTCAAACGCCCGGAAAACTCTCCGCCTCCGCGGTGATCCCGATGGTTACCGTACTTAAAATACGCCCCGAGATCTGCGTGGGAGGGACGGGGAATGTCGGACAGCTTTGCGTAATCCTTACTGCGGGTATCTGTATTTGCGATCACGGCGCAGATAGGCGCACCGGTGGTGACACCCTCTACCACACCGGAAAGAAATTCCACGTGATCGGGTTCTTTTCTGGCGGTGGAAAAAGCATTCCGCCCGGGGGCGCGGCGCTCCATAAAGCGAGCAAGCCCTTGCGTATCCACTAAGATCCCCGCGGGGAAGCCGTCTATCACCACCCCCATTCCGGCAGAATGGGATTGGCCAAATACCTGCACCTGCAGGCGTTTTCCGTAGGTAAACATCAAACAACCTTCTCTCAATCGATTTCCCTGCATTTTCCGCCAAGAAGCTTTAAATGACGGAAGAAATCCGGGTAAGACTTATCAACAGCCCGGGCTTGCAAAATTGTCACGGGCTCTTTACATACAACAGAGGCCACTGCCGCACTCATGGCAATTCGGTGATCGTTGCAGGAATCCACCGTTCCGCCCATAAGTCCTCCGCCTTGGATCACCATGCCGTCTTGGGTGGCAACGCACTCTGCGCCCAACGCCACGAGCATATTGCAAACGCTTTCAATGCGGTCACTTTCCTTCAAGCGAAGCCTTGCCGCCCCGCGGATCACCGTCTCTCCCCGGGCAGAGGCCGCCGCTATTGCCAGCACGGGCACCAAATCGGGGATATCCGTCGCATCGATCTCAATCCCCCGAAGCGTAGAGCTTTCGGCAATATAAACGCCGTTCTCTTCACGGATCTTGCCGCCCATTTCCTGCAAAACGGAAACGATGGCCTTGTCTCCCTGGGCAGAATCCTTCTGCAAGCCTGTCAAGCGGATATTGCCTCCCAAAACTCCCGCCACAAGCCAAAAAGCGGCGTTGGACCAGTCTCCCTCTACGTGAAGCTCACCGGGAGAGCGAAAGGGAGCGGGGGAGACGTACATTTCTGTGTCCGTCACGGCAGGCTCAACCCCAAATTTCTTCATCACGTCGCAGGTCAAGGCTACGTAAGGGGCAGATTCCAGCCTGCCCAGCACCTTGATCTCGCTTTTTTCGGAGAGCATGGGCAACCCCATCAAAAGCCCCGTAAAGAATTGGGAGCTGACAGAGCCGTCCAAAATGAATTTTCCTCCCCGCAGCTGTCCTTCCATGGAAAGGGGAAACGTGCCGTTTTCGGAAAGGGTCACGCCGTGATCTCTCAGCTCCTCGTACAGCGGGGAAAGAGGACGGCTTGAAAGCCTGCCTCTGGCATGAAAGACGGCTTTTCTTCCCAAGGCCGCGGTAACGGGAAGCAAAAATCTGAGAGTAGACCCGCTTTCATCACAGAAAAGCTGTGCTTCTTCGTCATTTTTTTTGATCGGAGAAACAGTATATACCCCGTTTTCCTCCCGAATCTTCGCACCCAAGGCAGAAAGACAACCGGCGGTAGCCTGAATGTCCCGATTGGAACGGGGGCAAAACAAAACCGTCGGTTGGTCGGCAAGGGAAGCGCAGATCAATGCGCGGTGCATATATGATTTCGAGGGGATTACCCTCAATTCACCCTCCAAGGAGGAGGTCGTTATCAACGTCTTCATGGTACAATCTCTATTCAAATAACTTGTGGAAACAATTCGGGGAGGTTGTCCGTCTCCACGGGGAACAAAATACAATCTCCCATTTTTTTGGGGAGGATCAACCGCAGGGTATCTCCCGCCCGTTTCTTGTCAGAAAGCATGGTGTCTATCAGCTCCTCTGCTCCGTAGGGAGATTCCGTAGGCAAACCGTATGCTTCCAAAAGCTTGGAAATGCTGTCCGCTAAATCCTCACGGCATAAGCCCAGCTTCGCAGAAAGCTTTGCGGCGATCACCGTTCCCATGGCCACGCACTTCCCGTGAGAGAGGGCAAAATCAGACCGCTTTTCAATGGCGTGTCCCACGGTATGCCCCAAATTCAGGAACATCCGCGCCCCGGTGTCGAATTCGTCTTCCTCCACCAAGTCTCTCTTGATCGAAACACAGGTGGCAATGATCTCCGTCAGATTGATCGCACGGGGGTCTGCCAGCATGGAAAGCAAGGGTTCTCCCCGCAATACCGCGTATTTGATCACCTCAGCACAACCGTCGGAAAAAACCTCCTTCGTCAGGGTCTGCAAGACCAAGGGGTCGCAATAGACGGCAATGGGCTGATGAAAAGCACCCGCAAGGTTTTTTCCGCCCTCCAGATCAACGGCAGTCTTTCCTCCCACAGAGGAATCCACCGCCGCCAGCAGGGTAGTGGGGATCTGAACGTAGCGGATCCCACGCAGATACACGGCGGAGGCAAAGCCCGCCAGATCGCCGATCACACCGCCGCCCAAGGCAAATACCGCATCCGTGCGGGTGAGCTTATGGGAAGCGAGGAACTCCAGAACCTGCCCCAGCATGGTAAGGCACTTTGTCTGTTCTCCCGCAGGTAACACCAAACGGAATACGGTAAATCCCGCGTCCTTCAAGGAGTTCTCCACCCGATTACCGTAAAAACCGTTCACACGTTCCTCGGTGATCAAGGCCGCCATCTTTCCGGGAAGCAGTTCCTTTGCCAAAGTACCCACTCTGTCCAAAAGACCTTCTTCCACCAAGACCTCGTATTCGGTTGAAACTTTAACTTTTACCACTGCCATAAAAAGCCTCGTATGCTGTCAAATACTTTCCGGCTCGCCCTTGCGAATTGCCCCTTCTTCCAAAAGGGCGGCAAGGGTTGCCTCATCGCGTTCTTCCAACGCTTTCTTATATAATACAAGATTTTGGATCATAATGTCAAGTTCTTCCGCAAGAAAATCTGCGTTTTCCATAAACAATTCTGTCCACATGGGCAGGTTTACCTTGGCAACTCTCGCCATATCTCGAAAACTGCCAGCCGAAAAGCCTCGATGCTCTGATGCCATGGGATGTCCGCCAATGAAGGCAAAGCCGTCTCCGAGGATCACCGTATCTTCCTCATGGAATTTTCTGTTTGCCTTCTTGAAGGGCTCGGAGATCCTCTGAACCTTCTCCACGATCTCCAACCCTTCCGGCATATCGGTATCAATGCTTCCGGTGTCGCCTACCAAACCCAAAACGGTAATGTTATATTTCTTTTCAACCTTATCTTTCAAGTATAGCATAAAAGGGAACCGTTTTCGAAAAAAGGTTCCCTTTCGTATCAATTGCTTGGTTTTACACCAATGCAGGCTCCTTTGCTTCCGTTGCCGCCTCGGGAGGCCTGGCGTTGGAAAGCATAAGCTTTATGCGGTTTTCCTGATTGATCTTGGTGGCGCCGGGATCGTAGTCCACTGCCACCAAATTCACCTGCGGATACTTCTCCTTCAAGGGCTTCATCATTCCCTTGCCGCAAATATGGTTGGGCAAACACCCAAAGGGCTGCGCGCAGATGATGTTGTTCACGCCGTCCTTGATCAAAGAAAGCATTTCCGCCGTTAACAGCCAGCCTTCGCCCATCTTTACGCCGATGCCGATGATCTCCTGAACGCCCTTCCGAGCTTCCTCGAAATCCAAGGGTGGGTCAAACCCTTCCTCGGCGATGGAGCGATTCATATCCTCCTGCCTCTTGATCAGGAATTTATAAACAAAGCCGATGATCCACCTCTTGAGCTTGCTGCCGCCGTAGAGATCGATATCCGCGGCCATGTTATAAATACAGTAAAGGCAAAATTCCATCAGCCCCGGCAAAACGGGCTGTGCGCCCTCGGATACCAGGAAATCCTCTAGGTTGTTGTTCCCCAAAGGCGAGAATTTTACAAAGATCTCGCCAACGATTCCCACCTTGGGCTTTTTCACAGAACGATCCATGGGAAGCGCGGCAAAGGATTTGGCAATCTTACGGTAATTTTGCTTGATGCGACGGTAGCTGAACCGTTTGCTTACAATATCCTCGTAAAGCTGATCCTCCCACTTTTTTACCAAAGCATCCGTTGCCCCCGGAACGGTTTCGTATGGGCGGCATTGGTTCCGCAGATCCATCAACAGATCTCCGTACAGTACCCCGGAAATACCCTTGATCATCATGGGCAACGACAGCTTGAAGCCGGGATTGGATTCCAGCCCCGTAAAGCTCATGGAAATAATGGGGACGTAAGGATAGCCCGCCTTTTCAAAAGCCTTACGCATCAAAAAGATGTAGTTGGAGGCTCTGCAGCCCCCTCCCGTCTGAAAGTACAGGAACGCCACCTTATGCGGGTCGTATTTTCCGCTTTCCAAGGCATCGATCATCTGCCCGATCACCAAAAGTGCGGGATAGCAGGCATCGTTGTGAACGTATTTCAGGCCGTATTCCTTAATTTTCTCACTTTTGCCGTCCATCACCTCGGCCTTGTAGCCGTAATGATTCAACACCCGGCAGATCAGCCGAAAATGAATAGGCAGCATGGTAGGCACCAAAATGGTGTAGTCCTTTCGCATTTCCTCGGTAAAAAGAACACGCTTTTTTTCTTCCATTTCAGTTGCCCCCCTTTCTTTCCCGTTCCTCCAGGGCGGCAAGCATACTGCGCAAACGGATGCGCACCGCCCCCAGGTTGGTGATCTCGTCGATCTTCAATTGTGTATAAAGCTTACCCTGCTTTTCCAAAATGGCACGTACCTCGTCGGTGGTGATGGCGTCTACACCGCAACCGAAGGATACCATCTGCACCAGCTCCACATCCTTGTTTTCTGCCGCAAATTGCGCCGCCGCATACAGACGGGAGTGATAGGTCCATTGGTTCAATACCTGCACGGATGGCACCTTTGCCAAATGGGCAACGCTGTCCTCGGAAACCACTACAAATCCCAAGGAGACCGCCAGCTTGTCAATGCCGTGGCAGATTTCGGGGTCAATGTGATAAGGACGTCCCGCCAAAATCAAGATCTTTTTTCCATGCTCTCTTGCAAAGCGAATTGCTTTTTCACCCTCTGCGCGAACGGAGGATATATAAGCACGGTAATCCGCCATACCCTTGGCAACTGCGTTCCTGCAATCCTTCTTGGAGTGATTTTCCTCAGGGGCGTGTTTTTGCAGGTATGCGTAAAGCTTCTTGGCACATTCCTTTTCGTCGTTGATGTTGAGGTAGGGGTAGAAGAACTTCACGTTCTTCAGGGATTCCATATTCCCGTTCAAAAGCTCCCCGTAATAGGCCACCACGGGACAGTTATAATGATTGTCGCCGCACCGCTCGTTGATGTTGTAGGTCAGAGCAGGGTAGAACAGAATGTCGCACCCTTTTTCGATCAGCTCTTCAATATGACCGTGCATGATCTTAGCGGGATAACAAGCGGTATCGGAGGGGATGGAATATTGCCCCTTCATATAGGTCTTGCGGGTCGAATACTCCGACACCACAACTTCGTAACCCAGTGCAGTGAAGAGGCCGTGCCACAAAGGCAGTAGCTCAAAGGTGCCCAATGCAAGAGGCAACCCCAATTTCTTTCTGCCGGGTCTGCTTTCCCGAGCAGTCAAAAGCTCCCGCTTTTTGGCATACAGGTTGGGGAGAGGCTCTCCTTCCATACGAAGACCTGCGCCTTTTTCGCACTGGTTACCGGAAATGTATTTCTCTCCGCAGGCAAAGGTGTTCACCGTCATGTGGCAACGGTTTCCGCAGCCGCCGCAGGTAACGCCTTTTGCGGTATGGGTGAAGCTTTCAATTTCCTCTTTGGTCAGCAAAGAAGATTTCTCAAGCCCTAAAGACTTCGCGTGAAGTGCCGCACCGAAAGCGCCCATCAGAGGCGCAATCTTGGGACGGATCACGTTTCTGCCGATCTCCATTTCGAAGGAACGCAATACGGCATCATTCATAAACGTACCGCCCTGTACCACGATCTCTTTTCCCAGCTCATCAGCGTTGGCGGCGCGGATCACCTTGTAGATAGCGTTCTTCACCACGCTGATAGAAAGCCCGGCGGAAATATTTTCCACGGAAGCTCCGTCTTTTTGGGCCTGCTTTACCGAGGAGTTCATGAATACCGTGCAACGGGTGCCCAGATCCACGGGCGTGCTTCCGAACAACCCTTTCTTTGCAAACTCCTCCACGGAATACCCCATGGATTTGGCAAAGGTTTCAATAAAAGAACCGCACCCCGAGGAGCAAGCCTCGTTTAAGATGATGCTGTCGATGGAGTCATTGTGCACCTTAAAGCACTTGATATCCTGCCCGCCGATATCCAAAATAAAATCTACCAAGGGATTAAAATATTTGGCGGCGGAATAGTGAGCCATGGTCTCCACCAAGCCCGCATCGGTATGGAAGGCGTGTCGGATCAATTCCTCGCCGTATCCCGTCACACCGCTGCCGCAGATTTTCGCTTCCTCATGCATACGGGAATAAATGACGGAGATCTGCTCCTTCACGATCTGCACGGGATTACCCTTGTTGGAATCGTAATAGGTATATAAAATTTCGTTGTTCTCAGAGAGAAGCACCAGCTTGGTGGTGGTAGAGCCGCAGTCAATGCCCAAATACGCCTTGCCCTTGTAGGTCTCCAATTCTGCAAATTCTGCGTTTGCCTTACCGTGTCGGGCGGCAAAACTCTCGTATTCCTCGTGATTGCGGAACAACGGGGGAGTGGTGGAGATTTCTTCATTTTCTCCTACGCAGTCCTGCAAACGGCGATAAAGCTCTTCAAAAGCCAAAGGCTTCTTCTGCTTATCTGCATAAAGTGCCGCCCCCAGAGAAACGGAATAGAGTGCATAGGGCGGGAAAGCGGCCTGCTCCTCCTCCAGCTTCAGCGTTTTCGTAAATCGCGCCCGCAAGCCCTTGCAATAATAGAGAGGACCGCCCAAAAACATCACGTTTCCACTGATCTTGCGTCCCTGGGCAAGACCGGCAATGGTCTGGTTGACAACCGCTTGATAAATGCTGGCGGCAATGTCTTCCTTCCGTGCACCCTGATTCAAAAGAGGCTGAATATCCGTCTTAGCAAAAACGCCGCAACGGGAGGCGATGGGATAGATACGGCTGTAGGCCAAGCTCAATTCGTCCATCTCGTCGTTGGTTACGTTCAGCAGGGTGGCCATCTGGTCGATAAACGCCCCGGTGCCGCCGGCACAGGAGCCGTTCATACGCTCGTCCAGACCGCCATCGAAGAAAATGATCTTGGCATCCTCGCCGCCCAGCTCTATCACTGCATCCGTCTCGGGCGCAAGGGTGCGCACCGTTTCCGCCGTGGCGAATACCTCTTGCACAAAGGGGAGATCTGCGGAGAGGGCTGTGCCCAATCCGGCAGAGCCGGCGATGGCAACGGATACCGTCTTGCCGATCAGCAGGTGTGCCGCTTCCTCCAGCATGGCCAATGTCTTTGGGCGCACCTGAGAGTAGTGCCGCTCGTACTTGGCGTAAAGCACTTTGCCATCCTCTACAATTACCAGCTTAGCGGTGGTAGAGCCGATATCAATGCCGACGGCTGTATTTTTTATAGGTAATTCCATCATATGTTCCATTTTATAATCAAGTCTTTCACAACCCGCAAAGCGGGCGATTGGTAAGAAATGCTTTTTGTATTTCAACGATATGGTCCTTCTGCCCTCCCTTTCGGTAAAAGCAGGAAGACCGCAAGACGATAAAAAGGGGCACTTCACAAATACGGTGGTGCCCCTTTTCCTCTTATTCAACTGAAATTACATAGTAATACAACGGTTGGCCACCGGAAAGCAAAGCGATTTCCGTATCGGGTGCCTTACTCTGCAGGAACGCGAGGGTTTCGTTTGCTTCTTCTTCGGAAACGTCGCTACCGTAGAAAACGGTGACAAAGGATGCTCCGTCCAATTCGGGAAGCATCTTTTCGAAGCATTCGGTTCTGCTGTTTGCAACGTAACGAACCTTATGCTCCACCAAACCAAGGATCTGTCCGCAGGTCACAGCCTCGCCGTCTACCGTGGAATCATGAGCCGCATAGGTCATGTCCAAAGTCTTAACAGACTTCAGCGCCTCCATCATAGCTGCCTTGTTATCTTCGGCAGAAGCATCGGGATCAAACTGCATCAAAGCGGAAATGCCCTGAGGTACACTCTTGGTGGGAATGACGATCACGTTTCTGTCGTTCACGAATTTATAGACCTGCTCTGCAACCAAACAGATGTTTGAGTTGTTGGGGAAGATAAACACGTTCTTGGCAGGGGTCTGCAAAACAGCCTCCACCAATTGATCGGTGGAAGGATTCATGGTCTGACCGCCGCTGACGAAGCCGGTCACGCCCAAATCGCTGAATACGTTTTTCATGCCGTCCCCCATAGTAACGGCAACGAATCCGTATTCTTCTTCGGGTGCAACCACTGCAGGAGCCTTTTCCTCTTCTGCAGGCTGCTCTCCGGCCAGCTCACTGTGCTGATTTTTCATGTTCTCTACCTTAACGGTATAAAGAGAACCGTATTTCAAAGCCTCGGAAAGCACTCTGCCGGGATCCTTAGTGTGTACGTGGATCTTCACGATCTCGGTGTCCTCCGCAAATACCACGGAGTCACCCATGGAAAGCACGAACTTGCGGAACTTCTCCACACTGCCTTCCTTCTTGTATTCTTCACTCTTGGTAACAATACATTCGGTGCAGTAAGGATTCTCAATGCTTTCGGTGTCAAAGCTTGCAAAATCTGCGCTTTCCTTGGTCTCGGTCTTGCTTGCGGCCTTTACGGGTGTGCCCTTGAGATATGCGCGCATACCGCCGAGAATTTCCAAAAAGCCTCGTCCACCGGAGTCAACAACACCGGCCTGCTTCAAAACGGGAAGCATATCCGGTGTCTTTTCCAGCGTATCCGCCGCAATGTCGTACATACTGTCGAACAGCCCCAGGAGATCAAGCCCTTCCGTCTCGATTTCCGTGCAGCTTCTCATAACGGTAAGGATGGTACCCTCTCTGGGATACTGCACCGCCTTATAAGCTTCCTTTACACCTTTTTGAAAAGCAGCTACCACTTCCGGTACGCCTGCTTCCGTTACCCCTTTAAACCCCTTTGCCAAACCGCGGAAAAACAGCGAAAGAATAACGCCTGAGTTTCCTCGTGCGGCGCGCAAGAAAAGACTTGCCGCCTTGTCGGCGCACTCGGAAAGACTTCCCGTCTGCCCGTTCAGATCTCCGGCGGGCTTCATGGTCATGCTCATATTACTGCCGGTATCTCCGTCGGGAACGGGGTATACGTTCAAACGGTTGATCAGATCCTTCTGGTTGGTCAACGCATTTGCGCCGGAACGGATCATCCCTGCGTATTCAACACCGCTGATCACGGTAGGAACGTTCGCTACTTCATTCATACGTATATCGGGTTCCTTTCTTGATTTTCATTTTACACCTGAAAACCGCCCGTTTTGGCAGTCCACAGTGCAAAGAATCATGTTTTGTGCCAAGACGGCACACAGTATGCGAGTATACATACACCCAATATATTACCAAAAAAACCGCTGTTTGTCAATAGTCCGCCCTGATAAAGTTTTCGGGGCGAACGTAACTGCTTTTATTTGATTTTGACAGAAAACTCGCCCTTGCAGCGGGGGCAAAGCACGGTATGCTCGCCCGGTCTGTACGGCAAACGAAGTTGTGCGTTGCAAAGAGGGCACACCTTGTAAACGTGATCCTTGTCGGCCTTTTGCTTTTTCTTCAGCCGAGACTTTCTGCGGAATTTCCCGAAGAAATTGCGGAACGCCTGGTTTTCTGCCTGCCGTTTTGCCACGTTGCGGGAGAAGAAGCGGAACATTGCGTATCCAAACAACCCCATGTAAAGCAGGGTGCAGATCAAGCTGCCCCAAAACATTCCCAAAATTGCCAATACCAGGGAAGCCCACACACAGGTATGGTAAATGGTGTCGGGGCCGTTTCTGCCCATAAAAAATCTTGCCAAACGCTGGCGGAAGGGAGGTCTGTTTCCAACCATATTCGAAAAAATCTCCTTCGCTGTGAATGTTCATTCTATCATACCAAACAAAATGCGTACAAAATATGAAGCCAATGCAAACATTTATACAAATTTAACGTGTTTTTTTAGTTCATTTTGCCGTGGGGATTTTCCTTGACTTTTTTCGGGAAATGCAGTATCATAAACATACAAATAAAACTTAGTGCAAAGGAGATTTTTTATGAAATGCACAAAGAAGATTCTGTGCTTTCTGCTGGTTGCGCTGATGGTAGTGCCCACCCTTGGCGGTGTGTTTGCCTCTGCGGCGGCGGAGTATTCTTTTAAGGAAGATACCTCCAAGGCCTATGAGGTTGCCGACGGCGTATTCTACAGTGAGTACACCTTGTCCAGCGGCGTTTACGGAAACGTTTTCGTTTCCGCTTCCGCATTGGAATTTAACACCGAGGACTACATGGTAGTTGCCTTTGGCGGTGCCGCAGGCGGCGCAGCTTACTTGGCAAACCAGTACCGTCTGGCTACCGAGGCCGGCTATGAGGTAGTGGGCGCCATCAACGGCTCCTTCTTCTCCATGGACTCCGGCAGTACGACTCACGGTAACTACGGTTATCTCAATGAGTACCTTGTGTCCGGCGGCGAGATCTACTCTGCCGACAACGGCAACACCGCTTCCGAGTTCGGCGGCGTGGTTGCGTTCATGTCCGATGGTACTCTTGCCAATGTAACGGATTCCTGCCTCTCCTTCGGCTTGTACATCAACGGTCAGTCCGTTCCCGGCGGCTTGGCCCACGTGAACAAGTACGGCGGCAGATACAACCCCTCCAACTGGGGCAACGGCTTCTATTATTTCGACAGCCACTCCGGCGACTTGAAGTACGATACCTCCAAGGATGCCAACGGTAAGGTGTACGGCGAGATGATCTCTCAGGCGTTGACCTTTGACAACGTTCCCGGTTATCAGGTTCTCTGCCGCAAGGTAAACGGCTCCCGTCTTTCCGTGGACAGCACCCTGAGAGGCGAGGTCATCTCCGTTTCCACCGATTCCTACGGCACCAAGCTTGCCGAGGACGAGTTCATCCTGTTCGTTAAAGAAGGCTCTCCCAACGTTTCCTACGTTAAGGGATTGGCAGCAGGGGATCCCATTGACATTACTGCTACCGAGCTGGGCGCAAAGGCTTCCGGCGTTACCTCCGGCGCAGATTCCATCATCGCTATCTGCGGCTACCTGGTTAAGGACGGCAAGAACCTGACCACCAGCGCTTCCTTCAACACCGGTGCCGCACACAAAAACACCGAGAAGGCTCGTTGGACCGCATTCGGTATCAAGGCAGACGGCTCCTACGTCTTCTTCACCACCGAGGGCGCTTCCACCGGCTCCGATGGCTCCGTAACCCTCCAGGACGTTGCCAAGGCAATGATGGAGATGGGATGCGTTGACGTTATCCGTTTGGACGGCGGCGGATCCTCTGCTATGTACGTTTGCGATGACGGTACCGGCAAGGCAGGCTTCAAGCAGTATTCCAGTCGTTCCATCGCAGACTGTCTGCTGGTTGTTAAGCGTTCCAGCCCCGCCCTGCAGGAGGGTAAGACCGAGCTGCAGGAGTTGGTTTCTCAGTACGAGAGCAAGACCGCCAAGGCGTATAAGACCGCCGTGGCAGACGCAAAGTCTGTTCTGAAGAATAAGACCGCCGTTACCGGCGACTTCTACCGCGCGTACGGCGCACTGCAGAGCGTTGCTTCCGCGGAAGCCATTCTCAACGCAGCCATCGAAGAATCCAAGACCGCGGTGAAGGACGACTACGCCATCACCGTATGGAACTCCATCCAGACCCTGAAGAAGGAAGCGGAAGCTCTCGTCAAGGGCGATCCTACTCTGGAGGATATGGAAAGAGTGGGCAATGCTCTCCGCAGCGCTCTCAGCTCCAACGGTCCTTACGAGAACAATCTGGCTCTGGGCAAGACCTATACCTCATCTAAGGCTTCCAACAGCACCTACCCCGATACCAAGAACACCGAAATGACCGACGGTAAGTACGGTTCCGCTTCCAGCGCTTACGACCCTGCATGGGGCGGTTGGAACAGCGACAACGTGTTCACCATCGATCTGGGAGAGGTATGCGATAATATCACCCTGTTCAAAGTCCATGCTCTCCAGCTTACATCTTGGGGTATTGGCGTACCTAAGCCTATTACCATTGCGGTCTCCGAGGACGGCAAGACCTTTACCGACGTGGGTGTGCTTGTAGATCCCGAAGGTATCACTCGCAAGGAAGAAGGTTCCGCTTTCACCTTAAGCCTTGAGCTGGAAACCGGCGTGAAGGCACGTTATGTCCGCGTAACGCCCAAGCGTAACCTCAGCTTCTTCTTCTGGAGCGAGATCGAGGTCATCCGCCACGAGATCGCGCCCAACTACGTAGTACCCGAGGTTTCCTTGGATAAGGACGACGTAAACACCAAGGACGTTCCCGTTATCAACAAGAATTGGGGCGACGGCACCGATAAGATCACCCTGATCCAGAACCCCAATTGCACCCATACCGGCATGAACGTTACCGTGGATCTGGATCTGGGCAGCAAGAAGAAGATCAACGGCGCGGCGCTGGGCTTCTACCACTGCGCAGGCGTTATGATCGGTTATCCCGAAGGGGAAGTTACCGTTTTGGTTTCCACCGACGGTAAGACCTACACCGAGGTTGACACCTTCACCCTGAAGGAAGCAAACGTTGCTACGGATACCTACGGTACTGTGAAGAGCGTATTCGTGTTCGACGAAGTGGAAGCCAAGTACGTACGCTTCGCATTCGAAGGCGGTAGCAGCAGACCCGTTCTGGGTGCTAATCCCGCAGACGGTAAGGTGAACTGGGAATTCCTTGCCCTCACCGGCGTAACCGTTTCCGAATCCTCCAAGCATACCCACTCCTATACCGAGGATATCATCCAGAAGGCCACCTTCGCCACTCCCGGTGTCAAGAAGATGGTTTGCTCCTGCGGCTACGACGAAGTGGTTTCCTACACCCTTCCCGTTCAGCCCGCAAAGCCCTCTGCGCTCCCCGCAGGTGCGTATACGCTGGACTACGCAGGCTATAAGCACGCAGGCGAATTCTCCATCGTAGCAGGGGATAACATGACCGTTGCAGAGCTGACCGCTTTGGGCAACAACGGCACCTCCAGAGATATGAACTACGCTTACATCATCGTTGTGGACGGCAATGGCATCGTCACCAAGTCTTGGTGTGAGCTTGCCGTAGCTAAGTCCGACGTGGTATGCCCCGAAGGCGGCTACATTATCTCCTACAACGGCAACAAGATCGGCTACGACGTATTGAAGAACGTGAAGGTGGGCCAGCAGGTCACCCTGATCAATCTGGACGTAGACGTGTTCCGCGGCCTGGAAGGCAACATGAAGCTGACCAACGCAGGCTTCACCGTTGGTGAACCCGGCGAGACTCCCGTGGATCCTCCCGTAGACGATCCCGTAGATCCCCCCTCTGACGATCCCGTAGATCCTCCCGTAGACGATCTTCCCTCCACTCCCGATGAAAATTGGGTAGGTAGCATGACCCAAGGCGGCGACGGTAACTGCACCGCAAACGTTCCCTACGGTTACGTTTGGTTCGTGGATTACGTTGACGGTAAGATCGGCGGCGAAGACGTGACCATCTGCACCACCGATAGCGCATACAAGGCTTGTAACCCCAACTGGGCAATTACCATCCTGCTTGAGAAGCAGGCAGACGGCACCTACGTTGCGGTATCTGACGCAGTGGTTACCCCCGGCGGCCCCGACAAGGTTACCGTTGGCGAGAACCAGATCGCTCTGGTGGTTCACTCCTCCTCCTCCAACCCCGACGCAGGCTACGACAACTGGCAGGGCAAGGTAGTTGCTATGTCCGTTAAGGCAGGCGACGTGTTCGAGATCAACGAGGATATGACTGCCGCTTGGGCTGTGATCCCCGAGGAACAGCCCGATGACCCCTCCGACGATCCCTCCGACGATCCTTCTCAGCCCGATGACGAGTCTTCCGAGGAACCCGATGACGAGTCCTCCGAAGAGCCCGATGAATCCTCCGAGGCTCCCGCAGAGTCCTCCGAAGAGGCTTCCGCAGAGACTTCCGCTCCCGCAGAATCCTCTGCTCCCGTTGCAGACGATGGCTCTTCAATGCCCATCGTTCTCATCGTTGTGGCAGTTGTGGTTGTTGCCGCTGTGGTAGCGATCATTGTGATCAAGCGTAAGAAGTAATCTTTTGCTAAAAACAAAACTCCTACGGCTTTTTGGCCGTAGGAGTTTTTGCATAAACCGCTATACCATCCTTCCGAAAACGGTAGTTTTCGGCACTCAAGTTCTTTGGGGATTCTTAAGGGGACTTTCTCGAAAGAAAGTCCCCTTAAGCGTATTTCAAAAATCAACCGTGCCCCATCTTTTCCAGCGCGGTGAGAATGCCGTATTTGCCGGATTCATAGGTCAAGCCGCCCTGCATATAAACGCGGTAGGGAGGACGAATGGGTGCGTCAGCGGAAAGCTCAATGGAAGAGCCCTGCACGAAGGCACCTGCCGCCATAACTACCTCGTCATTGTAGCCGGGCATTGCCCAGCCCTCGGGGGTGACGTAGCTGTCCACGGGAGAACCCGCCTGAATGCCGCCGCAGAATGCCAACAGCAATTCTCTGGTCTTGCAGTCCACCGTCTGAATGATATCGCTTCTCGCTTCCAATGCGGAGGGGTTGCAGTGATAGCCGTAGCTTTCAAACATAGCCGCCGCAAAATGGGAGGTCTTCATGGCTTGCAGCACCGTGTGAGGTGCGTAGAACAAGCCCTTGATCAGCTGCTTGGTGGTTCCCAGAGTTGCCCCTGCCTCCAAGCCGATGCCCGGTACCGTCAAACGGTAGGAAGCCAGCTCCACAGCCTCTGCAGAGCCCACAAGATAACCGCCGGATTCAGCCATGCCGCCGCCGGGATTTTTGATCAGAGAGCCGATGAGAAGGTCAGCCTTAGGCTCTTCCTTCTCCACGAATTCTCCGTAGCAGTTGTCCACCACGAAGAATACTCCGGGGTACTGTTTTACCAATGCTCCCAGCTCCGTCAGCTCTGCCGCCGTCAGCGTTCTGCGGGCGGAATAGCCCTTGGAGCGCTGTGCGTAGATCATTTTTACGTTGCCCTGCTCCAACCGCGCCTTGATGGCGGTGAGATCCAGGATCTTTTCCTCCACCAGATCGATCTGCTCGTATTTCACGCCGAACTCTGCCAAAGAGCCGGCGCAGGGGGTTAACCCGATGACACCGCTGAGGGTATCGTAGGGCTTCCCGGTGACGGAAACCATCACGTCGCCCGGACGGAGAAGTCCCTGCAAGCCAATGGCCAGAGCATGAGTGCCGGAGATGATGGAAGCTCTTGCGAAGCCCGCCTCACAGCCAAAGCTTTGCGCAAACAGCTTGTCGCAAAGATCTCTGCCGTCATCGTTGTAGCCGTATCCCACGGTGCTGTTGAAATGCCGCTCGGAAAGCTGATTGTCGGCAAAAACGCCCATCACCTTGCGGGTGTTGTAGAAGGCATTTTCCTCCAAGCGGGCAAAGGTGCCTGCCAGCGCTTTTTCGCATTCTGCCGCTCTGTCAAGCAATGCTTTCGAAAATTCCTTCACGATTTATTCCGCTCCTTTTTCGATGAAAGCGGTCAACAGCTTGGCACAAGCATCCAGATCCTTCATATCGATGGTCTCCACGGGGGAGTGGATGTAACGGGTGGGAATGGAGATACAGCCAACTGCACAGCCTGCGCCCACCACCTGCATGGAGGAGGTATCGGTGCCGCCTGCCAGCAGTACCTCGTACTGATAAGGAATGCCGCCCTCTTTTGCCAGCTCGGTCAAACGGTCAATGATCATGGCGGAGCAAAGCACGGAGGAATCCTTGATCTTGATGGCCGCGCCGTCACCCAGCTTGGTCACGGCAGACCCGCCGCATTCGCCTGCGGAGGTAACGTCCAGGGCGATGCCGTAATCGGGAGCAATGCGGAAGGTTGCGGGGCGGGAGCCTCTGCAGCCTACCTCCTCCTGCACGGTGAACACGAACCAGGTGTCGTATGCGGGGGTATCGCAATGCAATGCTGCGTAAGCCGCTACCACACAACCGATACGGTCGTCAAAGGCCTTTGCCGCATAACGGGTGCCGCCCAGCTTCTGAAGCATAGGAACCACGGCACAAACGTCGCCGATCTTCACGCGCTTTTCAGCCGCTTTTTTGTCTTTTGCACCGATATCAATGACCATCTTCTTCACGGAGATATCTGCCGCCTTGGTGCCGTTTTCCAAAACGATCACACCGGTCACGCCGTTTGCAAAACGAACCTTCTGGTAAGAGGAAGCCACGGCGTGGATACCGCCGATGTTGGAAACGTGAACGTAGCCGTCGCCGTCGATGGAGGTGACCACAAAGCCGATCTCGTCCATATGGGCGGCGATCATCAGCTTGCGGGAGGGATCCTTGCCCTTTTTCAAAACGTACAGGTTGCCGATGGCGTCGGTCTCGATGGCATCCGCAACGGGAGCAAGCTCCTTTGCAATGATATCCGCCAAGGGCTTCTCAGCGCCGGATACGGAAAAAGCGGAGGTGAATTTTTTAGTTAACGTCAGCATACTCAAATGTTCCTTTCAATGATTGCTCTTGCCAGCTTGCCCACGGAGATCAGATCTTCCTTTGCGGCAACACAGCAGGCGGAATGGATATATCTGGTAGGTGCGGAAATGGCCAGAACTCTTGCGCCCATAGCGCCCTTCTGGAATGCGCTGGCCTCGTTACCGCCGGCAACGATGTTCTTCAGCTGGCAGGGAATCTCTTCTTCCTTGCCCACGTTCAGTGCCAAAGCAACCAGCTCTTTGTCGTAAATGGTACCGCCGTCCATGTGGGAGATCACCGCGCCCTTATGAATCTCACAAGCACGCTTGCCCTCGGGAGTACCGTAAATATCTCCTGCGGTGGTGGATTCCAGGATCACCGCGATATCGGGACGGACGCGATAGCAAACCTCTGCGGCACCGTCACAGCCGATCTCCTCGCAGGTGTTAAAGGCAAAATAGGTATCATATTCCAGCTCGGAGTTGATCATATCCACCATCAGCGCACAGCCGAAGCGGTCGTCCAACGCCTTGGATTTGATCAATCCGTTGCCGAACTTCTCGTAGTTGGGGCAGAAGGCTGCACAGTCACCGATCTTTGCAAACTGAGAAGCGGTCTCTCTGTCGTAGCAACCGATATCGATGTTCATTTCGGAGATGGGCTCGCATATACCGTATTCGGAGGGCTTCTGAATGTGGATAGCTTTGGAAGCAACCACGCCCTTGATGCCGTTCTTGCAAAACACCAATCTTCTGCCGCTGACCACGCGGGGATCGATACCGCCCACCGGTGCAAACATAATGTAGCCGTCCTCGCCCACGTAGGTGACCATAAAGCCAACCTCGTCCATGTGAGCGGCAACCAACAGCTTCTTGTCGCGGCGTTGCTTGCCCTTCTTGAACACGATGAGATTGCCCAGGGCATCCACCTCGTATTCCGCGCCGGAATCCTTGATGTCCGCAATGATCCGTTCTCTGACAAGATCCTCCATGCCGGAGGGGCCGAGAATGTCGCAGTAATCCTTCAGTCTTTCAAAAAATTCCATCTGCTCACGCCTCCTTCTTTCCAATCTTGCGGATCAGTGCAGCCGCCAGTCTGGAGGCCGCCATGACGTCGCCGAGATCCGCGATCTCGTTTGCGGTGTGCATATTCTTCAAGGGCACGGAGATGAGGCAAACGGGAACGCCGCTTCGGCCCGTCTGTACTGCGTTGGAGTTGGTACCGGTCTGACCGGGCTCCGCCAACAGCTGGATCGGAATGCCCTCCTCCCGTGCCGTTTCTTCCGCCATCACGGTGAAAGCACGGTTGGTCTGGGGGGAGTAGGAGAGAATACAGCCCTTGCCCAATTCAACGCACTTTCTGCGCTCAGGCGCACCGGGCACGTAAGCGTGACCTACGTCCATGACGATGGCGATGTCGGGTTTCAAACGGTAAGCCGTGGTTCTTGCGCCCTGGTATCCCAGCTCTTCTCTTGCGGAGAACTGTACGGCGATGTTAACGCCCACGTCCTCGTCTCCCAAAAGCTCCAGCGTACGCAAATGAGATGCGGCACAGATACGGTCGTCAAAGGAAGGGCTTACCACCACGTTTCCGTAAAGCCGTTCCGTCTCGGACTTAAAGCCCACAAAGGTACCGATCCGCACGATCTCCTCCAATTCTTCCTTGGTAAGTCCCGTGTCGATGGAGAATGCAGAAAGCTCCATCTTCTTTTCTCGTTCACCGGGCTCCTGCAAATGAGGGGGCTTGGAGGCAAACACACCGGGGATGATCTTCTTGCCGTAGATCCAAACCTCCGAAGCGGAGAGATTCTTTTCTGAGGTTCTGCCGATGCCCGCCACCTTCAAGAAGCCGCCCTCGCAGATCTGGGTGACGATAAAGCCGATGGTATCAAAGTGCGCGTCCAGCAGAATGGTCTTGGCGCCGGGCTTCTTGCTCTTGCGGATCCCGTAGAAGGAAGCCACGGGGGTAATTCCCGTTTCGTCAAAATAGTGGCCGTACAGCTTTTCCAGATCGGGGAGCGCCTTGGCCTCGTCGCCGGAAACGCCGGGCAAAGCGATCATCTCTTTCGCTAAGTCATAAATGCGATCCATAATTCCGTATATCCTTTCTGTAACGATTACAATTCTTGTACAAGTTTTTTGAACGTCTCGCCCCGCACGGCAAAGTTTTTGAACATATCAAAGCTTGCCGCCGCAGGGGAGAGCACCACGCAGTCTCCGGGAGAAGCCTTTTCGGAAGCCAGCTTTACAGCTCCTTCAAAGCTTTCCACCCGGGTGAACGCAGTATATCCCACGTCCGTGAGTACCTTTTCGATCTTTTCCGAGGTAGCGCCGCAAAGCACCGCGTGCTTCACCTTTCCGGGGAACAGCTCGCCCAAGGGCTCCAAGGGAATGTTCTTGTCGTATCCTCCGCAGATCACCACCAATGGGCAATGGAAGCTGTTCACACAAGCCGCCGTACGGGTGGGACTGGAGTCGATGGAGGAGTTATAATACTTCACGCCGTCCTTTTCTCTGACAAACTCACAGCGATGCTCCACACCGCCAAACTCTTTTGCCACCTTGCGTACCGTTTCGTCGGAAACCAAGCCCTCCGTGGCGCAGATGGCCTGGGCGTAATTGTAACGGTTGTGAACGCCCACCAAGCGGATCTCCGCGTCCTTTACCACCAAGGTCTCACCGCGGTAAATACCCGTTTCGTCAAACCATACGTCCGCCTTTTGCTTCCCGGAGGTGAACTTCACTTTTCCCTTCGCTTTGGAAGCACAACGGGTCGCGTAGCTGTCGTCGGCATTGACGATCAGAGTGTCCGTCTCCTGCTGGAACAGGAAGATATTTTCCTTTGCGGAAACGTATTCCTCCATGTCAATATGCCAGTTAAGATGATTGGGAGAGATGTTGGTCACCACCGCAATATGGGGGGAACGGGTCATCTTCATCAGCTGAAAAGAGGAAAGCTCCACCACGGCAAAATGATCTTCTGCCATGGAATCCAACTCACACAGAAGATTTCTGCCGATGTTACCGCCCAGATGCACGGTTTTGCCCTCCGCCTCCAACAGCTTGGCAATAAGGGTGGTGGTAGTAGTTTTGCCGTCGCTTCCCGTGACTCCGATGATAGGGCAGGGACAGAGACGGAAGAATTCCTCCATCTCGTTGGTGAGAGCAGTGCCGCGCGCCTTTGCTTCCTGCAAAAGCGGTAGATCCTGGCGTACTGCGGGAGAAAGGAACAAAACGTCCTCGTTGATTCCTTCAAGATATCCGTCTCCGCAGTGTAGGGTCACACCTTCTGCCTCCCATGCGCTTGCTTCCCCGTTGGGAAGCGCCTTCATATCTCTCACAGAGCAAAGAGCGCCCGCTTGCAGCATCAGACGCAGGATAGGGGTATTGCTCACCCCTAAGCCGATAAAGCCGACTCTTTTTCCTTTGTAAGCTTTCGCGTATTCTAAAAGCAAGATCAATTCCTCCGCTTCAAAAAACATATATCCCATACATTATATCTGCAAAATAAAAAATAATCAATAGGTTGACAAAATAAAATTTCTGTGTTAAGATAAAAATCCACCGCTTTAAACGATCGCGCTGTACGGGGAGACCCGTACTGTGAGGAAAGTCCGGGCTCCACAGAGCAGGATAACAGATAACGTCTGCCGAAGGTGACTTTAGGGCCAGTGCAACAGAGAGATACCGCCGCGGTTTTCGCGGTAAGGGTGGAAAGGCGAGGTAAGAGCTCACCGGCGTGCGGGAGACCGTACGGCCATGTAAACCCTATCCGGAGCAACACCCACCGAAGCGTTTTAAGCTTGCTCGGCAGCTTCACGGGTGGCAAAGAGGCGTGCGGCGACGTACGTCCAAGATAGATGATCGTTCACGACAGAACCCGGCTTACAGAGGCGATGGACAAGGATCCCTTCGGGGGTCTTTTGTTTTTTTCGCGGAGGAAGCATAAAATCCCCGTTTTCCACAAATACTCTCTTGACAAAAACCTAGATTCTCAGTATAATATCATTGAATGAATATGAATATCCGAGGTAAACGACCGTGCTGATTCAATTGGAACAGGCAAAATTATCCCTTCGGGATCTGGAGGCGGGGATCAACGATCTCAAGGCTTCCATCAAATTTGATACATTACAGCAGGAGGTTGCCGATCTGGAGCTGAAGACCGGTGAGGCAGGCTTCTGGGACGATCCTCAGGAATCTCAGAAAATCTTGAAGGTTCTGAAGGTAAAGAAATCTCTGCTGGAAAACTATCTCCACCTCCGCCGCGGATTTGACGATGTTTCCGTGCTCATCGATATGACCATCGAGGAGGACGACGAGTCCATGGTGGACGACGTATTGGCAGATCTTGATGCCGTTCGCAAGGAGTTTGAGGAGCAACGCATCGAGGTGCTTCTCTGCGGGGAATACGATGGCAACAACGCCATCATCAGCATCCATCCCGGCGCAGGCGGTACCGAGGCGCAGGATTGGGCGCAAATGCTTTACAGAATGTACCTCCGCTATGCGGAGCGCAAGAAGTTCAAGGTCAAGGTGCTGGATTATTTGGACGGCGATGAAGCCGGTATTAAGTCCGTTTCCTTCCTGGTGGAGGGCACCAATGCCTACGGTTATCTCAAGAGTGAGTCCGGCGTACACCGCTTGGTGCGCGTCTCTCCCTTTGATGCCGGCGGCAGAAGACAAACCTCCTTCGCTTCCGTAGAGGTGCTTCCTGAGTTCACCGATCAAAACGAAGGCATCGAGATCCGCGATGAGGATCTGATCGTCGTTGCTCACCGTTCCAGCGGTGCGGGCGGTCAGCACGTCAACAAGACGGACTCCGCTATCCGTATTACCCATATCCCCACGGGCATCGTGGTAGGCTGTCAGACGGAGCGTAGCCAGGTGCAGAACAAAGAAACCGCTATGCGTATGCTGAAGAGTAAGCTTCTGGAGATCAAGGAACGGGAGCACTTGGAGCGTATTGAGGACATCACCGGCAACAAAATGAAGATCGAGTGGGGCAGCCAGATCCGTTCCTACGTATTCATGCCCTACACCTTGGTCAAGGATAACCGTACCTCCTGCGAGACGGGTAATATCCAAGCGGTTATGGATGGCGAGCTGGACGATTTTATCAACGAATTTCTTAAGCTTTCCTGCAAGGGAACCGAAAATTGATCACCACCTACAGAAAGGAAGATACACATGAAAAAATCCAAATTTATTGCAGGTCTTTGTCTCATCGGCCAATTTGTCGTTTGCTTTATCTTGTTCTTGATCTATTGGGGCAAGTCCAAGAGCTTCTCCCGTACTCTTGCTGTGTTCTCTGCGGTGGGCGGCGTGGCAGGTGCGCTTCTGGTTGTGGGCGAGCTGCGTAACCGCAAGATCTCCCGTGAAATGGAAGAGGATATCGGAGATTATGATATCGAATTGATCGAAGAGCTTGAGGATGTCTTTGACGGCGACATCGATTGCGACTTCATCGAAGAGTAATGTAAAACGCAAATCAGCACTCTTGCATAAAGAGTGCTGATTTTAACATTTTTGTCACAAATATCCCGAAGTTCTTTCATACCGACGGGATATACTGCAATCATCAGATCAATCAAAGGAGCGTGAATTATATGGCAAACGGTGCATTGTCGGTGGATACCGAGCATCTTTTTCCCATCATCAAAAAATGGCTGTATTCCGAAAAGGATATTTATCTGCGCGAGGTGTTGTCAAACGCCTGCGACGCTGTGACTAAGCATAAGCGGCTGGTTTCTTTGGGGGAAGCCGAAGAAAGCAAGACTCCCTACCGCATCGACGTGAAGGTGGATCAGGAAGCCCGCACCATCACCGTCACCGATAACGGCATCGGTATGTCCGCAGATGAGGTAGAGCGTTACATCAACAACATCGCCCTGTCCGGTGCTGTGGACTTTATCTCCAAGTACGAGGGCGAAGGCGGAAGCGGCATCATCGGCCACTTCGGCCTTGGCTTCTATTCCATGTTCATGGTGGCGGATAAGGTTACCATGGAGACCAAGTCCTACACCGAGTCTCCTGCCGTGCTGTGGGAATGCACCGAGGCAGGCGCTTACGAAATGCAGACCGGAACTCGCACGGAGCGTGGCACGGAGATCACCATGTATCTCATGGAGGAAGAGCAGTCTTACCTCTCCGCCTCTGCGTTGAAGCCCATCCTGGAAAAATATTGCTCCTTCATGCCCGTGGAGATCTATCTCCATGACGGCGAAAACGAAGAGCAGGTGAACGACACCACTCCTCTGTGGCAGAAGAACCCTGCAGATTGCACCGACGAGGAGTACAAGGAGTTCTACCGGAAGCAATTCCACGATTACGCAGACCCTCTGTTCTGGGTGCATATCAATGCGGATTACCCCTTGAACTTCAAGGGAATTTTGTACTTCCCCCGCCGCAAAAACGCCTTCGATTCTCAGGAAAGCGAGATTCGTCTCTTCTACAACTCCGTGTTCGTGGCGGACAACATCAAAGAGGTCTGCCCCGAGTTCTTGATCAACCTGAAGGGCGTGCTGGATTGCCCGGAGCTTCCCTTGAACGTTTCTCGCAGCTACCTGCAGAACGACGCTTACGTCCGCAAGGTTTCCGCTCACATTGTGAAGAAGGTCTCCGACCGCTTGAACTTCCTGTTTAACAACAACCGCGAGGAGTTTGAGAAGAATTGGGAGGGTTTGAAGCCCTATATCCAGTACGGCTGTATTAAGGATTCCAAGTTCTGCGAAAGAACCGAGAACGTGATCCTGTTCGAGAAGGCAACCGGCGGCTGGAGCACTCTTTCCGAGTATATGCAGGATAAAGAGGAAGGCACCGTTTACTACACCACCGATGCCAAGGCACAGAGCTATTATCTGGATCTGTTTGCCGCAAAAGAGATCCCCGTTTTGGTGTTCGACACCATCATGGATACCAACTTTGCCCAGTTTAAGGAAAGTAAGAACGACAAGATTAAATTCCGCCGTATTGACTCCGATCTGGATGCCATCAAGGGAGAAGGGGAGACCGATACCACCGTTCTTGAGAGCCTCTTCAAGACCGCTGTTGGCAAGGAAGACGCCAAGGTATCCTTCGTTACCCTGGGTGAAGAGGACGCCCCTGCGCTCCTCTCCGTCAGCGAGGAAAGCCGCCGTATGGCAGACATGATGCGGATGTACAGCATGCAGGGCGACGGAAACGATTTCTCTTTCCCCGTGGAGGAGATCCTCACCGTCAACGCAGGCAGTCCCTTGGTGAAAAAACTGCAATCCCTCCCCGCAGAGGATGAGAAGGCCGTCCGCATCGCCAAGCATATCTACCTTTCCGCTGTGATGCTTGCCCGCCCCCTCACCCCCGAAGAACTCCGCGCCTACGTTGCCCTCAACCGCGAGATCCTGATGGCGCTGTAAAAAGAGAATAACAAGAACGACAAAGGGGAACTTTTTGAAAAAAGTTCCCCTTTTGATCCCTTCAAAGATGCTCAATATTACTGATTTCGCCCCGCGACAAAGCTTCGCCAACGAAGAGGATAAGCAGGGGCGTGCGATATTTCCCGCTTGCGAAGCAAGCCTCGCCTTCCCCTATGGGGAAGGGGGACCGTCAGCGGACGGAAAAAGTAAGAAAAAGCAAACTATACTTATCTCCGCAGACGGTGGATGAGGTTCCTGTTGCCCTTCTTCCGAAGCCATCTCGTCCGCCTATGTTCACCCCGCTCACTGCGAGACCGTAGGGGACGACGCCCTTCGGCGTCCCGTTTGCGCGGAAACCGGCAGGGCTTTTCTCCATTGTCTGCCGTGTGCCCGAAAAGCGTTGAAAAAGGCTTAGTCTTTAGCCTTGCACCGAGCGCGAGGCGCCCCTTGGCAAGGGGAGCTGTCACCGTAGGTGACTGAGGGAATCGTCCTTACAAATACAAGAACGCACCCACCGTCTTCCCGGTGTTCTCATTGTCCTTGAGCCACCCGTCCTTGACGGCTTGCTCCAAAACCTCCGAACGGTCAAACCCGGCATTTCTGCATGCCAGCTCGCAAAGATTTTTATCTTCGCGGAACCGAGCGGGAAGATCCTTTTTGATGATCCGATCGGAATACGCCGCAAGCTCACCGAATGCCGCCTTCAACTGCTCCGAAAGCGTATTGATCTCTGCTTGATCTTCCTTGGAAAGCCCATCCCAATACTTTCCGCTGCCCCAGCCGTCGAATACGAGGATCCGGGGCAGGTAACCTTCGCCGTCTTTTTCAACGTATCCGTAGCCCGCCAAAGCTTCCAGCATGGATGCATCGCATTCCTGCCATTTGCCTTCGGCGACCAGCTTCAGCGCATACCCTTCCTCGTGGGAAAGATGTTGCGGCGTCCGAGCGTTTATACCGCCGTGCATAAACTTGAATTGCTTAAAGCGGACCTCGGGCAGATCCCCGCGGGTGGAGAAGCAGCCGTGCTGTCCCACGAAGGGCAGGTGGGGCGTATCGGTGACCTGATAGCATACGACCTCCCATCTGCCGTTATCGGGACGGTTGCGGTATTCGCAACGAGCCTTCTCATACCAGCGATAGTGGTCAAACGTGATCATCAGCAGTGCCCACTTGGCGTCCTCGTAGGGAATATATCCGCCGGAATAATTTGCTCCCGCCTTTTGGCAGGCGGCGTGGAACGTATCCAGTAATTTCTCCAGCAGGGCAGTGATCTCTGCCGTAACGGCGGTGTTTTTCTCCGTGATCTTTTCCTGCGCCTCTCTGCTGATAATGGGAAAGTCCGTTTCGTACTTGTTCCCGTTTTTTACGAGGAAGGTTTCTTTTACCAAATACTCCAATTCCTCTTCCATGTAGGGCAAAGCGATCCCCAATTCCAACGCCAGCTCTTCTGCGGTGGAGGGGTTGTTATACGCCTCCAAGAAGATATTCTTGTACATCCCGTGGTTCAAAATGCTCCAGGGCTGTCCGTTATCTCCGAATGCACTGCAGTTGTTTACACAAATGATCTCCTCGGGCTTGTAGCTTCGAATGCCAAATTCTCTTGCCATGTTCATTCCTTCTTTCAATTGTTTTCTTCCTCGGTGGAGCTTGGATTCCACCGTTCCTTTGGGAAGTCCCGTAACCCGGGCGATCTCTCTGATGGGTTTATTCTCCAGATAATACGCGATGAGGATGTTACGGTAATCCGATGAGATGAACGCCAGCTCACGCCTCAGCAGGGCGATCTGCTCCCTGCGGATCAATTCGTTCTCCGTTACCGATGTCTCGTCCTCGATCTCGTAGTCTCCCACGTCCTGCCCCGAAAAGGTGTCCCGCACTCTCCGCCTTTTGCCCGCCCAGCGGGCGTAGCGGTTTTTCGCCACCTGCCAAACGTAAGCAGGGAAGTCCTCGGGAACCGTACCCTTTGATAAGGCTTCCAGAACGCACAGCATGATCTCCGAGCAGAGATCCTCCGCCTCAAAACTGTCCCCCGTCTTTTTCAGGCAAAAATAGAACAGCTTTTCTCCGTATTCCTCCGCCAGGGTCTTGATGAGATGTTCTCCGTCCACGGTCACAAAACCTCCTTTCAATCATATAGTGCCGATACATGGCATTTGCTTGCAAAAAAAGATTCCCGGTTTCCCGAGAATCTTTTTTTGGTTGTATTAGTCTAAGTTCTTAAAGACCTCTGTGGTCTCTTTCATAGCCTGCTCAACACCGTTTGCAATGGTTTCCCAAGAGGAAACGAAGGTGTTGGTGCCGGACCATGCAATGTTGTTCATGAAGCCGGTGATGGAGTTGGAATCCGCCTCGCCGGTGCCGCCCCAGTTGAACACGGTACCGAAGTCGTAGGTGCGGGAGTCGAAGATCAGATCCATCATTGCTTCGCTTTCATCATCCTGGATCTTACGCTCCTTCATAATGACCTCAATGTAAGCCTCGGTTACCGTATCGGTGGAGGCCTGCATCATGGCGTCAATGATGATGGCAGACATTTCGGTATCCTGTGCGTTTACGGGAATGGCAACGCAGGAAGCGTAAATGGTGGATACACGGCAGTAGTAGTTTTCCTGTGCTTCGTCCAGCTTGGGAGTGGGCAGAACGCCGAAGTTACAATCGTATTCACCCAATGCCAGGATAGAGTTCAGCGCAACCGCGCGGAACAGACAGCGCTGCTCTGCAATGGACTCGGTAGCGGCCACCCAAACGGTCTTGCCGTCCTTTACCGCGTAAGAGCCGAAGCCTCTGGCGGTGTTATCGATCTGACCGCAAGCGGTGGGATCGTTGACCAGATTAAAGATCTTTTCAAACACCTTTGCGGAGCCCTCGGAGTAAACGGTGATGATGGGCTCGTCATTGCTGTCCTTATCAGTGAAGCGCAAGCCTGCGCCGATGAACATACTGGAGATAAAGTTGTGGTTTACAAGGAAACCGTACTTATCCTTATGAGTCCAATCGGGGTTGTCGTCATACGGCGCGGTAACGGCTCTTGCCATTTCGCCCAGTTTGTCAATGGTCCACTTACCGTCCTTAACCAGATCGTAGGGGCTTTCCAGATGGTAATCCGCCGCAACGTCCTTGTTGAACAGCAGCACGTGGGTCACGTCGGAAGCCAACAAAGTCATATCGCCGGTGAGGAAGTAATTCTTCCCTCCGATGGAAAGACCCTGTACACAGCCCTGGTCGTAGTAGAACATTTCCTTGTTGATCAAGCCTTCCATAGCGGCCAGGTCAACGAAATATCCTTCCTGAGCTGCTCTTGCCGCTGCGGGAACATAAGGCATAACGATATCGTATTCGCTAATACCTGCGGTAGCGTTTTCCGTCAGGGTGTTGGCCATCTCGGAGCTTGAGGAGGTGCGGAACTCCTCGATCTTTACGCCGAACCTTTCCTCTACCAGATTGTTACGGTCGGTGATGGCAGAGTTCAGCGTGTCGTAAGAGGTGGCGTGGGGCATGACCTCCACGGACTTATAGGTGTCCATGTAGTCGCCCTCTACCAGAAAGCGAATGGGCTTGCCCTCGTAATTTACCTCGGGAAGGTTGGAAAACAGTACGAATTCTTCTTCCTTGGATACTTCAGATTCCGAAGAAGCGGAATCGCCTGCAGAAGAAGTGTCTGCATTGCTGTTGCTTTGGCAAGCCACAAGGCTCAAAAGCAGCAAAAGCGCCAGCGCAAGGGAAAAAAATCTTTTCATACCTTAGCACTCCTTATAACACAAAATCAATCGTTGAGATAAGCTTCTACGGTGTCCTCCATAGCGGTGATAACAGAGGATTCAATTGCTTCCCACTGAGAGGTGAAGGTGTTGGAGCCGGAGATGGCGATAGCGTTCATAAAGCCGGAGATGGAGAGGATGTCAGCCTCGCTGGTGCCGCCCCAATGATAGATGGAAGCCAGATCGTAAACACGGCCGTCGAAGATATACTGCAGCATCTCGGAGCTGTCGTTATCGGCAACCTTACGGTCCTGCATGATGGTTTCAAAGTAAGCGTACTTGGTGGTCTCGGTGGAAGCCTGCATCAGAGCATCGGTGATGATGGCGGACATATCGGGATCTTTTACGTTCTTGGGAATGGCTACGCAGGTAGCGTATACGGTGGAAACGCGGGAATAGTACTGATCCTGCGCCTCGTTCAGCTTGGGAGTGGGCAGAACGCCGAAGTCGCATTCGTAGTCGCCCTGATCGAAGATGTCGATGACTGCCATTGCGCGGAACAGAGCGTTCTTCTCTGCGATGGATTCAAGAGCTGCTACCCAAATGCCCTTACCTGCGTTGGTAGCGGCAGCGTAGTAGCTGTTGCCGGAAGCGCTGAACTGGCAAACGCCGGAGGTATCGGTTACGAAGGAATAGATCTTGTCGTATACGCGGGAAGCGCTCTCATTGTCAACGGCGATGATGGGCTCGTCGTTGCTGTCCTTGGTGGTGAAGCGCTGGCCTGCGCCGATGTAAAGGCTGTTTACGAAGTTGTCGTTAATCAGGAAGCCGTAGGTATCCTTGTGAGTCCATTCGGGATTGTCGTCGTCATTGGCAGTAACAACGCGGCTCATTTCCAGCATCTTATCGATGGTCCATTTGCCGTCCTTGACCAGCTCAAAGGGATTGTCCAGGTTGTGGTCGCCGATCATCTCTTTGTTGAAGATGATAGCGTGGGTGCAAGCCAGGGACAACAGGGACAGGTCACCGGTAACGAAGTAGTTCTTGCCTGCTACGGAAAGGTCATTAACGGAACCCTGATCGTAGTAGAACATATCGAGGTTGATGTCGTCCAGCGTGTTCAGGTCGTAGAAATAACCCTCCAGCGCCAGAGTGGCGGCATCGCTCATGTAGGGCATAGCCATATCGTATTCACTGATACCTGCAACGGCGTTGGTGGTAAGGGTGGAAACCATTTCACCGTGGGAGGAGGTGCGGAATTCCGTGAACTCCACGCCGAAACGTTCAGCGATGAGGTCGTTACGGTCGCCCACAGCCTTCTTCAAAGTGTCGTAGGAGCTTTCCTGAGGCAGGAATTCCATGGACATATAGGTGCCCATGTAGTCGCCTTCAACGATCACGGAGAAGGTATCGCCACCGTAGTTCACGTCGGGAAGGTTGGAGAACAGAACGAATTCTTCATCCTTCGAGGTTTCCTGCGAAACGTCGCCGGAGGGAGTAGAGGTGGTTTGTTCTGCAGTGTTGCAAGCGGTCATCAGCAAAGAGAGCATGAGAACCAAAAGCAAGCAAAGTGTAAGGGGACGCTTGGTCTTCTTCATAACTGAAGCCTCCGAAAAATATTTTTTTGCAGTCGAACTGCATTAGTTGCCTCTAGGATACCACATTTTTTTCATTTCGTCAAGAAAAATTCCGGTTTTCTTTGACAAATGAAAAAAAATATGATATACTCCATTTGTGATAATTTGATTATTTATGTTTTTGAAGGATTTTTATGTACGAAAAGACAGTTGAAGAGCTTTCCATTGATTTTCTTTCCCGGCTATACGGTACCTTGGATTCCAATTTGACCGTGATCGAGGAAGCCTTTTCCGTCACCGTTCTTTGTCGGGATGGCGGGGTGAAGGTGCAGGGCTCCTCCCAAGCGGAGGTGGAGCAGGCCGCCGCCTGTATTTCCCAATTGCACCGAATGTTTTCCATTTCCGGCAACTTAGACGATAATTCCGTTCACTATGTGATCTCCATGATCCGTGAAAACCGTGCGGACGAGCTGCACGCTCTGTACAGCGATTGCATCTGTCTCACCAACAAGGGCAAGCCGGTGAAGGCGCGTACCGTTGGGCAGAGAAAATACGTGGACGCTATTCAGAAGAACACCCTGGTGTTCGGCATCGGCCCTGCGGGAACGGGTAAGACCTTCCTGGCCGTGGCCATGGCGGTCACCGCTTTGAAGCAAAAGCAGGTCTCCCGCATCATCCTCACCCGTCCGGCGGTGGAAGCGGGGGAGAAGCTGGGCTTCCTGCCCGGCGACCTGCAGAGTAAGATCGATCCCTACCTCCGTCCCTTGTACGACGCCTTGGGCGAATTGCTTGGGGGAGAGGGTGCCGCCCGTAATGCGGAAAAGGGGATCATCGAGGTCTGTCCCTTGGCGTATATGCGCGGCAGAACCCTGGACGATGCTTTTATCATCCTGGACGAAGCCCAAAACACCACTCCCGAGCAGATGAAGATGTTCTTGACCCGTTTGGGCAACAACAGTAAGGCTGTGGTCACCGGTGACGTGACTCAGATCGACCTGCCCCGCAGCTGCAAGAGCGGCTTGGTGGAGGCGGTGCAGATCCTGCAGAACATCAAGGATATCGAGATCTTCCGCTTCTCCCGCAAGGACGTGGTGCGCCATCCCTTGGTGCAAAAGATCATCGAGGCCTACGAGACCCGTACCCGGGACGACAGAGAGTGAGAGGTGATTAGCCATGATTCGTTTTTACGTTGAACAAGACCCGGCATATCCCATTCCCGTCACCTATCTTCCCTTGATGAAGAAGGTGATCCGTGCCTGCGTGGACGAGGCTTACCCCTCCCACCGCTTTGAGGTGGAGCTGACCCTTTGCGGCGATGAAGAGATCCACGGGGTAAACAAGGAGTTCCGTGGCATCGACCGCCCCACCGACGTGCTTTCCTTTCCCATGATGGAGTTTTCCATGCCGGAAGTGTACGTTTCCTTGGGGAACATCATCCTGTCCGTAGAGACCGCCCGCCGCCAGGCGGAGGAATACGGTCATTCCTTAAAGAGAGAGCTGTGCTTCCTGTGCGCCCATTCCGCCTTGCACCTTTTGGGCTATGACCACGAGACGGAGGATGAGCGGGAAGAGATGGAAGCCAAGCAAAGAGAGATTTTGGATGCCCTCGGCATCAAGCGATAATGCAGTGAGGAAGAGAAATATATGACAAGAACAGCATTTATTACCATTACCGGCAAGCCCAACGTGGGCAAATCCACGTTGCTGAACGCCCTTTTGGGAGAGAAGGTTGCCATCGTCTCCCGCAAGCCTCAGACCACCCGTAACCGTATCACCGGCATCCTCACCAAGGGGGAGGATCAGTACGTGTTCATCGATACCCCCGGTCTCCATAAGCCCAAGACCCTCTTGGGCGAATATATGATGAAGCAGGCGGGCAACGCCGCATCGGATTCCGACGTGATCCTGTTCATGGTGGAGGCTTGTACCCCCTTGAACGCCACCGAGGAAGCCACCTTGGAGAAGTATTCCAACGCTCGCGCTCCCTTGCTTTTGGTCATCAACAAGGTGGACAAGGCCAACAAGGCCAAGCTTGCCGCCCAGATCATGGAGCTTTCCACCAAGTACGAGTTTGATGCCGTGATCCCCGTTTCCGCCGCCAACAAGGATGGGCTGGAGGGCATCTTCAAGGAGCTGGAGCCCTTCATGACCGAGAGCGTGCATTTCTTCCCCGATGATGAGATCACCGATCAGCCCGAGCGTCAGATCTTTGCGGAGATCGTCCGCGAGAAGGCGCTTCGTCTGCTCAGCGAGGAGGTTCCCCACGGCATCGCCGTAGCCATCGAGGAGTTCACCGAAAAGAAGGACGTTTTGGTGGTGCGCGCAGAGATCTTCTGCGAGCGTGCATCCCACAAGCGGATCATCATCGGCAAGGACGGCGAGATGCTCAAGAAGATCGGTACCTATGCCCGCGAGGAGGCTCAGGAGATCTTCGGCGCAAGAGTGTATCTGGATCTGTGGGTCAAGGTCAAGGAGAATTGGCGGGATAAGCCCGTTCTGTTGAACAACTTCGGCTATAACGGCGAGGATTATTGATGCAACACAAAGTCAAAGGCATTGTGGTGCGGGAAACCGCAAAAGGAGAAAACGATAAGCTGCTCACCGTCCTCACGGGGGAAGAGGGTGTTCTCACCGTCCGCGCTCCCGGGGTACGGAAGCTTTCCGCCTCCAATCTGAGATCTGCCCAGCTTTTTGCCTATTCCGACCTGCTGCTATACGTAAAAAACGGCTTTTATACCCTGCAGGAATCCATCCTGCGGGAGGATTTCTACGCCCTGCGGGAGGACGTCACGGATTTTGCCTTGGGCTGTTATCTGTGCGAATTGGCCTCCGCCGTCTCCGTGGGCGGGGAAGAAGGGAACGAGATCTTACGCCTTCTGCTCAACGCTCTGTACGCCGCGGAAAAGAAGATCGCCTCTCCCAAGCTGATCAAGGCCGCCTTTGAATTCCGTCTCGCTGCGTTGATCGGCTACGAGCCGGAGCTTTCGGAATGTCCTCTCTGCGGAAAGCCTGCGGAGCAAATGCAAAACCGTATGTTTGAGCTGACGGACGGCTATCTGTTCTGTGCCTCCTGTGATTCGCCCGAGGAGGGCTTCACCCGCCGCGCTCCCGTGTCTCCGGCTTGCTATGCCGCCATGAAGCATCTGCTGGTTTCTCCGGTGAACAAGATCTTTTTATTCCGCTTGGAGGAGTCCGCCTTGGCTGAGCTTGCTTCTCTCACGGAGGAATACCTTCTATTGCGCGTAGAGCGTAAAATGAAGACACTTGACTTCCTCAAAAAGAATTTATAAGGGTACGCTTAAGAACCTTTCTTTGCAAAGAAAGGTTCTTAAGGATCTCCAAAGAAACCTTACTGCCAAAAGCTTGCGCTTTTGGCGAAAGAATGAGGGATTCCAAAG
>JAZKZH010000038.1:0-5517 GCA_045612545.1 Eubacteriales bacterium
TTGTTTTTTTCTTTTATTTTCTCAATATTGCTGTATTTTAATTTGCTGACTGAAGTATGATCTGTAAGAATGATTTCATCATCCAAAAATTCAGTGGTACGTATCCATTCGGAAACACCATATGTAGTCGAATACAATTTATACCTTTTTGACCAAACCACGAAACGGGCAAGAAACAACTTAAAAACAGCAATGATGGTTAAAAGTGCATAGATATAAATAGCCGTCCAATCGCTATGTAGTGCGATGGAAAAAATAAGTCCCGATATTCCGATAACGCCTAACACACACCAAAGGATAAATAATATTACATTCGCAGCACCGTGTAAATGATACTCCTTTGCCCATGTTTGCATTAAATCTTTTGTGATTTTGTATTGGTTTTTCATAGATAAATTCCTTTCTGTTTTATCGCCAGTTTCGCCTTTGTATTACAAAGGCATAGGGCAAAGCCCATACCCCTAAGGTTGTACTATCCAAAGGCTCCCTCCGGGAGGGAGCTCCCGACGGAGTCGGGTGAGGGAGAGCGCGTTACAATGAATTTGGCACAAGCTTAAAGTCACGCAAGCTCCTTCCGTCACGGCTACGCCGTGCCACCTCCCTCTCGGAGGGAGGCTTTTCGTTAGTCCCATTATAACACAAATCGGCAGAGAAAACAATATCTCTGCCGAAATTCTTTTGTTGCGGACAGTCGAGGACGCCTGTCCCTGCAAATGTTGTGTTAAACCTCCTTATGAGAAGGAGCCTAAAGCCGTCTTCTTTTTATGCATTTTCAAAGGGTTTACGAACGTGCGGACTCTTCCAGCAAGCAATCTATGCTGATGATCTTCGTACAAAGTGCAAGGATATGTATCGCAGACTTGATCTCATCTTCCGTTGCAAAGGAAGGCGCGATACGAATATCGTTGTCATCCCTGTTATACCCCTTCGGATGGGTTGCGCCTGCAGGCGTGAACACCACTCCTGCATTTTTACACATTGCTACGATTTTGGAAGCACAGCCCGGCAACGTGTAATAGGAGAAGAAATACCCTCCCGTTGCCTCTGTCCAGCTTGCGATTTGGGAATCGGCAAGCTCCCGGGACAAAATGTCATAGGCCGCCTCAAACTTGGGACGCATGATGTCCCCGTGCTTTTTCATATGCTTTTTGATGCCGCCTATATTCTTGAAAAATCTTGCGTGCATAAGCTGATTCAATTTATCCGGGCCAATGGTAGCGTATTTCAAGAAGCTCTTGATATCGATCAAATTTGCAGGGCTTGCGGCAACTGCGCTGATCCCCGCCCCCGGGAAGGTAATTTTGCTTGTGGAGGCAAATTCATACACCAGATCGGGATTCCCCGCCTGAGCACATTCCGCAAGAATGTCCGGGATCGTTTGAACATCCTCAGTAAAATCATGCACGCAATACGCATTGTCCCAGAAAATGCGGAAATCCTTGGCGGCAGGCTTCAATCCTGCAAATCTTCTCACAACCTCGGCGCTGAATACGATTCCCGTAGGATTCTGTTACTTGGGTACACACCAGATACCCTTCACCGCTTCATCCTTGATGTACGCCTCTACCAGATCCATGTCCGGACCGTCCTCATTCATGGGGATTGGAATCAGCTCAAAGCCAAAATGCTCTGTGATTCCAAAATGTCTGTCATACCCCGGAACCGGGCAAAGGAATTTTCTGTTTTTGATCTCGCACCACGACGTATTGCCGCAAATGCCCTCTGTCATACCGTGGCTGATAAGCTGGTACATCAAAGTCAAGCTGCTGTTGCCTCCCATGATCACGTTGTCTGCATGGGTGTTCATGATCCCTGCCATCAGCTGTTTTGCCTCGGGAATTCCATCCAGCCCGCCGTAATTTCGGCAATCCATGCCGGATTCCGAATCAAACAAGGTGTTGCGGTTGATAACGTCCAGCATATTCAGCGAAAGCTCCAATTGCTCCTTGGAGGGCTTCCCTCTCGAAAGATCCAAGCTTATGCCCTCTTCGGTGATCGCGTGCAACTCTGCGGCACATTTTTCTCTTTCCGTAAGCAATTCTTTTGCAGTGAGCTTCAAATAATTCATAAAAATTTTCCATTACCTGTTGATTTTTCTCATTGAAGCTATTATAATACAAAATCATACATGTCGCAAATGTTTGTTTCGTATGTTTGGTATATCATTTTTATATGAGGTATCTCTATGTACATCAGCTATGATTATTACAGAGTGTTCTACTACGTTGCAAAATACAAAAGCATTTCCCAAGCCGCAAAAATTCTGCTGAACAACCAGCCCAACGTCACCAGAACCATCAAAGCTCTGGAGGTTGCCTTGGGTTGCAAATTATTCGTCCGCAGTCGCCGCGGTGTTTCTCTTACCTACGAGGGGGAACGTCTTTTTGAGCACGTGCAAATTGCTTTTGAGCATCTGGAATCCGGTGAGGAGGAAATCGCCCTTGACAAGACGTTGCAGAGAGGTGCGGTATCCATCGGCGCAACCGAGATCGCGTTGCATTGCCTGCTTTTGCCCGTGCTTCAGCAATTCAAAAAGCTCTATCCAAACGTTAAGATCAATATCACCAACCAATCCACACCCCAAGCGACCGCCGCTGTCAAAAACGGACTTTTAGATTTTGCATTGGTAACCACGCCAAGCTTATCGGGCGGCAACCTCAAAGAAACCTATATCAAAGAGATCAAGGAGCTTGCCGTGTGCAGCGGTGCGTACAAAGAGCTTTTGCAATCCACGGTTACTTTGGAACAGCTCTCCGCATACCCCATTATATCCTTGGGGCCGGAAACCATGACGTACAAACGGTTTGCTTCCTTTTTCAACGAAAGAGGGTATCCCTTTAACCCCAGTATCGAAGCGGCAACCACCGACCAGATCATTTTGATGTTAAGGGCAGATCTCGGAATCAGCTTTATCCCCGAGGAAATGATCAAAAAGATGGACGACATACACCCCATTATATTGCAAGAGGAAATTCCCCCAAGACATATTTGCTTGATCAAACGCAAAGATCACACTTTGGGCATTGCCGCAAAGAAAATAGAAGAAATGATCTTCCAAAACATTTAAAAAAACAAGGCCCTCGGTTTCAACCGAAGGTCTTGTTTTGTTATTTAGAACAGAATTACCAAGAACTGAGATACCAGTACAACTGCAATCAGTGCAACCGGATAGGTGGAAGCATACGCAGCGGCAACGTCCTCCGTACCTGCAGTGTTGATCAAGGTACCCAAAGCGGGCGTACTTGTCATACCACCGGTGATGGAGCCCAGGTTGTTGAGAAGGCTGAGCTTCAGAACGTACTTGGCAAAGAGGAAGCCCACAAGCAACGGAACGATGGTCATAACGATACCGTATACGAAATACATAATATCGAAATTCGCAACGAATTCCGCACCGCCGGGAATACCCGCGCCTACCAGGAACAGCACCAGACCAAGCTCACGGAAGAGCTTGAGGGTACCGGTGGAGGGCATAATGTTCACCTTGCCGATTCTGCCGAAATGGCCGAGGATCAAGGAGACCAGCAAGCAACCGCCGGTGGTGGTGAGAGAGAAGCAAGTACCGGTAACACCGTTGCCGGCAAACAAGCTTTCGTAGCCTTCAGCAGTCAGCGGGATCTTGATCGCGCCCACGATAACACCGAGAAGTGCCGCCAGGGAGAACGCGCAAATGCCCATGTGATCCATCTCAAAGAGCTTACCCGCAAAGGTCTTTTTCTTCTCTTCTTCCTTGACTACAAGCTTTTCTCTTTCCTCCTCCATGTTGGCCTTGGAAAGCTTGGGGATCAGCTGAACGAACAGAACCACGCCGATAACGCCGAAAATATAGGCGATGCCGTGACCTACGGAAACCAACCCCTCATACTGCTCTGCAACGGTTGCCTTAGCGGCAGAGAAAGCAGGCGTAGAGGTAAGAGAACCGGAAAGCAAGCCCACGATCATGGCAACGAAGCCGTCCTGATCCTCGATGGAGGAGCCGTAACCGATTACGTCGCCAAACTTAATGCAAGCTATCGCAGCACCGCCACCCGCAAGGATGATCACCAGCGCGATAAGAACATAGGACTTGAAGTTTTTCTTGAAATTGCCGAAGAACTTAGGGCCTGCAATAAAGCCAACGGAGGTTACGAACAGGATCAATCCCAAGCTTTCGATCAGCTTCAATCCCTCGGAAAAATCATAGGGCTTGGTGGAAGCCGCAAACACAAGGTCTCCGAGCTCATCCACATGGAAAAACAATGCGCCCGCCAGAAGTGCGATGATAAAAACGCCTGCGTCGCCCAGGGAGATTCCCTTGATCGTGATTCTGCCCAGGGCATAACCTGCCATCAGAACGGCAAAAACCACGAAAAGCATTGTTGTAATATTGTTGACAGAAAGAATTCCATCAAAGAAACTCATATTATGATGCCTTCTTTCTTATCTCTTTTTGGTGTAATCGGGCAACAGCTTGGGAGATACGGTATTCGTATCAATGCCTGCCGCTGCAATTTCGTTTTCAAACTTCTCCACGTGGGAAAGGGTCAGCTTACCAACGGTAACGTTCTTTGCGGTAGCCGCCGCATTGATACCCGCATTACGTCCGAATACGATGATATCCAGCAAAGAGTTACCCATCAGTCTGTTCTTACCGTGGATACCGCCAACAGCCTCACCTGCAACGAACAGGTTCTTCACATTGGTGGTCATGCCGTCCTCGGTGATATCCAAACCGCCGTTCTGGTAATGGAGGGTGGGATAAATGAGAATGGGCTCGTAGCGAATATCGATGCCGTACTTCTCAAACATTCTCCACATAGCGGGGATTCTCTTCATAATGGTACCCTCGCCGCCGTTCTTCTCGATCATGGGAGTATCCAGCCAGATACCCATACCGTTGCCGCAATCGATGCCGTTGCCGCGCTCACTGCACTCACGAATGATGGAAGCGGCAGTTACGTCACGGGTTTCCAGCGGGTGCATGAAGACCTCGCCGTTCTTGTTTACCAGCTTTGCGCCGAGAGAACGTACCTTTTCGGTTACCAACGCACCGAAGATCTGCTCGGGATATGCAACGCCGGTGGGATGGTACTGAAGGGTCTCTGCATACAGAAGCTTTGCGCCTGCACGGTAACCGAGAACGAGACCGTCCGCAGTTGCGCCGTAGTGGTTGGAGGTGGGGAATCCCTGATAATGCATTCTACCTGCACCGCCGGTTGCGATAACAACCGTCTTTGCCTTGGCTACCAGCAATTCCTTGGTTTCCATGTTCATCAGAACCGCACCTGCAGCATTGCCGTTTTCATCCAGGATCAGCTCGATGGCCGCGGTGAAATCCACCACGGTAATACCGCGGTTCAGCACCTCGTCGCGAAGGGTTCTCATGATCTCCGCGCCGGAGTAGTCCTTTGCCGCGTGCATACGCTTGCGGGAGGTACCGCCGCCGTGGGTGGTAACCATGGTTCCGTCTGCTTCCTTATCGAACTCTACGCCCAGCTCGGAGAGCCACTGAATAGCCTCGGGAGCATCGCAAACCAG
>JAZKZH010000039.1:0-12344 GCA_045612545.1 Eubacteriales bacterium
CACCGGGAGTAAGGGGCGCGTTAAGATTGACCTTAGCTACAGCCGCCTTACCGAGGATGATAGCCTTCTCGGTACCTGTAAGAATATCCTTATGTACCCATGAGCACTGCTCACGGATGTTAGCGATCTCAACCATATAGGAGTTGATGCCGGCTGCCGCCGCAGTCTTGCGGAAGGTAGCCTCGTGCATTCTGGGGGAGCAGGAGCATACTACGATACCCGTAAGTCTGTGCTCACGAACGGCATCCTTGATCATTTCCTGACCTGCCTGAGAGCACATATACTGATAATTGGTGGAAAAGACCACGCCGGGCTCGTTTTTGAGAGCCTCGGAATCCGCCGCTACGTCAACCGTACCTGCGATATTGCTTCCGCACCAACATACGAAAACGCCAACTCTTTGCATTTATCTTTTCCTCCTTTACTTCGTGTATTTTCTGAATGCGCTCACGAGAAGCTGCTGGGGAGTGTCTTCCTCCACCATAGCAGGTACGTCGTTTGCGGTCATTCGGTTATTGCCCTGCTGCTTAATGGCGGTCAAACGCACTGCCTCAACCACCTTTGCGGGCTCCACGCCTCTGGGACATCTTTCCACGCAGGCAAAGCAGGAAAGGCACTTATAGAGAGATTCGGACTTGAGCAGAGGCTCGATGTCCCCCGTCTCAACCATGCCTACGAACTGATGGGGATGATACTCCATCTCGTCATAAGCAGGGCAAGTGGCGGAGCATTTACCGCACTTCATACACTTGCTGGTGTTGACACCGCTCATTCTGAGGATCTCTTCGCGAAGATACTTATTATTTTCCATTGGTATCCTCCTTCACACCCAGAGCCTCGGCCAGAAGCTCGGTGAAATATACGATGGGCATATCTGCACCGCTTCTTTCCAGGTTGTATTTGCAAAGCGGGCAAGCGGTGACGATCATTTCCGCACCTGCCGCTTTTGCGTTTTCGATGATCGCAAGTGCGTTCTTCTTTGCCGCCTCGGGACTCTCAACGGAAATATACGCACCGCAACACTCGTTTCTTCTTGCGTAAACCACCGCTTCCCCGCCGAGAGCACGGATCAGATCCTCGATAACGGTGGGATTCTCGGGATCGTCCATACGCATAACCTTGCCGGGACGCAGGAGAAGACAGCCGTAGTAAGCCGCGATCTTCTTGCCGCTCAACGCATTGACAACCTTTTCCTTTACCTTGTCAAAACCAACAAGGTCGCGAAGCAGCTCAAGATAGTGATATACCTCTGCCTCGCCGTTATAACCACCGTCTGCTCCCATATACCGATTGACCTTAGAGGCAAACTCGGTGTTGTTCTGCATAGCGTGATTGGTCTGCTTGATGACGTTGTGACACGCAGAGCATACGGTGACAAGAGGCTGACTCTTATCGCTCGCCTCTTTCAGTGCGCGGACAGAGGACAGCTTGGTAGCCACCTCGTTGGTAGCGGTTGTAAACACGCCGCCGCAACACTGCCAATTTTCAATTTCGTCCAAGGTAACACCAAGAGCCTCGGCGGATCTGTATGCATAAAGATCAAGATCCTTTGCCTTGTTCTTCAAGGTGCACCCGGGGAAATAACTAACCTTCATTTAATTACCTCCGATTTATACCATCTGCTCGGGATGGAATACCTCATCAAATTTTTCAGCAGTCAGGAAGCCAAGCTCAACGCATGCTTCCTTAAGGGAGATGTTATCCTTAAATGCCTTCTTTGCGGTCTTAGCGGCATTCTCGTAGCCGATATAGGGGTTCAGTGCGGTGACCAGCATGAGAGAATTGTGCAGATTGTGGTGCATCTTCTCGCGGTTCGCTTTGATTCCCACTGCGCAATTCTTATTGAAGGAAACGATCGCCTCCGCCAGAAGTCTTGCGGACTGAAGGAAATTATAGATACAAACGGGCATAAACACGTTCAACTCGAAGTTGCCCTGAGAAGCCGCCATGGTTACCGCCACGTCGTTACCCATAACCTGAACTGCCACCATGGTAACAGCCTCACACTGGGTGGGGTTTACCTTACCGGGCATAATGGAAGAACCGGGCTCGTTTTCGGGAATGAAGATCTCGCCGAGACCGTCGCGGGGGCCGGAAGCCAGCCAACGGATGTCGTTTGCGATCTTCATCATATCGCAAGCAAGTGCCTTCACTGCGCCATGAGCAAATACCAGCTCATCCTTGGAGGTAAGAGCATGGAACTTGTTGGCAGCGGTTACAAACTTCTTGCCGGTGATCTTGGAAACCTCTTCGGCAACGCTGACATCAAAGCCCTTGGGGGCATTGAGTCCGGTACCTACTGCAGTACCGCCCAGCGCCAGCTCACGCAGAGGCTCGATAGAACGCTCGATCAGCTCAACGTCTCTCTCCAGGCTGGATCTCCAGCCGCTGATCTCCTGGCTGAACTTAATGGGGGTAGCATCCTGCAGATGGGTTCTGCCGCTCTTCACGATGCCCTCGTTCTCTGCCTCCAATCTCTTGAAGGTCTCGATCAGCTCCTTTGCCGCGGGGATCAGCTTGTCCTCAAGGCTGAGAACTGCCGCGATGTGCATTGCGGTAGGGAACGTATCGTTGGAGGACTGGCTCATGTTGGAGTCGTCATTGGGGTGCAGAAGGCTCTTCCCTGCGATCTGGTTTCCTCTGTTGGCAATGACCTCGTTGGAGTTCATGTTGGACTGAGTACCGGAACCGGTCTGCCATACAACCAAGGGGAAATGATCGTTCAGCTTGCCAGCCATTACCTCGTCGCAAGCCGCCTTGATGGCAGCAAGCTTCTCGTCGGTCATCTTTTCGGGACGAAGCTTATTGTTTGCAATGGCTGCAGCCTTCTTAAGAATACCGAAGGCGTGGATGATCTCTGCGGGCATGGTTTCTACGCCAACACCGATTTCAAAGTTTTCGTGACTTCTCTGGGTCTGAGCTGCCCAAAGACGGTCGGCGGGCACCTTCATTTCTCCCCTGGAGTCATGTTCAATACGGAATTCCATTGTGTTTTGTATCCTTCCTTGTAACAAATTATTTCAAAATAGAGATGGCATCGGTGATGGTCTTTTCCAATGCTTCGCGGCCGTACTTATCTACCTCGGCCTTGTTCTTTTCTCCGTGGGTCAAACAGCCTGCACCGTTGATACAGCCGCCCACGCACGCCATGCCCTCGATAAAGTTTCCGTCAAGTCTTCCCTTGCTGAGCTTGAGCAATGCCAGCTTGCACGCTTCAATACCATCGCAAACAACAGGCTTGATCTCGAAATCAAGGTTCTGCTCCTTCATCGCCTGAACAGCGGCGTCGGTAAGGCCTCCGCTTCTGGCAAAAATACGGCCAAAGTAGGAAGCGTTATCAAGCACACCCTCTTCGAAGGAGGAAAGATCGAAATCGCGGCTGTCAAAGAGTGCCTGCAGCTCCTCAAAGGTAAGAACGGCATCCACGTACGGCTTCACGGATTCAAGCTGTGCTTCCGCCTTCTTTGCGGTACACGGGCCGATGAATACCACCTTCGCTCCGGGAGTGGTCTCCTTGATATACTTGGCAAGAACCGCCATGGGAGACATATTGTGAGAGATATGCTCCACGAGAGTCGGGAAGGCGGATTTGATATACTGAACGAATGCGGGGCAGCAGGAGCTGGTAAGAAGTCCCTTTTCGGAAAGCTCCTTTGCCTCTGCCATGGCCACCATATCAGCACCCAAGGCGGCCTCGATAACGTCGTGGAAGCCAAGCTTTTTCAAGCCGGTGATCACCTGCCCCAGCTTTGCATAAGCGAACTGGCTGGAAATGGAAGGTGCAACCACAGCGTAAACCTTATAATCACTTTCGGCAGAGAATGCTTTGCTGTTTCTCAGAAGCTCAATGGCTTCTACAATGTACGATTTATCCGAAATAGCGCCGAAGGGACACTGATATACGCAAGCACCGCACTGGACGCACTTGGAGTTGTCGATAATTGCAGATCTCTCCTCGTTCATAGAGATTGCATTGACCTTACAAGCGTTCTGGCAGGGACGCTTACGGCTGACGATTGCGGTATAGGGGCAAACCTTTGCGCAGGCTCCGCATTCCTTGCACTTGGTTTTATCGATATGGGCAACGTGATTTTCATCAAAGGTGATCGCACCGAACTTACAAACGTCCTCGCAACGGTGTGCCAAGCAACCGCGGCAAGCGTTGGTAACCTCCAAGCCGCCCACAGGGCACTCGTCGCAGGCAATGTCAATGACCTCGATCACGTTGGGATTGGCGCTGTCTCCCCCGAGAGCCAGCTTGACTCTCTCACCGAGGATTGCGCGTTCCTTATAAACGCAGCAACGCATCGTGGCTTCTTTCCCCGGAACGATCTTTCCGGGGATATCCATCAGGTTTTCAATCAGTTTCCCATCCCATGCAAATCTTGCAACCTCGCGCAAGACCTTGTACTTCAGATGCTGAACCTTAGTATCGAACTTTCTCATTGCTTTCACCTTAGAAGGTTACGTTCTTAATAACTTCTTTAAGAGTCTGTGCAGATTCGTAATGCTTTCTCAGCTCATCTTCAGTCAGATTCTGAATGATGATGGATCTTACGCCGGTGCTATCCACCAGAGTCAGAGAGCTGGTGCAAACGTCCTCGATCCCGTATTCACCCTCGTGCAGAGAAGAAACGGTCATTGCGGACTCAGCGCTTCCCCACAGAGAATTTACGATACGAGCAGAGGTCATAGCAATACCATATACGGTACAGCCCTTGCGCTGGATGATCTTACCGCCGGACTTTCTTACGTAAGTCTCAACGTCTTCTCTGCTGTATACGTTGGGAATGCGGTAAGGAGTTGCGATTGCGGTATTGAATTCGCCGAGAGGAACGCCTGCGATTCTGGCAGTAGACCAGGAAACGAAGGAGGTATCGCCATGCTCACCCAAAACGTTGGCGTGAACCTGCTGCTTGTTGATGCCGTAGATCTCGGCAAGACGGGTACGGAGACGCAGGGTATCCAAAACGGTACCGGTACCGAAAACCTGGTTCTTGGGAAGACCGGTGTACTTGAGGAAAGCATAGGTCAAAATATCTACGGGGTTAGCAACCAGAATATAAATAGCATTGGGAGCCGCCTTCACGATATCGCCGGCAATCTGCTTGATGATGCCAACGTTGGTCTGCACCAGCTCAAGTCTGCTCTGGCCGGGCTTTCTGCCGATACCGGAGGTGATGATAACAACGTCGGAGCCGATGGCATCCTCATAGGTGCCTGCGTAGATCTCACAGTTGTCGATGAAGGGAGTTGCCTGGTTGATGTCCAGAGCTTCACCCTTTGCTTTTTCGGTATTTACGTCGATCAGAACGATCTCAGATGCTGCACCGCGGGTAAGCAATGCAAATGCGGTAGTTGCGCCAACTGCGCCTGCGCCGATAATTGTAACTTTCTTAGGCATGTCGATTCTCCTATATCTAATAACTTAATTAAAAATAACTTACTTTTATGCGCTTGCCCATTTTCTTCAAGCAAGCGGAAAGCTCCTCAACGAGGTTCATCTTGATGTTGAAATTGATGGGAAGATCCGGGTTCTGATGTGCGGGGTTAATGGCTCTGCCCACATAGAAATTGATGTCCGTCGCCTCTTCAAACAAAAGCCGGCTGATCATGGACGCGCCGTCCTTTTTGAAGTTCCATTCCTCGTACAGCTCGTTTTCACCAAGATAGTCCTTGGCGTACTGAATGACCTTGTTCATAGTAATAACGCCTTCGGTCACCAGATCAACGCCCTCTATCGTTGCGATGGGAGGCACGTCGCTCCGTTCAAAACGCAAGCTTGCCCGAACGGGCTTTCCAAGGAATTTTGCGGCAATGGAGGAGGTGGTTCCGCCGCAGACGATATGCTTGCCTTCCTTGGAGAAGAACAAGGACATCATGCGATCGGCATCGTCTCTGTTGGAGGGAGGCCCAAAAAGAATATTCATGGGCTCCCGTTTGCGGATCTTTACAACGCAAGCGGTGGTATCATCCCCCGGCTCGTGTCCGTAAAGCTTATCGCATTCATCAACAAGCATGGTGGCCAGATTTTTGGCGGTATATCCCCCCGCCGCACAGGCTACCATATACTCTCCGATCTCCTCCCGTCTCCAACCAAAATTGTATCGCCGACCGAGGCCCGCGTGGGGACAACCGTCGCTCATGGCGATAAAAACGTCGTCCTCCTGCAATTTAATGGTGGAGCTGTATATTTTCTTGCCGTCGATATTCATTTCGGTCTTGGGATAATCGTACACCTCATAATTCCTGATGGCAATGACGTGGGGATTATCGTACTGAATGATCTCGGCGGTTTCGTTATCCAGAAGATGGATGATGGTAAAGGTGGAGTACGCCACGCCGCGCAAGGAGCAAACGGGCAGCGTTGCGGCGATGGTCGCCACGCACTCCTCAATGGGAAGCCCCGCGGCCATCATGGTGGAAATAATCTTTGACGTTAAGGTTGACAAAATACTAGCCTTAACGCCGGATCCAAGACCGTCGGCAAGCACTACCACAGTGGAGTTTTCGGTTTCCTCCACCACGTCAACGTGGTCGCCGCAAAGCTCCTCGCCAACGTGATTGATGCTCTTGAATCCAATCTCTGCACACAAATCATTCATCGCCGATGGACTCCTTTAATTTCGTCAAGGCGATTTTGGTCTCCGCGGCAGTTTCACCGAGAAGAGAAGCGATCTCCTGAACGATTCTCATCTGCTTCTCAACAACTCTGTCCGCAACCTCTACCGTTTGTTTGCTGATATTTTCTTTTCTTTCGCGGGCTTCCATCTCGTCGGTAACGTCACGCATGATGCCCACGATCATTTTGGAATCCGGGTCGTAAACAACGGTCTGTTCTACGTATTTCTTGTATTCTGCGAGATACGTGCGCTGATCCCGCACGGTTTTTCCCGTAGTTTTCACCTTCATGAACACGCTGGGATCAAGAATACGGATGACCGGCTCTCCCAGCACGTCGGATTCGGATCGGATGTTCATGATCCTGCGTGCGGATTTATTGATCTGCTGAACCTCGAGATTTTCGTTCAGAACGATCAGACCGTTGGGCGTGTTCTTAACGATGGTATCCGAGAAATTCTCCGCCCTATCCTTCAGGAAAGGCAGGCACATGCTGATCTCTGCCTTGCCTTGAATCACGGCAATCGCCTTCTCGCGGCAGGAATTGTACCCGCAGGTGCCGCAGTTCAATTCATCGGAGGCCTTGAACTTGCCCATTTGACGGAGAACGGCCATAATTTCCATTTCGCCGGGAGTGGGAAGCTTATGCTCGATCGCCGCAAAATTCTTTCTCAGCTCTGCGGGATCGGGCTGTACCACGTCGAAATCACGCTCACCCGCATAACCGGCAACCTTGAGATAATCGCTGACCAGAGGCTTCTTGGTTCTGTTCATCACAGGGCCGCCAATGCAGCTGCCGATACAAGCCGACATCTCGATAAAGCACTTGTGGATCTTTCCGCTTGCGATATCCTTCAACGCCGTCATGCAATTTTCAACGCCGTCCAAAGCAAGATAGGTATATCCGGGTGCATCCTGCGCCATGGTCTTAAGCACGCCGCCCGTAGTCGGGAAGAAACGGGCGCGGCTGTTTTCCGTAACGTCCGCCTCAACCTCAAGCTCAACGTGGGCTTCCGCAAGCATTTGATCCAGTTCCTCGAAGGTCAAGACAGCGTCAACGATTCCCTCGTAATACTCCGCCTCGTCCTTCTTGGCTACGCAAGGGCCGATAAACACGGTCTTCACACCGGGCATACGCTTCTTAATATCGCTGCAATGCGCCTGCATGGGCGACATAACGTTTGCAAGGTATCCGAGACATTCGGGGAAACGCTTTTGGATCAACAAATTGATGGAATGACAGCAGGAGGAAATGATCACGTCTCTTTCCTCTTCTGCGATCAGTCTTTCGTACTCCTTCTTGACGATGGTTGCACCGATGGCGGTTTCTTCCACGTCATGGAAACCGATCTTCTTCAATGCGCGCCGCATAGAATCTATGCCGATGCCATCGTAATTGGCGATGAAGGAGGGCGCCAGGCTAACCACAACAGGCTCCATGGACTGGAGCAGTACCTTCACCTTTTCGGTTCCATCCGAAATTTCCTTGGCATTCTGGGGGCATTGCACAACGCAGTTGCCGCAAAGAATACACTCATTCCCTATTATATGCGCCTGATTCCCCGAAAAGCGAATCGCTTTTACCGGGCATTTTCTTACACAGCGAAAGCAAGACTTGCAGTTTGATTTTTTGAGAGTCAAACAATTGGTCATACCAATCACTTCCTTTCGTTTGCCAAAACGCTAAGAACGTTTTCTTTAAAGAAATCTCTGAAGTTTTCCGCAGTCACGCCGACGTGAACGTCGTCGTTGACCTGAACGGTAACACCCACTCTGTTACATTTTCCGATACAGAAGCTGCCCGTCAGTATCACCTCGTCTTCGATATGATACTCGGCAAGGGCGTTTTCAAACAACTGAACGATTTCGGGAGAGCCCTTGAGATGGCAGGATGATCCAACGCAAATTTGAACCATTAACACAGTGCTTCACTTCCTTTCAAGGCATGCTTGTCCCACAACCTTCACAGATTGCAAAGACAAATCCGCAGCGTTATACTTTAGCCAAGATCTCGTTTGCGAAGAAATCGCCAACGGTTTCGGGACTTACGGAATGAAGAACATCGTCAACCGTAACACAAACACCCATCTGGCAATTTCCAAGGCAGAAAGTACCGCCAAGGGAAACCTTATCGCCCAAATTGTGCTCCGCGATCAACTTCTGAAGCTGCTCCACAACACGGCGGGACCCCTTGATATGACAGCCGCTACCAATACATACTGTTACTTTCATAAAAATTCCTCTCGTCGTTTATATAAATTTATTCTTTTTCAATTTGAGAATTCAGATGGGCCAACGAAAGCGCCAGCTTCTCTTGCTTTAAAAGGACGGTGGAAGGAACCGTCAACGCACAGGGCGCAAAATTCCAGATCGCCTTCACCCCGCAAGCCACAAGCTTGTCGCAAACCTCCTGCGCAGAGCCTTGACCTACGGTGATAATACCGATTTTGATATCGTTTTCGGCACAAAACGCTTCCAGCTCTTTGATGGGCAGGATCGACTTGCCTTTGCCAAGCTGCAGGGCCGTTTCATTACAATCAAACCCCGCAACAATTCTCACGCCGAATTCCTCGAAGCCATCGTAATCCAAAAGCGCTCTGCCCAGCTTACCCGCACCGATCAGAACGGCGTTGGTCAATCTGTCCCAGCCGAGACAAGCCTCAAGATCGTATATCAACGTGGTACGTTCATATCCGATTCTGGGCTTTCCCCTACCGCTGATCAGTGCCAGATCCTTGCGCACCTGCACCTCACCCAGCAATACCCCGCGGGCGATGGTAGTAGCCGATATCGTGGTACCGTTTTCATCGGTGAGCTCTTTCAGATATCTAAGATATATGGGAATACGCTCCAAAGTCGCTTTGGGAACAGAACTTTTTTCCATTTACTGCCTCTTTGTGTTTTCGTACTTTACGATATATACTTGAAAGAAACTTATCGATCCATTACTAATCGATACAATAGCAATCGATTATTTTTTCGCTGATAATAGCCATTCAAGTAAGTCTATTTTTATTACTCAAATGGCACACTTCTTTTGATCCGAACTATTTTACCATATACAAACGCAAAATTCAATAGATATTCGCAAAATAGTTCGAAAAATACATAAAAATCAATTGTGCAATTTGCGCAATCAACACTGCAAAAAATGCCATTTTTCAAAGTTTTTCCGAAAGCCATGTCTTCGGCTCCGCGATACAAAAAAATCCGAAGCGATTCTGCCGTAAACGCTTCGGATTTTTGGTATGCTCTTTCATCTTTCGAAAGCGTGGAAAACTCCCTTTCGCCGCTTCCCTTTACTTGATAAACGCCGTGCCGTCCTCGTTGTACACGATTCTCTCTCCGCATGAGGTGAGGGAATCCACGTAGGCAAAATACGATTCCTTGGAATCGAACAGCGGGCGGTACTCCGCCACGATCTTCTTTGCCCGCTTGGCACCGTCCCCCAGCAGGGTATTGACGATGGAAAGCTGCCATTTGGCGTTTTTGACACAGGCTGCCTCGGGATCCGCCACCGCATAATCACTTCCGTGGCTGGTGCCTTCCGCACCGGGGGCGTAGGGATGGATCACAGGCATAATGCAACTGAGGTCACCCATATCGGTACTGCCGGTGCTTCTGTTTTTGGTAACGGTAAACTCCTCTCCGGGGAAAAGGGTCTCGTAGGCCTCCTTGGCCGCATACAGCATATCGGTATTGTTGTTCAAGGGAGAATATCCCGCCCGATCGATGATCTCGATATTCGCACCGATGGAGTAGGCCGCGCCGATCAAGGCACGGTTCACCTTTTTATTGGCATCCTCCATGGCCGCAAAGGAAACGCCGCGGATATAGCTTTCCATAGTGACTGTATCGGGGATGGCGTTCACCATACTGCCGCCGTTGGTGATGATGGGATGTACGCGTATGAGGTCCTCTTCCTTGAAGGTCTCGCGGATGGAATTCACAGCCTGCAAGCCACAGGTGGCGGCATAGAGGGCGTTCTTACCGTTCCAAGGGCTGGAGCCCGCGTGGGCGGCAACGCCTTTGTATAGAATACGCTTGACAATGCATCCCACAGAACCCACCCCTGCCGTAAAGGAACGGCTGGTGTGCACCATAAAGGCCAGGTCAACGCCGTCAAAATAGCCTCTGTGCAAAAACTCAGATTTGCCGCAGAAATACTTGATCTTTCCCTCGTCCTTCAGCTTGGAGCGATATTCGATCTCCAACAGCTCCTCTGCGGGAACGGCACAAAGGCGGATGGCACCGCAAAGTCCGTCCAGCATTCCCTCCTCCTTCAACGCGGCGGCAACCCCCAAGAAGGCGGCGCATTGAGCGTTGTGTCCGCAGGAATGCACTGCACCCGTCTCCGGATCGGCCTCCTTGTGAGAGGCGCAGAGAATGGAATCCAGCTCCGCAAGGATCAACAGCTCCGGGCCTTCCCTGCCGGTATCCAAGCGTGCATAAAAGCCCGTGATGCCGTCTGCTTTCACAATATCGTAACCGAGCTCACGGAATTTTTCTTCCATGTACGCCGATGTTTTAATTTCCTTGTATCCCGTCTCGGGAGTTGTCCAGATATAACGCTCCGTATCCAAGATCAGGTCTCTGTATTTTTCAACTGCTGCATTTATTTTTTCCAACATATTCCATCATCTCCGTGTTATCGTGTTTTAAAATGTCACCACTTCCGGAGCCTTACCGAAGGCGCAGAAGGTGGCCATGGCGTTCTGCAGATAAAAAACCTGGGTGTTGCCATCGTTTTCATCGTACATTCCGCGAAGGTTGGGGTAGGCATCCAGCATAGATTTCTTGGCCTCCAAGCGGTCGTCCTCAATCAGCTCACAAGCCACGCGGATCCACGCACCGCCGCAAAATGCGCAGATCTCCGCCTTGGGATTTGCCGCAAGCTGCTTTGAGGTGGGCTTCACCTTGCCCGTCTGGATGTAGAGCTTGCCCTCAAACTCGTTAATGGTACCAAAGGGACGCACTCTGGGCTGGTCACCCTCTACGGTTGCCAAATAATAAACCTCTGCTTTTTTCAGAAAACCAAGTACTCTTTTCATGGTTATGACCATTCCTTTCATAGCCCGTCGAGGCGGGCGATTGTTAAAGATCTTGTGAGCGAAGCTACAAAATCATGCTTGAAAAATAATCTCTTTTTGTCAAATCAAAATTCCATCGCAATGATCCACCTCGTGCTGAATGATCTGTGCCGTCCAGCCGGTGTAGGTCTTGATGCGGGTTTGCAGTTCCAAGGTCTGATACTTTACCTTGATAGATTTATAGCGTTTGCAAGGTCTCGGGCCGCCGATAAGGGACAGACAGCCTTCCTCGGTGTTGTACGCGCCGTCTTTTTTGATGATCTCGGGATTGCGCATCACCGTATATGTAGGAGTTCTTCCGCTTTCGTCGAGAAAGGCGATGATGCGCTTCTTCACGCCAATCATATTCGCCGCCATGCCGACACAGCTTTCTCTGTGCGCTACCAGCGTATCCAGCAAGTCCTGTGCGACCTGCAGATCTTCTTTCGTTGCAACCTCCGACTTCCCTGCGAGGAAGATGGGGTCATGCATGAGTTCTTTAACCATATTACACCTACAAATTGGAATTTGTCTTATTGTCAAATCAATTTGAATTTAAAGGTCTATGTACATAATTGTTGATGAAGTATGGAAACCCACTCTTTCATACAAAGGAATTGCTTTCATATCTGCGGAATTGAGTATTGTTTTAAT
>JAZKZH010000040.1:0-6858 GCA_045612545.1 Eubacteriales bacterium
GATAGTGCATTCTTCCTGCTCCTCCGGTTGCCAAAATCACGGTCTTTGCACGTGCAACCATCAGCTCCTTGGTTTCCATGTTCATCAAAACAGCGCCTGCGGCGTTGCCCTGATCATCCAAAATCAATTCGATAGCAGAAGTGAAATCCACCACAGGAATACCCAGATTGATCACTTCATCACGAAGCGTTCTCATGATCTCGGCTCCGGAGTAATCCTTTGCGGCGTGCATTCTCTTGCGAGAGGTACCGCCGCCGTGGGTGGTGACCATGGTGCCGTCGGGCATTTTATCGAACTCGACACCAAGCTCGGAGAGCCACTGAATAGCCTCGGGAGCATCGCAAACCAGCTTCTTGAGCAGCTCGCGCTTGGCGGCAAAATGTCCGCCGCCGAAGGCGTCCACAAAATGGATTGCGGGAGAGTCGTTGGGCTTATCTGCAGCCTGAATACCGCCCTCTGCCATCATGGTGTTGGCGTCGCCCATACGGAGCTTGGTAACCACCATAACGTTAGCGCCTGCCTCGTGTGCCTCAATGGCAGCAGAAGCACCTGCACCGCCGCCGCCGATGACCAGAACGTCGGTCTCGTAGTCGGGAGCGTCCAGATTCACGCTGTCTGCGGTAATACGGCTGTGTGCCTGCAGGATCTCAGCCAGCTCCTTGGGTACCTTATCACCCTTGTTGGGGCCGATCTCAAGAACTGCAAATTCGGAGGTCTTATAGTCGGGGTGGAAGGAGGCAAGCACGTTTTCCTTTTGCTCTGCGGTCATACGAACCGGCTCAAGAGCAATATTTTTCTCTCTAGACGCTTCAACCAGCGCCAGGGATTCTTTGAACTGTTCAGAATACATTTGCACTTCCTCCTTACTTCTCGATATCACGGGTGTTGTACAGCTCTTTCATCTCTTCGATGGGCTTCTGCATAAGAGCCTCGATGAGCTGGTTGAAATCGCCGTCTTTGATCTCTTTTACTCTGTCCTCAAGGTGGCCGCAGCCGGGAGCAAGATACTTACCGTTGATTCTTCTGGCGAGCATTGCAACCTGAGGATGAGAAATACCTGCGGGACATCTGCTGGAGCAAACGCCGCACATAACGCAGTCGAAGGACTCTTCTGCGCACTTTTCGAAATCACCGCGCTGTGCGTATGCGATATACTGCATAACGTTCAGACCCTGCGTGCAAGCCTTGGTACAAGCGTTGCAGCCGATACAAGCGTAGATTTCGGGGTAAAGCTGCATCATAACGGTTTCGTTTACGGGAATCTCGTGGATGTTGTAAACCTGTTTTGCGAGGGGGAAGAAGGGCAGAGTGGCAATGTACATATTGTCCTCAACCTTCGTCTGGCAAGCGAGGCAAGCGTGAAGCTCCTTGTCGCCCTTGATACGGTAAATGGTAGCGCAAGCACCGCAAAAGCCGTTTCTGCAGCCACAGCCGCGAACCAGCTGATAACCTGCATATTCCATAGCGGTCATGATCGTCAGATTTTCCGGAACTGCGTACTTTTTACCAAAAAGAAATATATTTACTGTCTTTTCCATCTTTTTTCTCCTTTAATATTCGCTGGGAAGCTCTTCAAGCTCATCACATCTGAACACAGGGCCATCCTTGCAGACATACTTTGCACCTACGTTGCATCTTCCGCATTTACCCACGCCGCACTTCATGCGAAGCTCAAGGGTGGTATAAACCTGGGTCTTATCGAAGCCGAGGGAAATAAGTCCTTCAAGGGTGAACTTGATCATAATGGGAGGACCGCAAAGCACGGCGGTTTTGTTGGTATCAAAGCCAAGCTCTTTTACATAGTTGGGAACAAAGCCAACGTGACCGTCCCATTCGGGCTGGGCATTGTCAATGGTGAGGTGAACGTTTACGCCTGCATCATTGGACCATTCCTCGATGATTTCACGATAATCCAGCAGATCTGCCTTACTGCGGGAGCCGTAAACGATGTCGATATCGCCGTAACGGTCGCGGTAGTGGCGGCAGTAGTTGATAACGGAACGGAGAGGTGCAAGACCTACACCGCCTGCGATGAAGAGCAGATTCTTCCCTGCAAACACGTCATCCACCGGGAAAGGATTGCCGTAAGGACCTCTGATGGTGATCTGCTGGCCTACCTCTGCCTGATGGAGCCACTCGGTAACGCAGCCGCACTTCTTAATGGAAAATTCCATGTATTCGGTGTTGGTGGGAGAGGAGGTAATGGAGAACATAGCCTCGCCCACACCGGGGATGGAAAGCATTGCACACTGTCCGGGACGATGGTCAAAGGCCTTTTTTCCGTCGAGAGTTACCACACGGAAGGTTTTGATATCGGGCGTATCAATACGCACGTCGGTGATCACGCCCACGGAAGGAATCAACGTATCGAAATTATTCACCTTTGTTTCCTCCGATCTTCTTCATGACTTTAACGATGTTCATGGAAATAGGACACTTGGCAAGACATCTTCCGCAACCTACACAGCTGAACAGACCCTCGTTGTTTTCGGGATAGTAAACCAGCTTGTGCATAAATCTCTGGCGGAAACGCTCCTTTTGGGTAAGTCTGTTGTTACCGTGAGCCATCTTGGTAAATTCGGAATACATACAGGAGTCCCAGCATCTGTAACGAATGACACCGTTACCCGTATTGAAATCCTTGATATCGTAGCACTGGCAGGTGGGGCAAACAAAGGTACAGGTACCGCAACCGAGACAGGTAGCGGAAAGCTCATCCCATGCGGGATTGTTGAACAGCTCCTGGGTCTTGCCGCCGCCAAAATCGCCAAGGGGAAGCTCCTTCAAGGGAAGCTTATCCATAACCTTTGCCACAGCACTCTTCTGTTCCAGAACAGCCTCGTCGGAATCCTCGGTCAGAAGGTCACCCATGCTATCCAGGAGCTTGGTACCCTTTTCGGTGTTGGCGCGGAGATAGAGCGCATCCTCGGTCTTCCAAGCGGAAACATCCCCTGCAGGCTCCGTAGCGTCGATGCCGAAGGAGGTGCAGAAGCAGGTTTCGGCAGGTCTTGTACAAGCCATCGAAACGATGATTCCCTTTTCGCGCTTCATGGCATAGAAGCTGTCGCGAGGCTCGGAAAGGAACACTCTGTCAAGAATGTCAAAACTCTTAACGTCACAAGCACGGACACCGAATACCACGAAGTCGGTCATTTCTTCTCTAACGTCGATGATCTCGATGGATTTGCCCTCGGTCTTGAATCTCATCAGATCCTCGGTCTGGGGGAAGAAGAAATCCTTGGGGCTCTTTGCAGTGTTCAAAGCGTTGGACCACTGAGTCCCTTCGCTCCATTCAGCATAGCTTGCAGAGCCATCGGCATTGTCAACGGGCAGGTACAGCTTTGCGTTCTCGGAAATTTTTGCAAACAAAGCTTGGATTTTATCAAGAGAAAGCTTAAGCATTGTTATCCCTCCTATCAAAAACCTCACCCGGCTCAATATCCTCGGTGGTGTAATTCACCAGAGGAGCGCGAGAGCCTACCTCGGCACCTGCCTGATACTCGCCGTAGAACTCATTGATATCCTTGATGAACTTACGGTTGAGAAGGTGGAGAGGAATGTTCTGGGGGCATACTCTGGAGCATTCTCCGCAGTCGGTGCAACGGCCCGCTACGTGGAAGGCTCTGATGGTATGGAACATCTTTTCTTCAAAGCTGTTGGCGGGAGATATGTTCTCCACACCGGAATTGGGATTGTCGAACACGCACTTTTCGCAGGTGCAAGCAGGGCAAGCATCGCGGCAAGCGTTACAGCGAATGCATTTGGAAAGCTGGCTCTGCCAGAATGCAAATCTCTCGTCGGGAGTCATAGCCTCCAGACGTGCAACCTCGTCAAAGCGGGCAGATTCAACAACCTCGCCCTCCTCGCCGAGAAGCTCGTCATAAGCCACGTGCTTTTTGCTCTTGCAATTCACACAGCGTTCAAGAAGCACATCGGCAGTCTTTACGGTAACGGGTTCATCGGCGTACAGAGTCGTCACCGAGATGCTGTCACCGTCGCAGGCGATGGAAGAAATTCCGTCTCCCGCAATTGCCTTTACCTTTGCGATATCGGCCATGCCATCGCAGGGAATGCCCACGGCATATACCTTTTCGCGGTCGAATCTATGCTCGGTAAGAAGCTGGTTGAAGCTATAGGTATCGCAGGGCTTCAGGAACACAAGGATCTTACCCTCCAGCTTCTGGGTTTTGGCAACCAGATATTTTGCGAAGTTTGCTCCGCAGAAATCGTTATAAATGAAGCCGTTTTTCAGCTCGTCCGCACTCTTGAAGAGAGTAGGAGTTACGTCGTAGCCAAACTCGCCCGCACCCCAGCCGAGAACACAGCTGACAGTACCGTTCGCAAGCAGCTCGGACGCCTTATCCAGCAATTGCTGTCGAGTTATTTTTTGCATCTCAAATCCTCCAATCTCTTATTTTCTCCCAAAGCTGCAACCTTGGCAGCGAAATCGTTCATGGTTGCGGCAAACTTTGCGCCCTCAGCGGCGGATACCCATTCTACGCGGGTACGCTCACGCTCAATGCCCAGATAGTCAAGCATGGAGAAGAGTGCGGCCATACGGCGGCGGGTATAATAGTTACCCGAGGTGTAATGGCAGTCTCCGGGGTGGCAACCGCAAAGGATGACACCGTCAGCACCTCTCTGGAAGGCGCGGAGAATAAACATGGGGTTTACTCTGCAGGAGCAGGGAACGCGGATAATCTTCACGTCTGCAGGATATGCAAGACGGTTATTACCGGCAAGGTCGGCGCCCGCATAGGAGCACCAGTTGCAACAAAATGCAACGATCAAGGGCTTATATTCTTTTACTTGCATATTGCGTCAACCTCCGCCATAATCTGATTATTCTTGAATCCGTTCAGATCCATTGCACCCGAAGGACAAGCAACGGTACAAGCGCCGCAGCCCTGGCAAACCGCAGGGTTCACGGATGCCACACGTCTGATCTTGGTGGTTCTGTCGGGCATACGGAATTCCTTATCGATATAAGAGATAGCACCGTAGGGACATACTCTCTCACAGCTGGAACAGCCGTTACACATAAGCTCGTTGGAGCTTGCAACACAGGGATTACCGGTAAGCTTATCCTTTACCAGAAGAGCAATTACCTTTGCCGCGGCAGCACTGGCCTGGGAAACCGTTTCGGGAATATCCTTGGGGCCTTGGCAAGCACCGGAAAGGAACACACCTGCAGTGGGGCTTTCTACGGGACGAAGCTTGGGATGGGCCTCGGTGAAGAAATCGTTGGTATCCATGCTTGCGGTCAGCATAGTAGCAAGGGGACGTGCAGACTTATCAGGCTCAATAGCGGCGGCCAGAACAACCAGATCCGCATCGATGTGAAGCTGCTTATTGGAGATCAGATCGGAGGCCTGCACCATGAGCTTATCTCCCTGGGGAACGACCTTACCAACCATACCCTTAATGTACTTAACACCGTATTCCTCAACAGCACGGCGATAGAACTCATCGAAGTTCTTACCGGGGGTTCTTACGTCGATATAGAACACGTAAACCTCGGTATCCGGGTACTTGTCGCGGGTAAGCATAGCGTGCTTTGCGGTGTACATACAGCAGATCTTGGAGCAATATTCCTTGCCCTTCTCTGCGCAGGATTCACAACGGGAGCCTACACACTGCAGGAAAACGATGGTGTGGGGATGCTTGCCGTCGGAGGGACGAAGCAGCTTGCCCGCGGAAGGACCTGCCGCATTGGTCAGACGCTCAAACTCAAGAGAGGTGATCACGTCCTTGGACTGGCTGTATGCAAACTCATCGAATTTTTCCATGCTGATGGGGTTAAAGCCGGTAGCAACCACGATTGCGCCATACTTTTCTTCGATGATCTCATCCTTCTGGGTGTAATCGATCGCACCTGCGGCACAAACCTTGGAGCAAACGCCGCACTTGCCGTTCTTGAGCATATTACAAGCATTGGGATCGATGGTAGCCACCTTCGGCACTGCCTGTGCAAAGGGGATGTAAATGGCATGGCGGTTATCCATACCCAGGTTGAACTCGTTGGGTACCTTCTTCATGGGGCACTTTTCCACACAAGCGCCGCAACCGGTACAGATCTCTTCCTTAACGTATCTCGCCTTCTTCTTGATCTTAACGTCGAAATTACCTACAAATCCGTTTACGTCGGTAACCTCGCTGTAAGAGAAGATACGGATCTTATCGTTCTGCGCAACGTCCACCATCTTGGGGGTCAGGATACAAGCGGCACAGTCAAGGGTGGGGAAGGTTTTATCCAGCTGAGCCATCTTACCGCCAATGGTGGGCTGTTTTTCCACGATATCCACGGGGAAGCCCGCATCTGCGATATCGAGAGCCGTCTGAATACCTGCGATCCCGCCGCCGATAACCAGCGCACGCTTGGTTACGGGAGATTCGCCGGGAGTAAGGGGTGCATTGAGGTTCACCTTTGCAACAGCCGCCTTACCGAGGACGATTGCCTTCTCGGTGCCGGTGAGCATATCCTTATGTACCCAAGAGCACTGCTCACGGATATTGGCAATTTCTACCATATAAGGATTCAGGCCTGCCGCTGCCGCAGTTTTGCGGAAGGTAGCCTCATCCATTCTGCGGGAACACCAGCAAACTACAATGACCGTGAGCTTGTGGTCTTTCACAGCGTCCTTGATGATATCCTGACCTGCCTGTGAGCACATATACTGATAATTGGTGGAAAAGACCACGCCGGGCTCATTCTTGAGCGCCTCAGCTACCGCTACAACGTCAACCGTACCTGCGATATTGCTTCCGCACCAACATACAAAAACACCAACTCTTTGCATTTATCTTTTCCTCCTTTACTTAGTATATTTTCTGAATGCGCTGACGAGGAAGTCGGAG